>DATHDZ010000325.1:0-7029 GCA_035318785.1 Micropepsaceae bacterium
GGCAGATGACCGAGGTGAAACGGCCCAAAACTGACCCGGATCAGGCGCGCCACCTTCAATCCCAGATGCTCCATCAGACGTTTGACTTCGCGGTTCTTGCCCTCCTTGAGGCTGATCATCGCCCAGGCGTAGGAACCCTTGGCGCGCTCGAGCTCAGCTGTGACTGGGCCGTAGCGTACGCCGTCGAGGGTCACCCCTTTAGCCAAGCGGTCGAGATCGGCCTGGGTGACGTTGCCGAACAGGCGCACGCGATAGCGGCGAATCCAACCCTGAGAGGGAAGCTCCAGAGTCCGCGCCAGCTCGCCGTCATTGGTCAGGAGCAATAGCCCCTCGGAATTGATATCCAAGCGTCCGACGGAAATCGCGCGGGGAAGGTGAGACGGCAACTGCGCGAACACGGTCGGCCGCCCCTCCGGATCGCGATGGGAGGTCACCAGGCCCGCGGGCTTGTGATAGCGCCACAATTTGGCAGGGACTGCGCCCGGGATCGGTTTGCCATCCACGGTGATCAGGGCATCGGGCGCCACGTTCAGCGCTGGGCTCGTGACCTTTTCGCCGCCGAGAGCGACGCGGCCGTCCGCGATCAGCTTCTCGGCGTCGCGGCGCGAACAAATGCCGGCGCGCGCGATCACCTTGGCGATGCGCTCGCCGGTCTTGGGTTCTACGGCTTCGGGAGTTTTCTGCATCGCTTTGCGCTATCGTGCGCGCGATGAAAGAGCAAGACGAGGATTATATGCGCCTCGCTTTGGCGCAAGCCGAAGCGGCGGCCTTAAGGGGCGAAGTCCCCATCGGCGCCGTGCTGGTTTCGGCTGCGGGCGAGGTGCTGGCCCAGGACGGGAACCGCATCGTCGCCGAGCACGATCCCACCGCCCATGCCGAAATGCTGGTGCTGCGGTCGGGCGCGGCGCGACTCGGCAATGAGAGGCTGATCGGAACCACGCTTTATGTGAGCTTGGAGCCATGCGCCATGTGCGCCGGCGCCATGAGTCTGGCGCGGGTGGCGCGGCTGGTTTATGCGGCCGCGGACCCCAAGGGCGGCGCTATCGAGCATGGACCGCGCTTCTTCGCACAAGCCACCTGCCATCACCGGCCCGTGGTGGAACGTGCTGGCGATTCCGACGCGGCGGGCCGGTTGTTGCGGGATTTCTTCCAGGCCCGGCGATGAGTCCCGTTTGTCAGCTTCGGCGCTTTGCCTTCCTGGCGCGGCGCCGTGCCGCCAGATGGTTGAACACTTCGACCAACGCCGAGAAGGCGATGGCGAAATAGAGATAGCTCCGCGGAATGTGGAAGTGCACCGCGTCGGCGATCAACGCGATCCCGATGAGCAGGAGGAAGCTCAGACCCAGCATCTTCACCGTCGGATGACGGTTGATGAAATTCGACACCGGACCCGACGCGATAATCATCACGAGGATCGCCAGCACAACGGCGGCGATCATGATCTCCAGATGCTCCGCCATTCCGACGGCGGTGATCACAGAATCGATCGAGAATACAAGATCGAGCACGGCGATCTGAAGCACGACAGCGGCAAAACTGGCGCCAGCAGCGCCCCCGGTTTCATGCGTGCCTTCCACTTCTGCATGAATCTCTTGCGTGCCCTTGGCTAGCAGGAAGAGTCCGCCTGCGCCGAGCACCAAATCGCGCCAGGAGAACGCAGTCCCGAACAGCGTGATAAGCGGCTGCGTAAGGGACAAAATCCACGCGACGCCGGTCAGCATGGCGACGCGCAGCAGGACCGCGATGGAAAGACCGATGCGGCGGGCCGTGGCCTGACGATTTTCAGGCAACCTGCCGGAGACAATCGCGATGAAGAGGACGTTGTCGATGCCGAGAACGATCTCAAGCAGCAACAATGTGACGAGGCTCAGCCAGGCGTTCGGATCTGTCAGGAGGGCGAGCGTATCCAATTCAGAACCACGCCGGCGCCAGTTGCGGAAAGCCGATCAGGAATGTTTCGCGCGCGACCAGCAGGCCAATGCCTGCGCCAGCCAACACATCCGAGAAGAAATGCGCCGTCAGCATCGCACGCGTGAGGGCTAGTCCCGTCGCCAGCACGAGCCAGATCGGCGCCAGAATGGGCGTGATCGCGCAAAGCACCACGGCGACGCAGAAGATGGTCATCGAATGGCCGGAGGGGAACGAATCATATTGCAACTCCCAGGTGAAATAGCGGAAGCCATAAAGGCCGTGCTCGAAATCGTCGCGAGGCCGGCGGCGACCGAGGAAAATCTTGATACCGTGCAGAACGATGCTCGCCACCACGAAACTCGCCAGTAGCGCAAGCGAGTAATCGGAGATCTGGCGCAAGACCGGTGTTTCGCCGCTCCACGCCATGATCGCCTGCACGGCGACATAAAACAGCAGCGCCGCGATGATCCAGGGAAGACCCTTCGCCCAATCGGTGACGCGCAACGCAAATTGCCACAAGGGCCGCGGCAATTGCTCGCGGGAATAATGTGCGGCGCGCCTGTCGATCCGCAGACACATGAAACCGAGCACAAGAAACAGGACCGCGAGAGCGAGCAGCATCCCTATCGCTTCGCCTCTTCGCGTGCGATGGCGCGCCAGCCTATGTCGCGGCGGTAGAATCCGTCCGGCCAGTCGATGCGGCTTACGGCTTCATAGGCGCGCGCTTGGGCCTCGCGCACGTCGCGCCCTACCGCGCAAACATTCAGGACGCGTCCGCCATTGGCGAGAATGCGTCCCTCGCGCGCGATGGTTCCGGCATGGAAGATTTCAACGCCTTCGACGCGCGCAGCCTCATCGAGTCCACGAATTTCACTGCCCTTCTCATAGGGGCCGGGATAACCCTTGGCCGCCAGCACGACCGTCAAGGCCACCTCGTTGCGCCAGCGCAGATCGAAGGTGTCGAGCACGCCATCGCGCGCGGCGATCAACGCCGACAGCAGGTCCGACTTCAGCCGCGGCACGAGCACTTGGCATTCCGGATCGCCGAAACGGCAATTATATTCGATCAGCTTGGGCTCGCCGTCCTTGATCATAAGCCCGGCATAGAGCACGCCTTGATAAAGAGTGCCGCGCGCGCGCAAGGCATCTACAGTCGGCTGTACAATCTGCGCCATCACCTTGCGTTCGATGTCTGGCGTGAGCACGGGCGCCGGCGAATAGGCCCCCATTCCGCCGGTGTTGGGGCCCAGATCACCGTCGAAGGCGCGCTTGTGATCCTGAGCGCTCGCCAACGGCAGGACATGGATTCCGTCCGTCAGGGCGAAGAAGCTCGCCTCTTCGCCATCGAGAAATTCCTCGATGACGACTTCCTTGCCCGCATCGCCGAAGGCGCCAGCAAACATAGAATCAATCGCGGCATCTGCGGTCTCCTGCGAATCCGCGATTGTAACGCCCTTGCCCTGGGCGAGGCCGTCGGCCTTGACCAGGACGGGGAAGCCCAAACTCGCGGCGAAGGTTTTGGCGGCTTGCGCGTCGCTGCAGCGCCGATAGGCAGCGGTCGGAATGCCGTATTCGGCGCAAAGGTCTTTCACGAAACCCTTTGACGCTTCCAGCCGCGCCGCCGCGGCCGACGGTCCGAGCGCCCTTATCCCTGCGGTTTCCAACCGGTCCGCAAGGCCCGCCGTTAGTGGTCCTTCGGGCCCGATCACTACAAAATCGATTCCCTTCTCCTTGGCAAAACCGACGATCGTATCCAAATCCATCGAATCGATGGCGACGCACTCCGCCACGTGGGCCATTCCCGGATTTCCCGGCGCGCAATAAAGCCGCGACAGCAGCGGACTGGCCGAAAGCGCCCAAGCAAGCGCGTGTTCGCGGCCGCCCGATCCGACCAGAAGAATGTTCAAGATCGTTTTCCCCGCTAGTGTGGCGAATCCAAAATTCGCCGTACCCTCGGACCAGGAATGGGCTGTATCATCGCCGCATGACGGACGAAACCCCTTTGAATGACCTCGCGGACGCGCCACGGACATCCGGCAATCTGCGCGAATTCACGGTCAGCGAGCTTTCCAACCTTTTGAAGCGAACGGTGGAGGATGCCTTTGCCTATGTGCGGGTGAAAGGCGAGGTCTCACGCGTGTCGCGCCATTCGAGCGGCCATTGCTATTTCGATCTGAAGGACGATCGTTCCGTGCTCTCCGCTGTGATCTGGAAGACCGCTGTCGCCCGTCTGAAGGTGAAGCCGGAGCAGGGGTTGGAGGTTGTTGTCACGGGCCGCCTGACCACCTTCCCGGGCCAGTCCAAATATCAGATGGTCGTCGAGGAGATGGAGCTTGCCGGGCTCGGCGCGCTGATGGCGATGCTGGAGTTGCGCAAGAAAAAGCTTGCCGCCGAAGGTCTGTTCGATCCTGCCCGCAAGAAGACCATCCCGTTTCTTCCCCGCATTGTCGGCGTCGTGACCTCGCCGACGGGGGCCGTGATTCGCGACATCATGCACAGGCTTTCCGACCGCTGCCCGCGGCGGGTCCTGCTCTGGCCGGTCAATGTGCAGGGCGAGAGGGCGGCCGGGGAAATCGCGGCGGCGATTCGCGGCTTCAATGCCCTTCCCGTGGGCGGTGCGATCCCTCGCCCCGACGTTCTGATCGTGGCGCGTGGTGGGGGCTCTTTCGAAGACCTTCTCGCCTTCAGCGACGAGGCCGTGGTGCGAGCTGCGGCTGCATCCGTCATCCCGCTGATTTCGGCGGTGGGCCACGAAACGGACACGACCTTGATCGATTTCGCCTCGGACCGGCGTGCGCCCACTCCGACGGCGGCCGCGGAAATGGCCGTGCCGGTCTTGCGCGACTGCGTGGAAACCCTCCTTGCGCTGCACCAGCGGTTGTTGCGCGGGACTTCGCGGCATTTGGAGGGGCAGCGCCGGCATCTCCAGGCTTTGGCTCGCGCGCTTCCCCGGCCCGATTCGCTGTTCGCGCTGCCGCGGCAGCGTTTCGATTCAAGCTCAGGCCGGCTCAGGCACGCTCTGTTCCAGAACTTGCAGCGCCACGCGGCGCGCTTTGCACAGTCTTCCGCCCTGTTGCGTCCGCGTATCGTCAACGCGGAAATCCAGCGCGGACGCGAATGTGTGGCGGACTTCGACGCCCGGTTGATCCGTGCTTTCCGGCATCGCGTGCGACGCGCCGAAGCTAGCCTCGAAACAACGTCGCGCGTGCTCGACAGCCTTAGCTATCGCGCGGTTCTGGCCCGCGGCTTTGTGCTTGTGCGCGGAGCGGACGACGTCATCAAACGCCACGCTTCCGCTGTAAAACCGGGAAATGAGCTGACGCTGACATTCGCCGATGGCGAGGTGAAGGCTACCGGCGTCGGGGCGCCTGTGATTCGCCCGCCAAGACGGGGGATTTTCAAGCTCAAAGGCCAAGGCGATCTGTTCTAAGGGACCGATCTGAGAAGCGCTTGGTTTTTGAATGCCCCGCGCGTTACACTCCTTCCATGAACCAATTTGAACGCGATATCGGCGGCCGGCCCGCCGTTCTGCAATATCTCGACGGCGAATACCGCGTGGTCACGCCGGGCACCTATGTGGTCTGCGCCGTCACGGGAACCCGGATTCCGCTCGAGGCGCTGCGCTATTGGAGCGTAGATCTGCAGGAAGCCTATGCGGGGCCCACGGCTGCCCTGAAACGCTTCCAGGAAAAGGGCCTCACGAATCGATAGGTTCGCGTTCTGACGCGGCGTTGTCTATCGCGAGCGCCTGAGCGCGTTTTCTGAGAGTCGCCTTGGCATCCACCCAGCGCTTGTGAATCCACAGCCATCCGCCCGGTCGCTCGCGCACGCGCTCTTCGATGAAGCGCGTGATCGTCGCGGTCAGTTCAACGAGGTCTTTGCCGGCATCGCCGGTATTGGGCAGCTCTATGATGGGATAGACGTGCATGTGGAAACGCGCGCCGCGAAGGCGCTGGTTGGAGACCGGTAAAATCACCGCGCCGAGCTTCAGCGCCAGCGCGGCCGGCGCCGGTGTGGTGAAGGCATCGCGGCCGAAAAACGGGACCTGAATGCCTTCGCTCGCGCGCTGGTCCACGAGCAGCAACAAGGCTTCGCCTCGACGGAGAAGCGAAAAGGCGCGCCGCGTTCCCTGCGGACCTTTCGCGATCTGCTCTTCCATCCCGTTACGGGTACGCACCGCGTCCAGCCAGCGATTGACATAGGGATTGTTCGCTGGACGCACCACGACGCCGCCCGTAAAGCCATATTCGTGTCCGACGAAGGGCATGATCTCCCAATTCGCAAAGTGCCCCGACATGATGATGAGCCCCTTGCCCCTTGCTTTCCCGGCTTCCAGATTCTCGATGCCCGTGAGTTCTATCCGCGGATCAGGTCCGCGCCAGTGAATCTCATCGAGATGGGGATATTCGGCCATCACCCGACCGAGATTGTCCCACATGGCGACGACGATCGCGTGGATCTCCGCCTCGCTCTTTTCGGGAAATGCCTGGCGGAGATTTGCGACGGCGCGGCGGGAGAGGGGCGTTGGCGCGACAAGATTGCGTCCGATCCATGCGCCGATGGCGGATGCGCGGTCGATATCGAAGAGGCGGAAAAAACCGATGACCAGGAAGAATCCAGCCGCTTCCAAATAATGGCGCAGGCGCCGGCCGAGCGGCAGGGTCGTCGCCTGCTGTGGCGGGT
Source organism: Micropepsaceae bacterium (assembly GCA_035318785.1). Taxonomy (GTDB): domain Bacteria; phylum Pseudomonadota; class Alphaproteobacteria; order Micropepsales; family Micropepsaceae; genus CAIYRG01. The sequence continues at coordinate 6,595 of DATHDZ010000325.1, forward strand.
TCTTGGAAGGAAGGGATTCGGTCATCATGCTTGGACATTCCGCGGTTGGAGAACCCTGTCAAGCAGCGGGGCGAGCGCGGGGCCGTCTGCGAACGCGGCATGCACCGGTACCGGGACGATGGAATTGCGAGCCGCGGGGTCCAGGCGCACGAAATCTTTTTCCGTGGTCACTAAGAGGGCCTTCGTTTTCTCCGCTGCGCCCTTGAGGACAGAGAGTTCGAGCGCGGTGAATTTGTGATGATCCGGGAAGGATCGTTCTGCAACGATGTCCGCACCCATATGGCGCAACATCTGAAAGAATTTTTGTGGCCGGCCGATACCGGCGAAAGCGAACACATCGCGGCCGCGCAGGACGTCGGGCGCGGTGGGCACGAGGCAAGCCGATAGAATTGGCCCGGCAAAGGCTGGGAGCTGCGGTGTTCCTTCGCCCATCAG
>DATHDZ010000326.1:0-2275 GCA_035318785.1 Micropepsaceae bacterium
AAGGGGCCGGAATGGTTTCAGTGGATCACCACGCAGCTCGGCCACGGCCGCCCGCTGTTCTTGTTTCTCTATCTGGCGCTGATCGTGTTCTTCGCGTTCTTCTATACCGCGATCGTGTTCAATCCGACCGAGACTGCCGACAACCTCAAGAAGCATGGCGGCTTCATTCCGGGTATTCGGCCCGGCGAGCGCACCGCCGAATATATCGATTACGTGCTGTCGCGCATCACAGTGCTGGGCGCGGTTTATCTTGCGATCGTCTGCCTGATCCCCGAAATTCTGATTTCCTACGCCTCGGTGCCGTTTTACTTCGGCGGAACCTCGTTGTTGATCGTGGTCAGCGTGACCATGGATACGGTGGCGCAGGTGCAGGGCTATTTGCTCGCTCATCAATATGAAGGACTGATCAGGAAGTCGAAGTTACGGGGGCGTCGCCGCTGACGCTTGACTGACGTTGCATCGCTTTCGCATCTGCGCTCGGCGCTGATCGTGGTTAGCGCTGATTGTGGATTTTGAAACAAAGGTGCGCGTGCGATCGCTCACCGAGCCGGGGGGCGTATATTCATGAGACTGATTCTGCTCGGGCCGCCGGGGGCGGGCAAGGGGACGCAGGCACAGCGGCTGCTTCAGCGCTACGGTATCGTCCAACTCTCGACCGGTGAAATGCTTCGCGCCGCGGTGGCCGCGCAAACGCCCGTCGGGCTGAAGGCCAAGGACATCATGGCCGGCGGCGGGCTGGTGCCGGACGACATGGTGATCGGAATCATTTCCGATCGGCTGGATCAGCCGGACATGAAGAACGGTTTCATCCTCGACGGCTTTCCGCGTACGGTGCCGCAGGCGGAAGCGCTCGATGATCTCCTGAAGAAGAAGCACATCAAGCTGGATGCCGTGGTCGAGTTGCGCGTCAACGAAAGCGCGCTGCTGAACCGGGTGGAGACGCGCGTCGCCGAAATGCGGGCGCGCGGCGAGGAAGTGCGCATCGACGACACCCCGGAGGTGCTGACGAAGCGGCTGGCGAGCTATCGCTCGATGACCGAGCCGCTGATTCACTATTATTCGGAGCGCCGCAAGCTGCTCACCGTCGATGGCATGATGACCATCGAGCACGTGACGCGGGAAATTAACCGCATCCTGGCCGCGATCGGGGCCGTGGAGGCCAAGGCATCCAGGAAAGTCGCGGCCAAGCGGACCGCAGGCGGCGCCAAAAGCGGCCCCAAACCAGCGGCCAGGAAGGCCTCCAAACCGGCCGGTAAACGCGCCGCTGCCTCCCGGAAGCCCGCCAAACCGGCCCGGAAGGCCGGGAAAACAGCCTCCAGGGGTGCCTCCAAGGCCGCGAAAAAGTCGTCCCGCCGGGCGCCTGCGAGTTCCAGGCCCCGTGTCGCCAAGAAGGTCGGGAAAAGCGCTAAAAAGGTCACGAAAAAGCGAGCTAAAGCATAGAGACGGTTGACGAAACCAAGTTGAATCCTTTAATAAGCCCCGTATCCAAGTCGGATAGTTTTCAAACGATGCCGGGCCCCGGGACAACCAAGGGGAGGGCGTCGTGTTCGCGTTTGTGAACACCTGCCCGAAATAGATAAAACAACCGGTCCGCGAGGGATCGGCGACAGGAGAGAAGTCCGTGGCCCGTATTGCCGGCGTGAATATCCCAACCAACAAGCGCGTCCTGATCGCGCTCCAGTACATCCATGGCATCGGCCAGAAGAACGCGGCCGACATCCTGGAGAAGGTCAAGATTCCCGATGACCGTCGCGTCAATCAGCTCAGCGATCAGGAAGTGCTGCAGATCCGCGAAGTGATCGACCGCGACTATATGGTCGAAGGCGATCTGCGTCGCGAGACCGGCATGAACATCAAGCGTCTGATGGATCTCGGCTGCTATCGCGGCCTGCGTCATCGCCGCGGATTGCCGGTGCGCGGTCAGCGCACCCATACCAACGCGCGCACGCGCAAGGGGCCGGCCAAGTCGATCGCCGGCAAGAAGAAGTAATTGGCGAATAGCGAGTAGCGAATGGCGAATAATCATCTATTCGCTACTCGCCATTCGCCACTCGCATTTTAGGTGTAGCCGCTGGCATTACGGCGGCGTTGAGATCGTAGGAAAGGTTCTGGAATGGGCAAGGAAGCCACCCGCGTACGCCGCCGTGAGCGCAAGAACATTGCATCCGGCGTAGCGCACGTGAATTCGTCGTTCAACAACACGACCATCACCATCACCGACGCGCAGGGCAACACCATTGCCTGGTCGTCGGCGGGAACGATGGGCTTCAAGGGT
>DATHDZ010000327.1:0-2500 GCA_035318785.1 Micropepsaceae bacterium
ACACCCACGGCAGATAGGGACCGAACTGTCTCACGACGTTCTAAACCCAGCTCACGTACCACTTTAAATGGCGAACAGCCATACCCTTGGGACCTGCTCCAGCCCCAGGATGTGATGAGCCGACATCGAGGTGCCAAACGATCCCGTCGATATGGACTCTTGGGGATCATCAGCCTGTTATCCCCGGCGTACCTTTTATCCGTTGAGCGATGGCCCTTCCACGCGGGACCACCGGATCACTATGACCGACTTTCGTCTCTGCTTGGCTTGTCGGCCTTGCAGTCAGGCAAGCTTGTGCCATTGCACTCAACAGCCGATTTCCGACCGGCCTGAGCTTACCATCGCGCGCCTCCGTTACTCTTTGGGAGGCGACCGCCCCAGTCAAACTGCCCACCATGCATGGTCCCGGACCCTGTTTCGAGCCGCGGTTAGACATCAGGAACAAGAAGGGTGGTATTTCAAGGGCGGCTCCATCCGAGCCAGAGCCCGGACTTCAAAGCCCACCACCTATCCTACGCATCCCATCCCTAATGCCAGTGCAAAGTTGCAGTAAAGGTGCACGGGGTCTTTCCGTCTGACCGCGGGAACCCCGCATCTTCACGGGGAATTCAATTTCGCTGAGCATGTACTGGAGACAGTGGGGAAGTCGTTACGCCTTTCGTGCAGGTCGGAACTTACCCGACAAGGAATTTCGCTACCTTAGGACCGTTATAGTTACGGCCGCCGTTTACCGGGGCTTCGATTCGACGCTTTCACATCTCCTCTTAACCTTCCGGCACCGGGCAGGCGTCAGACCCTATACGTCATCTTTGGATTTCGCAGAGTCCTGTGTTTTTAGTAAACAGTCGCCACCCCCTGCTCTGTGCCCCCAATCCGTACTTGCGTACGAACTGGGCCCTCTTCTTCCGAAGTTACGAGGGCAAATTGCCTAGTTCCTTCAGTACACTTCTCTCAAGCGCCTCAGCATACTCTGCTAGTCCACCTGTGTCGGTTTGGGGTACGGTCTATACGCGGGAGCTATTTCCTGGGACTTCTTCGCGGCCCGACCAATCCAATAAGGTCGAACAACTTACGAAATCCGTCACTACCCGCAGGCCCAGGAATGTTGACCTGGTTCCCATCGACTACGCCTTTCGGCCTTGCCTTAGGGGCCGGCTAACCCTGCGCAGATTAACTTGACGCAGGAACCCTTGGACTTTCGGCGAGAGGGTCTCTCACCCTCTTTATCGCTACTCATGTCAGCATTCTCACTTGTGATACCTCCAGGATCGGTCGCCCTTTCCCTTCGCAGGCATACACAACGCTCTGCTACCGTTCATATTGCTATGAACCCGAAGCTTCGGTGCATGGCTTAAGCCCCGTTACATTTTCGGCGCAAGACTCCTTATCTAGACCAGTGAGCTGTTACGCTTTCTTTAAATGATGGCTGCTTCTAAGCCAACATCCTGGTTGTTTTGGGAATCTCACATCCTTCACCACTTAGCCATGACTTAGGGACCTTAGCTGTCGGTCAGGGTTTTTTCCCTCTTCACGACGGACGTTAGCACCCGCCGTGTGTCTCCCGTGCTCAGCACTCTTCGGTATTCGGAGTTTGGTTAGGTTTGGTAGACGGTGAAGTCCCCTAGCCCATCCAGTGCTCTACCCCCGAAGGTGATACACGAGGCGCTACCTAAATAGCTTTCGCAGAGAACCAGCTATCTCCACGTTTGATTAGCCTTTCACCCCTAGCCACAACTCATCCCCGGCTTTTTCAACAGACGTGGGTTCGGCCCTCCAGTGCGTGTTACCGCACCTTCAGCCTGGTCATGGCTAGATCACGTGGTTTCGGGTCTCATTCGCCTAACTCAACGCCCTATTCAGACTCGCTTTCGCTGCGCCTCCGCCTATTGGCTTAAGCTTGCTAGACAAACGAACTCGCTGACCCATTATACAAAAGGTACGAGGTCACCTCTGGAGAGGCTCCCTCTGTTTGTAGGCGTCCGGTTTCAGGTCTGTTTCACTCCCCTTGTCGGGGTGCTTTTCACCTTTCCCTCACGGTACTAGTTCGCTATCGGTCGTGCACGAGTACTTAGGCTTGGAGGGTGGGCCCCCCATGTTCAGACAGGATTACACGTGTCCCGCCTTACTCAAGGATCTTCATCTTTTCTACCCGTACGGGGCTATCACCCTGTATCGCCGCCTTTTCCAAGGCGTTCCGGTTCTTAGACGAAGACCACTGGCCTGATCCGCTTTCGCTCGCCACTACTAACGGAGTCTCGGTTGATGTCCTTTCCTCCGGGTACATGAGATGTTTCAGTTCCCCGGGTTCGCTTCTCTGGCCTATGTATTCAGCCAAAGATAATCCTTGCGGATTGGGTTTCCCCATTCGGAAATCTGCGGGTAAACGGGTGCTAGCCCCTAACCGCAGCTTATCGCAGCTTGCTACGTCCTTCATCGCCTGTGCACGCCAAGGCATCCTCCAGACGCCCTTGCTTTAACGCTTGATCGCTCAGCATTTGGT
>DATHDZ010000327.1:5000-25821 GCA_035318785.1 Micropepsaceae bacterium
GCGTGAAATTTCATCATGCCAGAGAAGCAACGCCGCCCGCAAGATAAACCCTTACGGGGCGGCGTGGGCGCGGTTTATAGGCGCGCGATTTTGCCCTGTCAAATGCGAAATGAGCTGAAATTTCGCTTTTTTGTGAGCAGCTTCGCTGCGGGCCGCTTGGCGTGAACAGATTGTTCAGCCATCGCACCCGCGGCTGATCCGATATCGCGCGATAGCGCTAGGCTTCAAGGACTCGAAAGGACGACTTTCGACGCCGCGCGACAAAGTGGCGATAGCTCACTCGCGCTTTCCGAACAGTTCCTATCCGCCGCTAGCTTGGCTGCAACAGGGGTTTCGGAGGGGGCCGGCGTAAAAGCTGCGCTAACCGAAGAGGACGCGATGTCCGTGCCGGCCAGAAGCGTAGGTCCCGCTTCAGAGCCATAAACGCACGCCGCAGCCATCAGTCCGGTCAATCCGAGGAAGAGCAGCTTGTGGGAATGATCCTGCATGTTCCCTCCCAGGGACGCGGAGAAGGGCTGGCTCATCCAGCCCTTCCACCCGCGGGCGTGCGATTAGAAACGCGCAGGCATGCTGTTCAGTTCATTAAAGCTGAGATCTGCGACGACAACATCCTTAACCGGGTCGAAACGAAGATGCTCGTCGTCGAGCACGACGCTCTTGTTGTTATGAAGCGTGATCACCGCTTCTTCCCGGCCGTCCTGATGGGTCATGTGACGGAAATGGCCGACCAGATAGCCCGCGCGGTCTTCGATCGGCAGACCGGCCAGCTCGCTGTCGGGATCGCGCAGATCGTCGAAATCGACGAGGCCGTCATGCACGATGACGGTCGCGGGCGGAGCGGTCGCCCGATCGTATTCGTGCTCATCCTCGGCGTAGTCCGAAGCCTGCGCGCGATAAAGCGTGTGTTCGCCTTTGTAGCTTTCGACCTGCGCCTGGTAATCCTGCTTCTGTTTTTCGTAGGCGCTCGCTCTATCCTGATAGTCTTGGAGCTGAGCATTGTATTGCGATTGGGCGGCGCTTTGCTGCGCGATCGCCGCGCTATAACCCGAATCGGGATTCGCGGCGACGATGACGGCCGTTGTCGCGGGCGCCGATGCCTGCTGGGCATTCAGCGCATCGGTTTGTGCTTCTTCGGCGGCGGTCGGATAGCGGGGCAAGGACTGCGCGTAGCCCGGCGCCACAGCAAGCAAGGCGCTCGCCAGAGCCAAGCTCGCCACGCTGCCTAGGACAAGGTTGCGTTGCGACATGAATCATCTCCTTCATCTCGGCGGCGAGATGTGCTCGCCGGCACTCGAATAGAAAACGCCGCGTGGAAAGCCATGTTCCGCCGCGCATATGCGCATGGCGAGTAATTAAGGACGCGGCTTTATGGCGAGGCCGCCGGAGCCGCGGAATTCCCTCTCGCGCCGGGTTCGGCCAGCGACATCAGCCCCTGCCCGGGCGCGCCGGATGACGCGTTCGGACTGAGGTTCATGTCCGATTGATAGATCAGGAAAATGCCCGCGATCACCGCCACCGCGAAGGTCGCTGCAGCGACGAGGATGGTAAAGGCAATGCCGGCTTGTGTTGGGATATCTCTCTTCATGGCCGTCCTCCTCTCTTTACGAAAACGTGAGGCGGCGGGATTGGTTCGAGCTTGAGCTTCGGCGTCGAGCGAGCATTAATATCCGTGTACGGATTTTTCCCGCGCAGACCGGAGCATGTGCTCCGTAGGCGGATTAACCCGTGGCGATATATTCCTTCAAGGCCTGCGCCTCGCGCAGCGTCTCGGCAATGCGAGTCTTGACTACGTCGCCGATGGAGATGATTCCGATAACGCTGTCGCCTTCCACCACGGGCATATGCCGGAACCGGCAGCGCGTCATGGTCTCCATGATTTCCTCGATCGTATCGGTCTGTTCACAGGTCGCCACGTCCTTGGTCATGCGCGAATCGACGGCAAAGGCCAGCGCGGCGGCGCCCTCCTCGGCCACCGCGCGAACGATATCGCGCTCCGAGATGATGCCGGAAAGCGCACCGTCCGCATCGCGCACGATCAGGGCGCCTATCCGATTCTTGGTCAGCACACGGGCGGCGTCGGCCAGGCTCGCGCCCGGCGCAATGGCGAGCACGTCACGGCCCTTTTCACGCAAAATATGAGACACAAGCATGGTCTAGCCTCCAACGGGAAAGAGCCAGCCCCAGGCCCACCCGTTTCGCCAACGCACCGACACCGTCTCGGGTGCGCGTCCTGCGATGAACGGCCAGGCGAGGGGCACTTCCTGTCCCCTACCTTGCATTCTGCGCCCAGGATCGGAGCTAACGCAAATCCCAGGCCTTCGGCGAAAAATACCCTTCCGAAGAGCCGTTTTTGTTCTAAGAAGGAGATACGGCCAGGGGCGCTAATCCGCATGAGGCATACAAGCGGTCAATTGCGGTTAGCGGTAAACCGATCAAGAGAGGGTGTGGGAGTGGCGCCAAGACAGCGTTCTCCTTTTGTGGGACCGGCGCTGTTGGGCCTTGCGGCTCTGGCCATCGCGTGCATCTGGATTTACGTGCTGTTCGCCGTCATCGCGCCGATCTTCCGCTGACCACCAGCCGTTTGCATTCGCACCCTGACAACAATCGCCTTGCCAGCGCGTTCGAAAAGCGGGCAAAACTGCGTGCCGGCTCGCGAGCAACACGAGGCGGATGCCGCAGGAGACGTGGCCGAGTGGCTGAAGGCGGCGGTTTGCTAAACCGTTATACGGCCTTAAAGCCGTATCCAGGGTTCGAATCCCTGCGTCTCCGCCAGCTCTAGCTTTGTCCAGTCCGGAGACGTGGGTAACAGAACGTACCTAAGACATAGGTTTCACCTATGTCCCAGGCCGCTCACTATTGATTTTGCAGTGGAATAACGAAGATGCACCCACGCAGCCGGGGGGCAGGCGCGGCCAGACGAATCGGACCGCGACCCTGAGCCGCCAGCGCCAATGGGTGGCTTTGGTAATGAAAAGCCGCTAGGGGACTGTCTTCGTCACCAAGCTTATTCCGACATCGACACACGTCGACATCGCGAACGGCCGACCGCGATGACGCATTCTTTTGGACGAGAGCCATTATGTTGAGCTTCGATAACGTCACTGTCCGCATCGCCGGCCGCGAAATCATCGGCGGCGCCACCGCCAATCTGCCGGCGGGCCGCCGCATCGGTCTTGTCGGCCGCAACGGCGCGGGCAAATCCACGCTGCTGAAGGTGATCCTGGGCGAGCTCGCTCCCGATGGCGGCGAGGTCGGTTGGCCGCGCGATTGGAAGATCGGCGCGGTGGCGCAGGAAGCGCCGGGCGGCGCCGACAGCCTGCTCGACACCGTACTGGCCGCCGATCATGAGCGCCACGCGCTGCTGCTTGCCGCGGAGACCGAAACCGAGCCGCATGCGCTGGGCTATATCTACACCAGGCTCGACGACATCGACGCCTATTCGGCGCCCGCGCGAGCCGCCGCCATATTGGCCGGCCTCGGATTTTCCGCCGCGGAACAATTGCGTCCCTGTTCGGAATTTTCCGGCGGCTGGCGCATGCGCGTGGCACTCGCCGCGATCCTGTTCGCCAGTCCCGACCTGTTGTTGCTGGACGAACCCACCAACTATCTCGATCTCGAAGGCGTGCTGTGGCTGGAGGATTTCCTGCGCCGTTATCGTGGCACGGTGCTGATCGTCAGCCATGACCGGGATCTTCTGAATACCGCCGCCGAATTCATCCTGCATCTCGAGCACGGCAAGCTCACGCTTTACACCGGTGGCTACAACACCTTCGTCGCCACGCGCACCGCCAAACGTGCGCTCGATGCCGCCTTCGCCAAGAAGCAGGAAGCAGCACGCGAACATATGCAGGCCTTTGTCGATCGCTTCAAAGCCAAGGCGTCGAAAGCGCGGCAAGCTCAAAGCCGCATGAAGATGCTCGCCAAGATGCAGACCATCGAAGTCCCGGTCGACGAACATGTGGCGCCGATCCGCATACCCAAACCGGTCGAAGCCAGCCCGCCGCTCATCACCATGCACAACGCGTCCGTAGGCTACGAACCGGGCAAACCGATCCTCACGCATATGTCCATGCGCTTCGATCCCGACGATCGGATCGCGCTTTTGGGCAAGAACGGCAACGGGAAATCGACCTTGGCGAAATTGCTGGCCGACAAGCTTCCCCTGATGGACGGCGAGTTGGTGCGGGCGCGCAAATGGGTGCCGGGCTATTTCGCCCAGCACCAATTGGAAGAATTGGACGGCGAACTCACGCCCATCGAAACCTTATCGTATCTGCGCCGCCATTTGCGCATGGAGCAGGTGCGCGCGCAGTTGGGCGGCTTTGGCTTTTCTTCCGACAAAGCCACGACAAAAGTTGCGAATCTCTCAGGCGGTGAACGTGCAAGGCTGATGCTGGCGCTGGCCACGCTGGACAAGCCCAACATGCTCATCCTGGACGAACCGACCAACCATCTCGATATCGACGCGCGCGCCGAATTGCTGAACGCGCTGAACGATTTTGACGGCGCGGTGATCCTGGTCAGCCATGACCGGCGCTTGCTGGAAGCCACAGCCGACCGTTTCCTGCTTGTCGCCGATGGGCGCGTCGAGCCTTTCGACGGCGATCTTGACGATTACCGCCGATATCTGCTGTCGGGCGAAAATACGCCGGCAAGGCGCGAACAGACCGGCAAGCGCATCCGCGCCGCGTAGTTTTTCGGCGAGCCGAATCCCGTATGCGTGCGACTACCGCGCGATGTAGCCGTATTTGCCGGTCTTATCGTCGCCGACACGGACGGCGGCCAGCCCTTCGGAGAACGCGGATATCTGATCGAACTGCGGCTTGATGACGACCATACCGCTTCGGTCGATGAAGCCATATTTGCCCGTCGTATCATCGCCGATGCGGACAGCAGCCAGCCCATCGGAGAATGAATCCGCGAAAGCAAACTGCGGATCGATGACGAACTGACCTCGGCCGTCGATAAAGCCGTACTTGTCGCCCATGCTGACATCGGCCAGCCCGTCATGGAACGGGAATGCGGAATCAAACTGCGGATTGATGATGAGCTTGCCTTGCTTGTCGATGTAGCCGTTTTTGCCGGTCAAGAAATCGCCCACACGAACGGAAGCCATACCGGCGGAGAAAGAGCCTGCCGACACAAACTGCGGCTTAATGACGAACCGACCCTGCTTGTCGATATAGCCCCATTTGCGATCGATGCCGACGACAGCCAGCCCCTCGGAGAATGAGCCGACGGATTCAAACTGCGGTTTGATGGCGATCTTGCCTTGCTTGTCGATATAGCCCCATTTGCCTGTCAAAAATTCGCCGATGCGAATGGCGGCAAGCCCATCGGAAAAGGGGAACAAATCCGCGATCTCGAACGGCGGCGTGATGACGAACTTGCCTTGCTTGTCGATGTAGCCATTTTTGCTGCCGATGCCGACGGCAGCCAGCCCTTCGGAGAAAGCGCCGGCAAAATCGAACTGGGGTGTGATGACGGTCTTACCTTGCTTGTCGATATAGCCGAACTTGGCGCCGACGCGGACGGCAGCCAAGCCATCGGAGAATGACTCTGCCTCGTCAAATTGCGGAGCGATGACGATGCGGCCGGTCTGATCGGTGGCTTTCCCATCGCCGGCGATGCTCTTGCTTGCGGCGGCCGTGTCCGGAACATCACGAGAAGCGTCCTGCGCTTGCCGATCACAGCCGGCCAGCGCCAGCGCCGCCGTCAGCATTGTGCTGCGAAATATGTGGCGCATGAGCTGCCCCCCATCGCTCCATCTGAAATCCGTCCGCCCACGAAGGTTTGGCGCCTGAGCTGCCCCCTCCATGAGCCCACACTGTAGCACGGGCTTAGAGGCCGTCTTGCCGCGGGCGCTTCAGCTGAAAGATCGGAAAAGCCGGGCGCGCGAAGACACCGCATGGCTCAAGAGAAGCCGCCAACTCTGGTGCAACGACCGTGGGGGCGGCACCCTGAAGAGCGGGAAGCTGATGCCGTTCTGGAATGAGTAGATGGTGCCGCAGGATTGGCATCGCAGTGCGGTGTCGAACTGCGCAGCGGCAGCTCCCCGCGATGGCCCTCTGAGCCTTTCCAGATGCGCGGCGGTCAGCTTTTCCTGGTGATCTTGCGGTTTGCCGGGGCAGTTGGGACAGGACGCGCCGCAAAGAGCCGGATTGCCATAAGGCAAAAGTTCAAGAATTTCAGGCCAATGCACGTATCGCATCCGAGCACCCCGTGAGGGGCCTTGCGGCAAGGGAATCAAATGCCGCACTGCGATATACAATGCTGCATCTGCGAACGCAAGCGCCAAGCGCCAGTGCCCACTGGCAGTATGACAGGAAGCACGGCAAAGCCAGGCTATTGATATGATTATGAATTCCGCCTAGCGGCCTAGCAACTGGCACGGAGTCATTTTCACCATGGAAACCCGTGAAATATCTGGCGTGGGTTTCGGGCATGAGCATTGCAGGAATGTCCTGTCGACCCGCGAGTTTCGGGTCAGGAAAGGACAACATGTCAATTTGGAAGAAATTCGCCTTGGCGAGTGCCGTGGCGCTGTTTATCAGCCCAGCTAACGCCACTCTGATTGTGAATACCGGGAACATTCCCGGCACGACCGACAATGTGATCAGCAACGCTTGCACGGCGGGCGTCAACGGTCCGGGCCTAGCTATCACCGGCTGCTTGAACACCAATCACAGCCGCACAGTTCAGTTCAACGCCAACGAGAACATCCAGTACAATGCCGGCGGACAAGCGGTCATCGCTTCCTCGGACGGATTTGGGTTCAATTATCTGAAGGTGTCCGTTCCCGGTTACCTCTTCGATTATTTGATCTGGAATCTCGAAGCCGAAAACGCCGGAACGGTCTATTTCAAAGACAATCTCGGCGACATTTCGTCGATTTTTTCGATCAGCGGCAACGGAAACAATTTTTTCACGCTCAGCGGCGACAACTTCCAATATATCGAGTTGTTCTCTTCAGATACGAGTTTCAACATCGGGACCAAACGCAATCCGGTTTTGGTGACAAATGGCGACACCAACGACGTGAAGCAGGTTCGCTTGAATGTGACGGGGCCAATCCCCGTCCTAACGCCAGGAACACAGGCGGTGCCGGAGCCGGCTTCCATAGCGCTCTTGGGTAGCGGACTGCTCGGTTTGGGCTTCTTCCGCCGCCGCCGAAAGGCTTCGCGTTAGAAATCGGACATGACGTGTGACGCGGTGACCCGCATCGGGTCGCCGTTTTTATTTGTGGCGTGCACGGGTCTGGCGGGGCGGATCAGTGGATGATGACCGCTGCCGCCAGAAGCGAAAAACTGCCGATCAGGCTGATCGCCGATGCGCCAAGGAAGATGAAGAGCAGTTTCGGAGAGCGTGCGGTGCTTGTCTGTGTGTGTGTCATGGAAAGGAAACGTGTCGTGTCGACAAACGATGCGCCCCTTGGAACTTTATTCTTTAGGCACGCCGGAAGCGGGATCAACTGGTCGGGACGCCGTCAAAATCGGTCCAGCACATGCGCTGAAAATCGAACAATTTGCAGGTGCGATAGACCTTCCGGTATGCGCTCAGCGTCAGCCGGTAATCGATGACGTCGCCGTAAAGCTCTTTGAGCGCGGCCTGCGCCTCGAGGAGGGCATAGACCGGCGTCGTGGTTTGGTCATGGTGAGCGGTATGCGCCATGACCTTGGTGTAGAGCGGGATGTTGATCGGCATCCGCACATGCGCGGTGCCCAGGATGTTGCCCTCGTGGCGCGACCACAAAGCTTCGTCGTCGAACCAGAGAATCGCAGGATGCGTGTGGTTCAAATAGGTCGTGAACGCCATCAGATAGCTCCAGACCGTGAAGGGGATCACCCAGCCGATCAGGAGCAGGAGCCAAAGCGGGCGATCGGGAACGAGGGTCTTCCCGACGATGATGATCGACGCAAAAGTGAGTGCGAGCCCGGCAAGCACGAAGAGGCTATCGGGCAGATGGCGCTTCCATTGACCGCGAACCTCGGGGGCGAGGGGTAAGAGCACGCGGTGAATCCAGAACTCGATGTAATAGTAGACGACCGGACCGAACGGGCCGCGGTAGACGTGTTCCAGCCGGCGCCGCAGCGGATGGGCGCCATCATATTCCTGCTTGCTCATCGGCGCCCAGACGCCGTCCACGCCTTTGAGATTGGTGCGCGCGTGGTGGCGCCTGTTGTGGATGACGCGCCACAGACTCACCGAATGGGCGCAAGGGACGAAAGCGAGACGCGCCAGCCAGAGATTCCAGGACCGGCCGGGAACCAGGCTGCCATGGGCTCCGTCATGACCGATGATGAACAGCATGGCGATGAAAACGCCGTTGGCGATGGCGCAGGCGATGTTCACGCCAAACGGCAGCGGCGCAAGCGCGCCCGCAAGGGTGGCAAGATAGAGCGCATAATGGGTCGCGAGGAGCCGCAAGCCCGTTCGAAGCGAACGCTTATCGTTGGAAGCCGGATCGAGGGCCTCGGCGAACGATTCAGGCTGATAGGAGATGCGCGCCAGGGACTCGGTCATTCGTGTCGATCCAACCATTCGAGAGCGAACAGGAAGATCGGCTAGAACGGCCTAACAAATGATTAGGTCGTCGCGTCATCGCGTCGACGCGACGAGAAACGGATGCCGCAGCTCCGTCCGTTTGTATTAATGAACCGTTGCGGGAATCGTGGAACTCACGCGCTGCACAGTCGGTTGAAGATCGAAGTCGCACCAGCAATCGCGCGCCGGATCGTAGAGCTTGCAATCACGCGTCATGCGCCAGTGATAGAGCGGCGTCCAAACCTCGATCGCGGGGCGTTCCGGTGCCTGCGCAATCACGTCCTGTTCCGCGTTCTTCAGCGCATAGAGCGGAATGACCGGATTCACATGATGGGCCAGATGCTGCATCACCCGGTGAAAGAACCAGTCGATGAATTCGGGGAACCCGACATGCACGGTGCCGCGCAGTTTCTGCTCATAGGTCGTGGGGCGGCCGGTGGGCAGGATCCAGTGGACCTTGGGTGATGTGTGCTGAACGATGGTCACAAAGGAAATGAACAGGTTCCAAACCAGGAACGGAATCAAGAAACCGAAGAGGGCGGCGTTGGGAAGCGCGTCCGCGAAGCTTTCAGCGCCTCCGGAATATGCCATTGCGATTCCGGCAAGCCCAACGACGAAAAACACGAGCCAGAGATAGACGAGGCCGAGATCCGCCCAATCGGTCTTGCTGAAACTCTTCGCCTCCTGCCGGCTCGGAAGGAACATATTCGGCAGCCAGATATCGACCATATAAAAGAAGGGCTGCCCCAAGAGGCTCCGCATGAAGCGGTAATGGAGTCGCGATCCGAAAGAGGCGGCGCGATATTGCTCGATCGTCATCGGCGAGTAGGCGTTGTCGACACCGATCTGCGCCGTATAGCGATGATGGACCCGATTGTGGTGATGCTCCCAACGGGTATAGGGGTGGAGCGCGGGCAGGAACGCCAACGTTCCAATCACCCGATTGAGCCAGCGCAGACGCGTGAAGCTCTTATGCACCGCATCGTGGCCGATGATCGCGAGATTGGCGATGAAGACGCCGCCAAGGATCGCGAAACCGATCTTGGCGCTGAGGCTTGTTGCGAGCACGGCGGCGAGGATGCAAAAGCCGTATACCGAAAACCCCGCCGCGAAGATCAGAAGCGGAAGCGCGACCTGGCGCTTGGTGATGCCGGCCGGCACATTCGCGGCGGCGGGACTTGCTGCACTCGACTCGATCGCGATCAGACTCATGCGACTGGGAACCTAGATGGTTTTGCGGGAAAGCAAGGACCAAGATTAATGAAGGGTTAACATGGCGCTAGCTGAGCGGCAAGTTTGGGGTCGCCATGGCCGTCGTCAAGGCGACCCCTATCGGCCGCCATGCTCGAAGAGAAAAGCCTGCAACGAGAGGCGCTTAGCGCTCAGGCGCTTGACCCTCGCCCAGCCGGTGGCGAGCAGCTGCGCGATGGCATCGCTGTGCGGCAATTGGGCCGGGCTCGCAAGGTTGTTTCCCTGCTAGAGAGCTCTACATCCCCAATGCCGAGTGCTCGAACGAGGATCACTGAAATGGCAGACAAGACGCTAAGCGGGATTTGGTCCGCCATTGGGAGGGGCGCGCTTGCGTGCTGCCCCAATTGCGGCCGCGGCCGTCTCTTTCGCGCCTATCTGAAGCCGGTGGATTCCTGCTCCGAATGCCATGAGCCGTTCAAGCACATCCGCGCCGATGATGGGCCAGCCTGGCTGACCATTCTCATCGTCGGGCATGTGGTGGTGGGCATCGCCCTCACGGTAGAGATCTATGCGCCCTTGCCCGTGTGGACGAGCGTTGCGCTGTTTTCGAGTCTGTCCCTGGCTCTGGTCTTGTCGTTGCTGCCGCGCGCGAAGGGCGTGTTCATCGGTGCGATCTGGGCCATGAAGACGCCAGGCTCCGAGACGAGCTAACGCCGTTTCGGCGCGCGCTTGCCGGATTCAGGGTCTCGCAGTAGCGTCGCCTGAATCAAAGGGACATTCGCTCATGCACAGGCGTGCTCTCTTCGCGGCATTCGCGGCATTGCTGTTCGCTACCCTGATTCAAGTAGGACGGGGGCAGGCCAATCCGGATTTCGATCTTGGCCCGGCGATCAATGCCAAAGCGCCCGATATCGGCACGCCGCCCGATCAGACCGGCACGCCGCGTGCGCTCCCTTCGCTGATGGGCGAGAAGGGCATGGTGCTGTTCTTCTTCCGCTCGGCGGATTGGTGTCCGTTTTGCCAGGCGCAGATGATGGATTTGAACACCGCCATCGCCGGGATCGAGCGGCGGGGCTACAAAATGGCCGGCATCTCCTATGACAGTCCGGCAATCCTCAAGACCTTCATCGAGCGGCGCGGCATCGGCTACACACTGTTGTCGGACCCGAAATCCCAGATCATCGACCGCTACAAATTGCGCGATCCGCAATATCCGCCCGGCAACTTCGCCTATGGTGTGCCGCGGCCGATCATCTTCATCCTCGACAAGAACGGCGTGATCAAAGCCAAGCTGTACGAGGAGACCTACACCAAGCGCCCACCCGCGACGCTGGTGATCGAGACGCTCGACAGACTCGCGAAGGGGTAGAGTCGCCCCCTCCGTCCGCCTTGGGCTGACAGCTCCCCCGTAAAAACGGGAGAGGAAAATACGGCTATTTGTTGCCGCTGACCTGAGTGGGTTCGATCTCGAACAGCACGCGAACTTCGCCCGGCTTGGCGAAGGGATATTTGTCCTTGTCGAGATATTTCTTCGCCATCTTGTCGATGTGGCGATCCGCGCCCTCCTCGGTGACGCGCGAAACCGTGCCTCGGATCTGAACATAGCGATACGGATTGTCGGGATCGGCGATGGAAATCGCCACCGGCGAACCGGGCTTGAGATTGCGCACTTTCACGCGGCCTTTCGCGGAATTCACCAGCACTTTTCCGTTCACATAATCGATCCACACCGGTGTGACTTGCGGCGTTCCGTCCGGCATCAAGGTGGCAACATGGGCGAAGGCCTTCTTGCTGTTCAGAAGATCGCGCCACGTGTCGATTGATTCTGCCATTGTTCTGCTCCTCGGCCTGGGCTTTCTCGGGCGCGTTTCGAAGCGCCGGCTGACTCGCAGGCTATGCCCACAAAACGGCGAGAGCAACAAATTGAAACAAATTTGAAGGAGCACAACGGCGCCTGGCTGCCGCCCGGTTTAGAGGTCCGGTCCCCACGGTTTAACAAAATCCTTACGCCACTCGCCCCAATATCCTCGCGATATCGAGCGAGTTCCAAAATGGCCCTTGTCGCCGACTCCGTGCCCGTGCCAACGGCGGGATGGCTTCGCAACCGCGATTTCGATCTCTTGCTGATCGGCGGGCTGACGTTTGTCGCGCTTTTGGCGGGCGGACTGATCGCGCTTCAGCCGGCATCGCTCGCGCTCATCCTGTTCGCCGATTCCTGGCTGTTGGGTTATCCGCATGTGGCGGCGACCTTTATGCGTCTCGCGCCGGACAGGATCGGCTTTCGCACGCATCGCTTCCTGATGTTCGGGCTGCCGCCGTTGGTGATTGGCACCATTGCAGTGCTCGCGCTCGGCTTTGGGATCGCACTGGTCGCGACCATCTATTTCTACTGGCAGTGGTATCACACGCTGCGCCAGAGCTGGGGCGTGGCGCAGCTTTACCGGCGCCGTTCGAGCGTTCGCGTGCGCGAGCATCCGCTATTCGCCGAAGGGCTGTTCGCTCTGGTCGCGCTGTGGGGCCTGCTGCACCGGCTGACCACGGCACCCGACCATTTCATCTACCCGAGCCTGCCGCTTTCGGTTCCGACCGTGCCGGCGGCACTTGCGGACGGCGTCGGCGCCCTTGCCATCGCAGGGCTCGTCTGGTGGGCGATTTCAAGATTGCGCGAAGCCATGGCCGGCGAATTGCCATTGGCGCACACGCTGTTCTCGGCCAGCCACTATCTCATCTTCATTGTCGGCTACATCGTGATGGACGACATCGCGGGCGGCTGGGTGGTCACCAATGTCTGGCACACCTCGCAATATCTGATGCTGGTGTGGCTGTTCAACGAAAACGCCCGGGTCAAAGCGGACAGGCCAAGCTGGTTCTTCGAGATCACGCGCGGAAACCGTGCCTGGCGTTATTTCCTGCTCTGCCTGATTGCCGCCTTTCCGGTCTATTACGTGCTCAACAGCACCTTCCCGTGGGGCGCGACCGGTCTGATGATCGCCGTCATCCTGAACCAGACCCTGAACTTCCATCATTTCATCGTCGATGCTGTGATCTGGCGGGCAAAGAAGAAACCCGCCGGCGCTCCCGCTTAAGACGCCTTTCTCAAACGTCCCTTCCCGGCTCAAGCTGAACGTCCATTCGCTGGATGGAATCGATATTACGGCGCACATGACCAAGCGTTTTGACGGGCGCAGCATCTGACCGCCGCACGCCACGATCGAGGTGTGAACAGAATAAGAACTTTGTAACCGCGACGATTCCGAATCCACGTTGTAACCCTGCTTCCAACAAGGCAAAATGAAATCTGATGCTGGGGCATCGTCTAGGGAGGAATACCAATGAAGCTGTTTATGGCAATGACGGCTGCCGCCGCGGCGACCGTCTTGGTCGGCGCAAGCATGGCCGCCGAAAGCGACAAATTCGTCATTCGCGGCGATGCGGCCAAGCAACTTCTCGAGCAGAATTCCATCAACATCGCGACCGCCGAAGCCATCGCCAAGGCCTGTGTCGATGAAGCCAATAAGGAAGGCGTGAAGGTCAGTATCGCGATCTACGACCAGTATGGCGAGCCGGTCTACATGTACCGCATGGACGGCCAGGCGCGGATCGCCATCGAGACCGCAATGATGAAGGCCAAAACGGTGCTCAACACCCGTCAGTCCAGCAAGGCGGCGATGAACGCCGTGGCGCGGGGCGGATCGGAAGTCCGGCAAGTTCAGTTCGGCAATTTTGCCAATTCCGGCGGCCTGCCGATCGTCATCAACGGCAATCAGTTCATCGGCGCCATCGGCATCGGCGGTTCCGCACCGAAGGTGCCGGTCTGGAGCGATGAGATCTGCGGCTATCGCGCGCTGACCAAGGTCATGGGTCCGCAGCCGCCGCTCCTTCCCGACGTGCCCCCCGCAGCCGCAGCCGGCGCTGCCGGCGGCCGGGGCCCCGGCTAACCCATCCCGCAATTCCACGATCTTTTCGGAGAGACAACCATGAAGCTCTATGTAGGACTTGCGGCGGCCGCGACAGCCACTGCGATCATCGGCGCCGCACTGGCGGCCGAGAGCGACAAATTCGTCGTTCGCGGCGACCCGACCAAGGTGACCCTCGAACAGAACAGCATCAACGTCTCGACAGCGGAAGCCATCGCCAAGGCTTGCGTCGAGGAAGCGACCAAGGAAGGCGTGAAGGTCAGCATCGTCGTTTACGACCAGTTCGGCGAGCCGGTCTATTTCACCCGCATGGACGGCCAAGGTAAGGCCAATGTGGACACGGCCTTCATGAAGGCGAGAACGGCGCTGAACGTGCGCGCGCCGAGCAAGACCGTGATGAATCAGGTCCTGCAGGGCCGCGCTTCGGAACTGCGGCAATATTCCTTCGGCAATTTCGCCAATTCCGGCGGCCTTCCGATCATCATCAACGGCAATCAGATGATCGGCGCCATTGGCGTCGGCGGCTCGGCGCCGCGCGTGCCGGTCTGGAGCGACGAAATCTGCGCCTGGCGCGCGCTCACCAAAGTCATGGGCCCGCAACCGCCGCTGCTGCCCGACGTGCAGCGCAGCAGTGCGAACGGCCCGGCTGGCGGCGCCGGCGGACGTGGAAACGGCGCACCGAACCAGTAATCTTAGCGCTCGCGAATGCTGGGGCCTCGCGGCAACGCGGGGCCCTTTTCTTGTAAGCTTTGGCGGCTCCATGCCATTCTTGAACCAAGATGCAGGCCAGCATCGGCGAACCAAATGAGGGAGGAATCCATGAGATTTCATATGAGTTTGATGTGCGCGGCGCTCGCGTTCACGGCGGCCAATGCGGCGACGACCTATGACGGGAACGGCCAAGTCCCGCAGCAATTCGTGCTTTCGGGCAAGGCGGCGGACCGCCTTCACGATCATATCTCGATCAACGCCGACACGGCCGAGAAACTCGCCAAGGCCTGCGAGGCCATCGCGCGCAAGAACAACAGCCAAGTGGTGGTCGTGATCCTGGATCCCGGTGGGCTTGTCGTGCATCAGCACCGCATGGATGGCGAAGGCTGGGTTCAGATCAATGCGACGCAGCAGAAGGCGCTGACCGCGCTGCGTTCGCGTGCGCCCTCGCGCGCGCTGAACAACCGCAATGTCCAGGACCCCTTCACCAACCAGAACATGGCGGGCTATGGCTTGACCACGCAGGAAGGTGGCCTGCCCATCATCATCAATGGCCAGCTGATCGGCGCCATCGGCGTCGGCGGCATTCCACCGGCCGAACGCAACGCCACCTATGGCGAAGAGATGTGCGCCCGCGATGCGCTCGAACAGGTCATCGGACCGCAGCCCCCGCTATTGCCCGATCTGGCGGCGCAGCAGCGCGCCAATCCTGCCGGCGGTGGCGCCGGTCGCGCCGGAGGGCGCGGCGCGCAAAACCAATAAAACCAACGCGTCCAAAACGAAGGGCTTCGCGGCAACGCGGGGCCCTTTTTCTTTTGCCGCGAGGTCGGGCAATCTCACCATCGACGCGCCGAAAAGTATCGGCGCCTGCAGCAGGAGGCAAAGATGGTGGCGCACAAACTTGTCCGGATGATCTTATTGAGCGCAGGGCTCGGCTCGATGGTGGGCGCCGCGATTGCCGCCGAGCAGAAGCCGCAATCCTTTATCTTCTCGGGGCCGATCCCGCCGCAATTCATCATCAGCCCGGAGGATGGCGCGCGCATTCACGACCACCTCTCCATCGCGTCCGAAGTGGCCGAGAGGTTGTCTCACATCTGCCAAGCCAATGCGAAGATGCATGGCGGTTCGGCCACCGTCGTGATCCTGGATCCCTATGGCCGCATCGTGCATGAGCACCGCATGGACGGTCAGAGCTACATCAATCAGAAGGCGGCCGAGAACAAAGCCATGACGGCGCTTCTCACGCGCGAGCCCTCGCACGTGCTGACCAATCGCGCCTTCGATGACGTGTCGACGCTGATCCGCATGGATCAATTCGGTCTGTCGGTTCAGGAGGGCGGGCTGCCGATCATCGTGAACGATCAGCTCATCGGCGCCATCGGAGTCGGAGGTGGAGCGGGCGGAGCGGCCTATGGCGAAGAGCGATGCGCCCATGATGCACTTCAAGACGTGTTCGGTCCGCAACCGGCAATTCTGCCTCCGCCTGTCGGCGCCCGCACAAATGGCGGCGGCATTCCGCAACGCGCGCCCGCGCCGGCGGGACGCTGATCCTGGCGCTCCGCTGCAGTCCTCAATAATGTAGCGTCCTGATCGAAGTGGGATTGGACGTTCTAAACGGGAAAGATTTTCATGCAATATCTTCACTCAATGGTTCGCGTGGCGGACATCGACAAGAGCCTCGCTTTCTATTGCGGCTTGCTCGGCTTGAAGGAAATGAGCCGGCAGGAAAACGAGAAGGGCCGATTCACGCTGATCTTCCTCGCCGCGCCGGGCGATGAGGACCTGGCACGCGAACGCAAAGGGCCGATGGTGGAGCTGACCTATAATTGGGATCGGGAGGTTTACACCGGCGGACGGAATTTCGGCCACCTCGCCTATCGGGTCGACGATATCTACGCGACCTGCCAGAAGCTGATGGATGGCGGGGTCACGATCAACCGTCCGCCCCGCGACGGGCACATGGCGTTTGTGCGTTCGCCGGACGGCGTCTCCATCGAGCTGCTGCAGCGCGGTCCCGCGATGCCACCCAAGGAACCCTGGACGTCCATGCCCAACACCGGCGCGTGGTAGGCGCACACGATCCCCTCGTCGAATCTGGAGTCCTCATGGCGCTCTACCAGGGCCGTCGTATCGTCACCGGTCATGATTCCCAGGGGCGCTCCATCGTCATTTCCGATGCGCCGCCGAAGAACGTGATCCCCAACCCGTCGGACCCCGACCGCGGCCACATCAATTTCTGGAAGACGGAACGCGTCCCGGCCAGCAATGAAGGCGATGCGGACCCGATGGATGGACCGCTCTGCCCGCTGCCTCCCCCCAAAGGGGGCACCATGTTCCGCTTTTTTCAGATCGCGCCGGAAAAGAACGAGGCCGGCCTGACGAAGGAAGAACGCGACAAGCGCATGGCGCGCATGTTCGAAGCGGCGAGCGCGGGTCATGCGCGCAAGAGCATGGGCCGGCATCCTTCCATGCACCGCACCGATTCGGTCGACTACATCGTGCTTCTCAAGGGTGCCGTGACGGCGCTGCTCGACATCGGCGAGGTCGAGATGAAGCCGTTCGATGTGTTGATCCAGCGCGGCACCAATCATGGCTGGGTGAATTATGGCGAGGAGCCGGCGCTTCTGATGGCGGTGCTCGTCGACGCGAAACCGCTGCCGCGTTAGCCCGATTCTCGGCACCGCTGGCTTGGCGGTATTGAATCCGCGCGCCGACGCACCATTTCCGACATCCGCCGTTCCAGGAAGCGTATCCTTGGGGCCACGCGAATCACGGACGTCATGAAGACCATCGCTATCGACTTCGAAACCGCCAATCCCAAGCCTGGCAATGCTTGTCAGATCGGGTTGGCCTGGATCGTGGGCGGACGCGTCACGCGCGTCGAAGAGCGCTTCATCCGTCCCCGCGACAATTGGTTCACCTTCTCTTGGGTGCATGGGATCACCGCCGATCATGTCCGCGAGGCCGCGGAATTCCCCGACGTGTTGGCGGAATTCCGTGATGAGCTCGACGGCGCGCTTGTGCTTGCGCACAATGCCGGCTTCGACGCCGGCGTGATGCGAGGCTGCGCCCGCGCCTATCGGGTCAAACCGCCCAAGATGCGCTATCTCTGCACGCTCGACATCGCCCGGCGGGTCTGGCCGCATCTGAAGTCCAAAGCGCTCAACGCCGTAGCGGCGCATCTGGGCGTCAGTTTCACCCATCACAATGCGGCCGAAGATGCCCGCGCCTGCGCCGAAGTCGCCCTGGCCGCAGCCGATATGGTGGCAGCGCTGGAAGTGGCCGACCTACCCCATCGGCTGGACGTCTGGCGCCCCGCAAAACGGGCGTTTTCGGCGTAAAAACCGATGGCAAAGGCGGCCCGGCGGGGTGGACAGAGCCCGCCTTGTCACCTATATCCCCTCTCCCTCGATGTGAGGTCCATGACGCGGGGTGGAGCAGCCCGGTAGCTCGTCAGGCTCATAACCTGAAGGTCATTGGTTCAAATCCAATCCCCGCAACCAGCTTTGCAGAACTGGGCTCGCCCGAAAGGGCGGGCCCTTTTTCTTTTTGCCGATCCGTCATCTCGCTTGAGGAGCGCTTTGAAGTGTCATCCCGTCGCGACACGGTGCAGAATACCGACCGTCGGTCGCGGTCATTGCTGTGCTCCTGAGAACCACGCCCCTCGATGACAGAACCACATCAAGAAGAGGCGTGTTCCAGGGACGACAGCGCTGAAAATCGCCCGCTAATCCACCGGCGGCGCAGGCACGCCCGGCTTCACATCGGTCACCGTACAGGTCAAGGGGCCAAGGCCTGGACTGCTGAAGGCGATCGCATCACCCTTCGTCAAGCAGCCGAGACTTGTCCCGGTACGGACAACCAGACTGACGCCGGCGTATTTATCCAGACCGATGCAGCCTCCCGTGAGATGCACCGTGAATCGCCGGTAATTGCGGTCGGTAACGATCAGCGTGCGGTCATCAATGGCCTGCCAGCCCCAGATTCGGTTGTTCTGCAGGCAGGCTTTGTCCGTCGCCATCGCCGGCGTCACGAAATTCGCTCCAAGCAGCGCACCCGCCAATGCCGCCAATATTGTCTTCATGGTCTTCTCCATACGAAATGCGCTCCACAGCGAGAACTCCAGCCGCGACAGCTCTCATAAGAACGCGAGCAAGACTCTAGCCATGCTTCTCGTCTTCGCATTGATGAGCGTCAATTTACGCCAGCCCAATTGTTCTGAAGGTAGGCGCATGACTACGTAGTTCTTGGCCGCGGGGCGTGAGCCGTACCATGTTTCCGCGTACGCGTCGGGCCGCCCCGCACGTGCTTCGCATCGATCATCCCGTGCAGATGCCCTGCGGCATTTTCGATATCGAAATGCTTGTATTGACCCGCTCTACTCTCTGCGGTCAGCACTCCGCAACGATGGGCGTCCTTGAAATCCCCATAGGGGAATTCATATCGCCCCTTGGTATTCTCGCGTTTCTCGTCGTTGATGCCCAAATACCATTTCGCATATTCCTTGAACCCGTGGGCTTCGAGGAATTCGTCCTCGGCTTGCGCGGACGGCCGGTGTTCGCTCCACATATCCCTCTCGTCGAACACGAAACGCCCAGAGTCGATGAGTTCCTTGGCAAACGCGAAGGCTGTCCGATTCAATTTCACCGCCATGACGCACTCCTTTGTGCAACGCTGTAGCTCTGCCGTTGATCTTCAAAGCCCACGCTTCCGGCGTTCATAACGGCGGCCCGGAATCTCAGTGCGGCGGAGGTAAGGCGAGGGCATCTCTCAGCCGAAGCAGGTGTTGCTTGCCGTCCCTGTCGATGATTTCCAGGGCAGACAGTTCTACAAATTCCCGATCTGCGGCGAATTCCCGCGGCCCGTAAATGAGGTGATCGACCACGGCATCGCCGCGTTGAAGGGCAACATCGAAGAGATCGTCCTTAGGATCATAGGTGATCCCGATCATCGGCAGCCAATCGGACTCGATCTGGTCGCCAAGATCGAGGGACGTCACCTCGATCTCCACCCCCCCCGCCGTTGAGCGTCCTTGAAAGGAACTCGCAGTAGGCCTTCCATTCTGACTTTTCGATCGCGCGTGCCATGTTCGCCTCCCTCTTCGGTTCAAGCCGGAAACCGTGGTCGTTGATCTTCAAATCGATCATGTACGCACCGTCGCACGGCCGAGAGAACGGATGACACACAACGTGTGCTGACGGGTCGAGGTTCCGATGCCTTGAGAAGCTATTTGCCGACGCGACGAGGAAGGCGCCTGAATTTGATGGGAACGTTGATACCTATCAAGGCGGCGATCGACTAACGGGCGATGATGGTGCAGGGGGGCGACGAGGCGATGCCGACATGCAGCCCCGCCGTCCCAACAACCAGCAATCTCAGCCCGCGGAGTAGGAAACTCGTCATGACCTCACACATCTCTCGGATAATTCTGACAGCGATCGCGTTCGGCGCGTTCATCCCCTTCATAGCCGGTTCGGGCGACTCGGCTTCGGCGGCGAACTCAACCGCAGCGTCCCGGACTTCCAATGCAGCGACAACCTCGCGGCCTTCTCGCCCGCAAGACGCCGCACATGAGCGCACCGCGCTCGGTGCCATTGGGCGGGCTCGCTATGCGGCCCAGAACCGCAAACCGAAGGAGGTTCTTGACCAGATCGAACGTGCCGAGACAGCGCTTCTCAATATCGCCCAGGCTTATCGCGACCCACATGTCGACACGGCGCTCGAGCACATGGCTGCGGCGCGAGCCTCGGTCGGACGCAATGATCTGCGCAGCTCGGAAGCGGAGCTCGCGCAGGCTACGCGTGATCTCACCGTAGCGCTCGCCTTGGCTGCACCTGGAGACGCGCTAGTGGCCGTGCCAACGCCCATGATCGGGACGGTCGTCTACGATGCTGATGCGGACGAGGTCGGCGATGTCACAGAGGTCATCTTCGACCCCAATGGCAATGTCACGCAGATCGTCATCGGCGTCGGCGATTTTCTCGGGACGGGTGAGAAGAACGTCGCGGTCCCGACCCGCCAAGTCGCTATGGCCAACGATCGCGTGACTGTTGGCCTCACGAAGGATCAATTGCGCCAGGCCCAGAACTATCGCCTGCCGGACTACGGAGGCTAGCTCGACAACCACCGCGCTGCCGGCGTCACCGAGACAGTCGGTCACGCCAGACGGTGTGGGAGCTTAGTAGTCCGAAAATCGTCAACCCGCGACGACGACAGCATTCGTACCACGCGGACAAGAACACGTGTCCCTAAGGAGACACTGCACCATGAAACCGTCACGCATATCATTTGTTGCCGCTCTTCTGCTTGGATTGACAGCGTGCACAACGATGGGCACCGGCGTCGGCAGCTCGCCAACCGGCAACGTCCGAGCGATCTTGACCTGGAAAGGCGGCGATCGCACGGGGATCATGACCGCCATGTTGAGCACTGGAGAGACCTATAGCGGGATGTACTTT
>DATHDZ010000328.1:0-8583 GCA_035318785.1 Micropepsaceae bacterium
ATAGTTGCGTCATCTGGTCAACCGGCTCGTTCCCTTCCGACAATTCCAACAATGAGGACGGTGCGTTGCGTGCCGTGGGTTCGACCGACCCGGGCGGGACAGTGTTCCGTGTCGTCCAATATGAGCCAGGGGTCACGCCCCGCAATCACCGCACCGACTCGATCGACTATGCAATGGTCATTTCCGGCGAGATCGATCTGGAGCTCGACGGCACTATGGTCCATCTGAATCAAGGCGACGTGCTGGTTCAGCGCGGCACGATCCACAATTGGATCAATAACGGATCGGAGCCCTGTATCATTGCTTTCGCACTGATCGCGGCCGAGCCGGTGAAGCGCGGGGGCGGCGTGCTCCACGCGATGGGATGATGGCGTCCTTAAGGAGGGAAGCCCGGCACCACGCTGCATCCGCGCTTTGCGGCAGGCGAATCTGCGCGTTCGGGCTTATGGCCGATCGCCGCGGGAATGAATCCGTCGGCCACCAGCGTCTGCAGCGCGCAATGATAATCGGTCTCGATATAGGGCACCGATGAGTCCGATGTGATCGCGATGGTCAGCGCGAGGCTCGGGATCACATAGAGCATCTGTCCGCCAAATCCCCAGGCGTAATAGATCGGATGTCCATGCGCCTCGCTGATGAACCAGCCATAGCCATAGCCGTCATCGTGCCGGTCGCGGGTCTTGGGCGTCCATGAGGTGCGGATCCAGCTCTCGGGCAGCACCCGCTTGCCGTCGACCATCCCGCCATTGCGGAACATCTCGCCGAAGCGCAGGAGTGCGCGAGGAGACAGCGCCATCTCATTGCCGCCGAAATAGACGCCTTGCGGATCGCGCGTCCAGGACGGGATGGCGATCCCGAGCGGCGTGGCCAGCCATTGGCGGGCAAGCTCCAACGTGGTTTTTCCTGATACGTCGGTGAGAATGGCGGAGAGCAGATGCGTGTTTCCCGTCGAGTAGAGCATCATGCCGCCAGGCTCATCGACGAAAGGCCGCGTCAGCATGAAGCTGATCCAATTGGGGCTCATCACCCAGCGGCCGTAATTCTGCCGGCCCGAGGTCCGCTCCAGCCCGGCGCGCATCGAAAGCAAATGATCGAGCGTGATGGCGCCGACCTTGGGATCGAGGCCGGCCGGTGCGCGGCCCTTCAGCAGCGGCAAGATCGGCTGGTTCACGTCGCGGATCAGGCCGCGATCCACCGCCATTCCGACCAACGCATCGATGATCGTCTTGGAGGCCGATTTGATGTTGACCGCGCTGTCGAGCGAAGGCCCGCGGAACACCTGTTCCACCACCGGCTTGCCGTCGCGCGCCACGATCAGCGCATGAAGGCGCGGAAACGCGCCTGCCTGCGCCACGGATTTCGCGAGGAGGGCTTGGTCGAAAGCAGACGTCTCGGCGCGCGCCGCGCCGCTGCAGACCAACAGCGTTAGGATGGCGAAAACCAAGCCCCGAGCCATGGACGCAGTGTCCTCGGCCCAAGGCCCAAGTCAACATCCGGGCCACTAACATCTACGTCAAAACATTCAGCAAGGTGGCCAAACTCGCTGAGCAATCTCAGCTGTCATTCCCGGCCGAGCGAAGCGAGAGCCGGGACCCACCAAGCTGCTGTCTCAGTGGGTCCCGGATAGCCGCTGACGCGGCTTCCGGGGCGACAATCGAATTTAATTTCTAATCGTCTGCAAAAACCACTCGGTCGGGATCTCGCGGCCCAATCCGGCCGCCTTCGCCAATTCATAAACGCGTCCCGCGACGGCGAAGAATTGTGCGCCCTGCAGATTGCCGCGCTCGGAATAGGTGATCTGGTCGCGTGACGTGCGTCCCTTGGCCTTGCCTTGCACGAGATCGGCAAGCGAGATGCGTTTCTCCGGCAGCAGCACGCCGTGCCCGCGTTTGCGGCTGGCCCGTCCGTCGCCGTGCTTGGCGCTCTTGGGCCTCGCCTCCCAGCCGAGATGTTCGTCGTCGAATTGAATAGCGGGGTTGCTCGTGGGGCCTGGCGAGTCGCCCATGCGCAAATACACATCGATGCGGGCCAATGTGGCGTCGTCCGGTACACCCGAGCCGCCGATATTGATGACATGCGCGCCCTTTTCGATGCGCGTCCCGTCGAGCACTGTCACCGCGGAATCCGTGCAGGCGGCAACGATGTCGGCGCCTTCGTAAATCTCCTCGGGCCGCGAACAGGCTTTCGCCTCGATGCCATAGGTTTCCTCCGCCTCGCGTGCGAAATGCTCGCGATGGGCCTTGGTCGGGCTGAACACGTTCAGCCGCTTGATCTTGCGCACCTGGGCGAATGCCATGAGATTGCTGTGCGCCATGCCGCCCGAGCCGAGCATGCCCAGGGTCGCGGCATCGGCATTCGCCATATGTTTGACGCCGATGCCCCCGTCGCCGCCGACCCGCATATGCTGCAGCACACCATCATTGATGAAGGCGAGGGGCTCGCCATTCTCGATCGAGGTTAAGAGGACCAGCCCGCAGAACAGACCCGGCCGCGAGCAATATTTCTCCTGCGTCGTGACGCCGTTATAGGTGGTCTCGTAGACCACGTCGGATTTCATGCGGATGGCGAAATAGCCCGAGGTCGAGCCACCCTCCATCGTGCCCCATTGGTAATTCTTCGCCGGGTTCGAAGTCGGGATACGCATGTCGATGCGCGGCCGGCACACCGCTTCCTTCGACGCCACCTGCATATAGGCGGTTTCCAGTGCTGCGATGGTGTCTGCCATCGTCAGCACTTTGGTCACATCGTCATTGTTGAGGATGAGAGTCACGTATCGACCTGTGTTTTTCTCCGCCTGAAAGGGGGAGGTCGCGACGGCAAAGCTCGAAGGGCGAAGCCAAGCAGGTAGGGGTCACGGACGCCCGCATCAGCAGCCCGTTACGGATCGACCGTCACGGTCACCTTGTCTGAAACAACGGGCGGGGTGAATGGGATGTGCCCGCCATCCGCGAGGACCAGCTGCAGCGTATGATTCCCGGGCGTCAGCGGCACGGAAACCTCGGTCTGCCCGCGCCCGAAATGCATGTGCTTGTCGTCCATGGAAATGGGCGCCGCAGCGCCCGGCGTGTCGGCATCGATGATCAAATGGTGATGGCCTGTGCCGGGATTCGTGCTGCCCGCCGGCGCGACGCCCATGCCGGAAAGCCCGAACTGGATCAGCACCGGGCTCTTCATATGCTGGCCGTTGGTCAAATTGATGAAATAGGCCCGCGCGCCGGGGGTCGATTCCGTCGCGAGCGCAAAGCCCGCCGCCAAAGTCAGTACCGCCGCAGCGGCGAATGTCTTGAATCTCATACGTCACCCCATCACTGATGCGTCGTTCATACGCCTTTGGGCAGTTCGCCCTTGAAGTTCTTGTCGAAGAATTCCGGAAGCATGCGGCTCTGAACGCCGTTCTTGGCGATCATCGCCTCCCAATCCTTCTTTACTCGCGGGTCTTCCATCCAATAGGGGATCGAGGTGCCGCCTTCGGGAATGTCCATCGCCGTATAGTCGATGTGCTTTTCACCCGGCGGACCTGGCTCGCGCCCCGGATTGTGCGGGCCGAACCACGCCAACAGGCGCAACGGCTCCTTGGACACGCCGAAATGCTGATGATACCAGCGCGCGCCGCCGGGCGCGGCCGAGATCATGCCGACAGGTTCGTAATCGATACGCTTGACCTGATCCTGATTGCCGTCTTTCCAGGGCGTGGTACCCAGCCGCTCCGGCCAAGTATGGGTATAGCCCTTGCCTTTGATGCAGATCAGCACGGCGGCCGAGGTGTGCGCATGCGCTTTGGAATAGCGCCCATTCTCATGCTGGCCGATCCAGAAATAGAACGTGTTGCCGGTCATGAACGGTTCGACGCGGCGAAAACCGGGTGAGCGTCGATTGTCCAGTGGCAGATCGCAATTGACTGCATCGGGCACCAGATTGGTCCGCCGCATGGCAAGGCCGCGCACGGGATCGGGCTCGACGTCGTCATTGTAGCGGTAATAATCGTCGGCGCCCGAGAAGCGGTCGCGGAACTGCATCGGGCAGTTGAACACCGCATCCACCGATTGCAACGTGTTCATCACAACAGGCCCGGTCGTGCCGGCTAGCAGCAGCGAGGGTGCCGAGCCCGCATTCACCACGCGGTGATAAGCGTTCATCGGAATGGAAAAGAGCGAGCCTTGTTGCCACTCGAACGTGTGGCGCTTGGTATCGCCTTCCAGCCAGACTTCGGTCGAGCCGCGTCCCTCCACCACGAAGTAGATCTTCTCGAAGAGGTGCTTCTCGGGGTTGAGCGCGCCGCGCCCCGGCACCTCGACGAGGTAGCAGCCCCATTTGGATTCCGTGCCGTAAAGCTGGATATAGGTGCCCTTGCCGCCTAGGCGCTTCCACGGCATCAAGGGCAGGTTCTGCACCTTGCCGATGCCGATATCGCGGAAACAGGGAATGCCCTCCGACTCCATGAACTGGTCATAGGGGGTCTTCACCCGGCCCCATTTGCCGTAGCCGGCCCGCTTTCCGCCGGTCGGTTCGTGCCAATGAACCTTGCTCGCTACGTCATGCATGGCTGTCTCTTTCTCATTTGCAGGTTTGGGTAGGGTTGGGGCCAGAATAGCCATCGATTTCCCCGCGTCAACGCGGCGGCCCCGGCCCGCCAAACCCCGCTTGACCAAAGGGCAATTCGCGCTAGTTTCGGTCCATGTCCGCCACCCGCTTAACCAGTTTCACAATTCACGGCCGCGCGAGCTTCGGCGCGGTCATTGATACGGGCATCATCGATCTGGGCGGCCGGTTAGGGGGACGCTACCCTTCGCTTCTGGCGCTCATCCGTGCGGGCGAGGGCGGTCTGAAGGACGCGCGCGCCGCCGTGACGGCCTGGGCAGACTACAGACTTTCCGAGGTGGAATTCCTTCCGCCCGTCCTTGCGCCCGAGAAGATCGTCTGCGTCGGCATCAACTACCCCGAACGCACCGCGGAATACAAAGACGGCCGCGAAAAGCCGAAATATCCGAATCTCTTCGTGCGTTTTCCGGATTCCCTCGTGGGCCATGAGGCTCCGTTGGTCCGCCCGAAAGTTTCCGAGAAATTCGATTATGAAGGCGAGATCGTGCTCGTGATCGGGCGCGAGGGTCGCAACGTGCCGCGCGAGAAAGCGCTGGGAATGATTTATGGCCTCACGCTCGGCAATGAAGGGACATTGCGCGATTGGCTGCGGCATGGGTCACTGAACGTGACGCAGGGGAAAAATTTCGACCGCTCCGGCAGTATTGGACCCTGGATCGTGCCGGCCGACGAGGTCGATCCCGGCAAACCGTTGCATCTGATGACGCGAATCAATGGCGAGCTGCGTCAAGACGACAATACCGAAAGACTGACCTGGGACTTCTCCTGGCTCATCGGCTACATCACGCAATTCGCGACGCTGAAGCCGGGCGACCTTATCTTCACCGGAACGCCGGTCGGCGCAGGCGGGCACCAGAATCCGCCCAACTGGCTGAAACCCGGCGATTTGGTGGAAGTCGAAGTGCCGGAGATCGGCGTGCTGCGCAATCGCGTGATCGACGAAACATAAAGCAAAAAACCTCACCCCTGAGTGGATCGAAGGGTGGGCGACAAAGGGTGGGGACGGTGGGAAAATTGAAGCTCAGTTTCGCCTGCGCGCTCTATGACCGCATGGAGGCGCTCTACACCGGCGAAGTGCAGCCGGAAGGCATCGACCTCAACTTCATCGCCATCGAAGAGCCGCGCCCGATCTTCGACCGCATGTCCGGCGGCCAGGAATTCGACGTCGCGGAATATTCCAGTTCCGAATTCGTACAGCGCTTCGCCAACAAACAATGCCCCTTCGTCGCCCTTCCGGTGTTCCCGTCGCGCTGCTTTCGTCACGGCTTCATCGCCATCAACAAGAAATCCGGCATCAAGAAACCCAAGGACCTGGAAGGCAAGCGCGTCGGCGTGCCGCTCTACACGATGACGGCGGCGATCTTCATTCGTGGTCTGCTCCAGCATGAATATGGCGTCGATACGTCCAAGATCCATTGGGTGCAGGGCGCGGTGAACCATGCCGGCTCTCATGGCGACCCGCATGTGCTGCCGCTGTTGAAGCCGGTGGCGATAGAACAAGCGCCAAGAGGGCGTTCCTTGAGCGATCTGATCGAGGAAGGTTTCGTCGATGCGACGCTGGGTACGTCATTGCCTGAATCGATCCGCACCAATCCGAACGTCGCGCGCCTGTTTCCCGATTATGTCGAGCTGGAGAAGGATTATTACAAGCGCACGCGCATCTATCCGATCATGCATCTGGTGGCGATCAAAAAGGATATCTACGAACGCTATCCGTTCGTCGCGACCAGCCTCTACAACGCGTTCGCGCGCTCGAAGCGTATCGCCATCCGGAAAATGTATAATCTGCGTGCGCTGCGCTACATGACGCCCTGGCTGATGCGCGACATCGACGAGATATACGATGTGTTCGGCGGCGATCCCTGGCCTTATGGCGTGGAGGAGAACCGTCCGACCTTGGAAGCGCTGGTGACCTACCTCACCGATCAGCATCTGATCGGCGCACCCGTGAAGGTCGACGACCTCTTCGTCCCCAATTATGGCGAAGCCGACACCTGGTTTTAGAAGTGGAATGGGGTCACATGGAATCAATGGCGTCATGCCCGGCGAGCGCGAAGCGCGAGGGAAGGGCATCCATTCAGCGAAGAAAACGCTCGATGTTCACGAAATGGATTCCCTTCCCCTCGCGGCGTCCCGCCGCTTCGGCCGGGAAGGACAAATATTTCCATCTGAATGCACAACACCCCTAGAAAATCCAAAGCATTTCGGAGCTCATCTATGTCGAAGCTGGAAAACCTGCTGAACGATCTCGTTATCGCCAACCGCATCCTCGCCAATGAGGATATCGTCGACGCCTATGGTCATGTCAGCGTGCGCCATCCCGACGATCCGACGCGTTTTTTCCTGGCGCGGTCTCTCGCGCCCGAATTCATCACCCGCGACGACATCGTGGAGCTCACGCTCGACGGCAAGCCGGTCAAAGAAGAAAAACGCGCGCTCTATCTCGAGCGATTCATCCATGGCGGCATCTTCGAGGCACGCCCCGATGTGATGGCGGTGGTGCATGCTCATGCCGAGGACATCCTGCCCTTCGGTCTGACCAACGGCACGCCCTTAAGGCCAGTCATTCATTCCGGAAGCTTTATCGGAGCCAACGTTCCCATCTGGGACATCGCGGACAAGTTCGGCGACACCAATCTTCTCGTCGCCAATGTGGAGCAGGGTCAAGATTTGGCGAAATGCCTTGGGCCCAACAATGTCGCGCTGATGCGGGGCCATGGTTTCGCGGCTGCCGCTCGCTCGCTGATCGAGGTCGTGCGCGTATCGGTCTATCTGCCGCGCAACGCGCGCGCCCTTATGAGCGCGAAGCAACTCGGCGGTAAGATCAAATATCTCTCGCAGGGCGAGATCGATGCGCGCAGCCGCGGCTATAGCCCCTATTCGGTCGAGACGTGGCGTGCCTGGCACTATTGGGCGACCAAGGCCGGCGTTGGAAACATGGTCACGCGCCCCGACACGCCGGTCGCAGTCTCGAAGAAACCGGTCAAGAAATCGGCGAAGAAGCCGGCAAAGAAAACAAAATCGGCGAAGGGTAAAAAGAGATGAAGCTCGCAAGCTATGTCGCCGACGGAAAGCCCTCGTTCGGTATCGTCACCGATGGCGGTGTCATCACGCTGAACGAGCGGTTAAAGAACCGCTATGCCACGCTGAAGGACGTCATCGCGGCCAATGCATTCGACGAGGTGCGCCGTGCCGCCGAAGGCGCAAAGCCGGACCGCGATCTGAAGGGTTTGCAGTTCCTCCCGGTGATTCCCAATCCTGGAAAGATCCTCTGCGTTGGCATCAATTATCGCTCCCATGCGGCCGAGCACGGCCACGCGGTGGCGGAAAAGCCGAACATCTTCACCAAATTCACCGATACGCTATGCGGTCATGAAGGCGACATGCTGCGGCCCAAAGCATCGCAGCAGCTCGATTTCGAAGGTGAGCTCGTCGTCATCATGGGCAAGGGCGGGCGTGCGATCCCCGCCGACAAGGCGCTTTCCTACGTCGCGGGCTACACCTGTTTCTGCGACGGCTCGGTGCGCGACTTCATCAAGGTCTCGCTGATTACGGGTAAGAATTTCCCCGCCAGCAGCCCGCTTGGCCCCTGGATGGTAACGGCCGACGAAATCCCCGATCCCTCGAAGCTCACGCTCACCACCCGGCTCAACGGGCAAGTGATGCAGCATTCCGGCACCGACATGCTGATGCATGACGTGCCCGCGCTGATCGCCTATTGCTCGGCCTTCACGCCGCTCGCGCCCGGCGACATCATCGCCACCGGCACGCCCGAAGGCATCGGCGCGCGACGCAATCCGCCGGTCTGGATGAAGGCTGGCGATGTGCTGGAAGTGGAAATCTCGGGCATCGGCACGCTGCGAAACCGCATCGTGGACGAGCCGTAACCCCCTCCGTCTCACCGCGTTCCGCGGTTCGACACCTCCCCCGCTTGCGGGGGAGGAACGCCAAACGCAGCGCTAAGTTTCCTCCCCCGTTTACGGG
>DATHDZ010000329.1:0-2082 GCA_035318785.1 Micropepsaceae bacterium
TCAGACGGTCGCGCGGGGTGTCGAACACGTAGTGCAAGGCTGTGGTCAATTCGACGACGCCAAGGCCTGCGCCGAAATGCCCGCCCGTGACCGAGACGGCATCGATGGTTTCCTGACGCAGCTCATCGGCGACCTGGCGGACCTGTTCCACCTTGAGCCGGCGCAGATCGTCGGGAGTGCGGATGGTGTCGAGAAGCGGTGTTTTGCTAAATGCGGTCACGGCGATATTCCAATTTTGCAGGTCGGGAAAAGTCCCCGACGCGAGATGGGGGTGCGCAAATTCAGCGCAGCGAAAACCCAGACGCCGGATGCCACCTGAGCAGGCCTAAGCCTGGTCGTGGAGCCTAGAGGCATTCCGGATCGGTTAATGTGATCTGTGTCACCCTCGGCGGCTTCACCCTTCTCAGCCATTTTTGTTAGCTATTTCAAGTGCTTAATGCCGTCAAACAACAACGGCAGATCGCTTTCAACCGCCCATAGCCGTTAATGCTTTACACTAAAGCTGCGCTCAAAGCCAACCCAACGGGACCTTCGCGTGCGACGGATCGAGTCAGGCTGAGTCCCGGATTTCAACCGCGGCGGCGGGCCGTTGGTTCCATCTCCGGTTCCATTTCGCTCAAATCTGCGGCAGTTGCCTGATCGGCGGCGGTTGTTTCGAGCTTTTGCCAGGCGCATGCGCGGGCGGCGGCGTCTCCGGTCGCGACAATCAGCGCCGCCTCGGGATGAGCCATGCGTTCGCTGAGGGGGATCGGCCCGCAAACGATCATGAAAAAATCGTAGGCATGCGGCCGTTCGTTGGCCATGACGAACTGGAAATGGACCCGAAAGAACTTCCAGCGGAACAGGTTGTAGTTTTCGGGTTTGATGATCTCGCGGAATCGGACCGGTACGATGGTGGGATTGCGTCGTGAGGCGCCGACGTCGATGCCGTGCCCGGTGATCGGATCGAACGGATAGAAGTTCATCACATCCTTGCGCGACTGGCAGTCGATCCAGTCGATCGAGGGCTCCACCGCGAGCAGGCGAAGGTGATCGCGGAAATCCTGCGAGGCCGCATGAAAACCGACGATCGGGAAATTGCCGCCGATCGTCAGCAGCACAATTCGCGGGCCGTTCCGACCGAGAGCCGGATCGACCTTGAGCGCGCGCGCCAGAATCTCGGTCCCCAAAAACGATCCGGAACTGTGGCCGACGATGACGATTTCGTCGGCGTCGCTGGCGCGCGCGACCTTCGCGAGGTATTGGGCAAAACGGTCGATGCGCTGGTCCCATTCCGGCCGCTGCCGGTGAGAGAATTCCCAGGTCCAGATCGTGTCGGACAAGAGATACAGCAGATAGGTGCGGTTTTCCGTGTATTTCAGCAGGGTGCCGAGTGCGGCGACGAAAAAGGCGGCTGCCGCGGCCGTGCTGAACAGGCTGGGAATGCCGAGCGCTTCGAGACCTTTTTCGAAGGCGAAGGCAAGGCCCAGCGACCAGATCGCCTCGTTGAACAGCACGAAATGCGGGTAGCTGATGAAGGTGGCGAACCGCCAATGCGCCTTCCAGAATCGCGCAATCGTGCCGCCGAACACCAGGCGCCAATAGATCCACATCGCGTGCAGAACCGTGCGCCAGATCGGCGCGGCGAGGTCGCGCTGGATCAGGTCTTCGAACCGGAGGAAATCGTAGCTGGTACGGGTCTGCCAGTCGCCCGCCTTGGTCTCGATGGTCCAGGACGCGATCTCGCCGTCGGGGGCGACCTGCGGACGGCTGATGGTGGCGGCGAGCTGATACAGCCGGCCAAACTTCCGCAGCTCGGTTCGAAACATGCGGTAATACTGCGCGAGACCGCGCGGATCGTATCCCTGCACATAGATGATATGGCGGTGCTGAACGCGCACTTAACAATGATCCCCGGGCCTGACGGCGGGGACTATAACAGGCCGTGTACCGCACCAAGAGCTATTTCGGCCCCGGTCCGGGGCGCTGCCGTCGAATTTGGCTAAAATTCGCACCTGTTGCCGGGGAGCGACGCGCGGCCGCACCCGCGGCGGTCGGGCCTCATTGGACGTCGAGCGGCTCCACACCGGTCACCCGGCCATC
>DATHDZ010000330.1:0-2184 GCA_035318785.1 Micropepsaceae bacterium
GTATAAACAACAAAGATTTCAAATGGTTGATGGGGAAGGCCGCGGCTGAGGCAACGTCGCTCGGTCAAAGAAACGCGCCAAACGAGCCGCCAACGATCGGCAGATCGTGCGCTAAAGTCCATCCGACGGGACGCTGGGCGCGGGGTCGCGCTCGGCTTTCCGGTGAGACCGAGGGGCTGAGGGGGAAGCATGCTGCCGCTTCTGGGCGTTGCCGTTGTCGTCTTGGGTTTTGCGGCACGGGTCAATCCGCTTTTGGTGGTGATGAGTGCCGCGATCGTCAGCGGTCTTGCAGGCGGGCTCGACCTCGTGGGCGTGCTCTCGGCCTTCGGTAAAGCCTTCAACGAGAACCGCTACATCAGTGTCGTATGGCTCATCCTCCCCGCGATAGGAGCATTGGAGCGCGCCGGCCTGCAGCAGCGCGTCCGGGACCTCGTCGCCGGACTTCGTGCCATGACGATTTTTCGTCTGCTGACTTTGTATTTTCTCATCAGACAGGGCGGAGCAGCCCTGGGGCTAGCGTCACTCGGGGGGCCGGCCACCTTGGTGCGGCCCCTGGTGGCGCCGATGGCCGAAGCCACCGCGGAGGCTCGCCTTGGCCCCCTTCCGAAACATGTCTGCGAGCGGATCCGCGCTCAGGTGGCAGCGACCGACAATGTCGCCGTATTCTTCGGCGAGGATATTTTCGTCGCCATCGGTTCCATTCTCCTGATCAAGGGCGTTCTCGAACAGAACGGGATCATCGTGGAACCGCTGCAACTTTCCGTTTGGGCGATTCCGACGGCGGTGGCCGCCTTCGCCATTCACGCGACCAGACTGTTTCTTTTCGACCGCCAACTATCTCGGCAAGCGAGCGCTGCGACGGAGAAAGACCGCGCATGATTGGCCTGGGTGCCGTTTACGTCTTGGCAGGCGCGGTGTTCGCGGCCATTGCCGCCATGAGCCTGTGCGACCGCAGCAATCCCAAACGCTGGGTCAATGGATCGTTCTGGGGTCTTTTTGCCATCAGCTTCTTGCTCGGGGATCGCCTTGGGAATTTCGGAAACGGTATTCTTGTGCTGACGATGGTGGTGATTGTCGGTGTCAGAGGCTTGGGACTGGGGCAGCCCGCGACCACCAGCGAAGACCAGCGCCGCGTCATGGCGCGCGAATTCGGCAACAAGCTCTTTCTTGCGGCGCTGACCATTCCCGGGATTACGCTGCTGGGGTCCTTCGCACTGAAGACAATCATCATCGGCGGCGAGCCCTTGTTCGATCCCGGACAAACCACGTTGGTTTCCTTCGCATTGAGCGCGATCGTCGCGGTTCTGATAGCGCGCATCGCCTTTCGACAGAAGGTGATCGCGGCATTGCAGGAAGGCCGGCGTCTGATGGATTTGATCGGCTGGGCCGCGTTGCTGCCGCAGATGCTGGCGGCGCTCGGCGCCGTCTTCGCTTTGGCCGGTGTGGGCGACGCCGTGGGAGGCCTTGCCGCGCAAGCGATCCCGATGGATAGCCGCTTTGCCGCGGTTGCGGCCTATACGGTCGGCATGGCGCTCTTCACCGCCATCATGGGTAATGCGTTCGCAGCCTTTCCGGTGATGACGGCCGGCATCGGCCTGCCGCTGATCGTGATGAAGTTCGGCGGCAATCCCGCCATCATGTCCGCGATCGGCATGTTGTCGGGCTTCTGCGGCACGTTGACGACGCCCATGGCGGCGAATTTCAATCTGGTTCCCGCGGCGCTTCTCGGACTTGAGGATCGCTACGCGGTGATCAAAGCGCAGATCCCGACCGCGATTGCGGTTCTCCTCATCAATACGGTTCTGATGTATGCCCTCGTCTTCCGCTTCTAAACGCTTGGCGCGCCAACCCGCGCTCGACCTGAAAACCGCGTCGCGCTTTGCCACCATCGCACTCGGGCATGTCACCCGCGAATATCCGGGCAAGCTGGATCATGTCCTCACCGGCCCTGCCGATGTGAAGGGTCCGCGTGCGCTGCATCCGATTTTCTTTGGCAGCTTCGACTGGCATTCCTGTGTTCATTCCTATTGGCTGTTGGCGACTCTCTACCGCATCTATCCGGACCTTGCCGAGAGGAACGCGATCCGGACTCTCCTCTCCGTATCGTTCACGAAAGAAAAGATTGCCGGCGAGCGCGCCTATTTGAAGCGCGCCTCTGCGGGCGGATTCGAGCGTCCCTATGGC
>DATHDZ010000331.1:0-17614 GCA_035318785.1 Micropepsaceae bacterium
AAATGCCCGAGCCGGTTTCCGGAGAATTCCGGCTGCTCACCGAAGGCCTCAAAGTCGGCGTCACCATGGATGAGGGCCTCAAACGTATGTATGAGCGGATGCCGACGCCCGAGGTGAACTTCTTCGGGATCGTCATGGCCATTCAGCAAAAATCGGGCGGCAATCTCTCCGAGGCGCTGGGCAACCTCGCCGGTGTGCTGCGCGACCGCAAACGGTTGCAAGGCAAGATCCGAGCGATGTCGTCCGAAGCCAAAACCGGCGCGATGATCATCGGCTCGCTCCCGCCCGGGGTGATGGGGCTGATCTATCTCAGCACGCCGAACTACATCATGCCCCTCTTTCAGGTGAAGCTTGGCAATCTCATGTTGTTGGGTTGCGTGGTCTGGATGGGGCTGGGCGTGCTTGTCATGAAAAAAATGATCGCCTTCAAGTATTGAGCGTGGGCAAATGACTCTAAGCTTTTTTTACCTGTTGCTCGAACGCGATTTCCTGGTGATCGCGCTCTCCGCGATTGCCGCGTTCGCGACCATCGTCACGCTCGGTCTTCCCTATATGAAGAAAGACGCGCTCGAGGGGCGCATGAAGGCCGTCGCCGAAAGACGCGATGAATTGCGGCAGAAGCAGCGCGAAGCTTTCGCGCAAAGTGGTCGCAAGGGACAGCTTCGCTCCACCCCCGTCGGGTTCATGAAGCAGACGCTCGACAATCTGAAGCTGGCGAAATTGCTGGAATCGCCCGGCATGAAGGAGAAGCTCGCCCGCGCCGGTTATCGCGGTCAGGGTCCGCTCGTCACGTTCATGTTCTTTCGCTTCCTGATGCCCCCCGTCGTCTTCATCGGCGCCCTGATCTACATCTTCGGCATCAGCCATCTGACCTGGCCCTTCAGTATCAAGTTGCTCGCGTCGATCGCCGCCGCGTTGTTCGGCTATTATATGCCGGATATTTTCGTCACCAATCGCATCCAGTCACGGCAAGGTTCCATTATGCGGGCCTTCCCCGACTCCCTCGATCTCCTTCTGATCTGCGTCGAGTCGGGCATGTCGATCGAGGCCGCCTTCAATCGTGTCGCGGGCGAAGTGGGTTCGCAGTCCGTCGAACTCGCCGAGGAACTGGGCCTCACCACAGCGGAACTGTCCTATCTGCCCGAC
Source organism: Micropepsaceae bacterium (assembly GCA_035318785.1). GTDB lineage: Bacteria > Pseudomonadota > Alphaproteobacteria > Micropepsales > Micropepsaceae > CAIYRG01. Next base: position 1,147 of record DATHDZ010000331.1, read on the forward strand.
CGCCGGCAAGCCTTCCAAAATCTGGCGGAGCGTTGCGGCCATTCGGGCGTCAAGGCGGTGGCGGCGGCGCTGATCCAATCGGAAAAATACGGTACGCCGATGGGCCAGGCGCTTCGCGTGACGGCGCAGGAAAACCGCGAAATGCGCATGGCCGAAGCCGAGCGCAAAGCGGCTTCGTTGCCCTCAAAGCTTACCGTGCCGATGATCGTATTCTTCCTGCCCTGTCTGTTCGTGGTGATCTTGGGGCCTGCGGCACTCAAGATCATGGGCGTCATTCCGTAATCATCCACCTCACACCTCAGGAATGCGAGGCTTTCAGTGGCGTGCGCTGGCTTGGAGCGTAGCGGGAGGATCGGCTACGGCTGGGCGCAGCACCAATGGCTGAGAGGCTTGCGTTGCATTGTCTGCGGCCTTCGACCCCGCGCTTTTCGCGTTGCCCGGCTTTGGACGAATCACGTTTGGTTTGTCGTCATCGGGGGTAGGACGCATCTGAAGCACCGGTTCGCTCTTCACCGCGGCGCGGGGAAGCCCTGATGGGACCCCTGTTGGCTTAGGTTTGGCCTCTGCCTCCGGACGTGAGGGGAGGGGCTGCACCAGCACGCTCGGGTCCGTCTGCAATCGTTCTAGCGCGGTGGCCGTCGTCGCAGGATCGCCTGCGCTGTCGGCTGGCGTCTCGGCGACGCTCGCAGCCTCTGGCGCCATCGGAATATCGGATGCCGCCGGCTCGGGCATTGGTAGGCTCGCCACAGGCGTATCAGGCGTATCAGGAACGCTGGGCGCCTCGCCCTCCGTAGGAGCGGGAACGGGCGCCAATTCTTTCGGGACAGCGACAGTAGCGGCCTGAGGCGGACGGGAATTCTTAAGGCTGCGCACCAGCGCCAAATTGCTGGCGATCCGCGGAAATTCCGCGCCATGCGGTGATGCCTGCATAAGCAATGCTTCGGCCCCGTCGAGATCGCCGGTCTGCACATGAGAGAGCGCGGCATTGGACAGGACGGTGGGCTCGCCAGGCTTCAGCACCAGAGCGCGGCCGTACGCCGCCTGGGCCGCCAAATATTCACCCTTCTGGTCGTAGGCCACTCCTTGGGCCGAGAAAAGCGACCAATCCCGTGGCTGAAGCTCGACCGCGCGCTCCAGGAACGCTAATGCGTCTTCACTGCGGCCCATCGCGATCAGGGTCTTGCCATATTCCCCCAGCACCCGCGCATCGTCCGGCGCAAACAAGACAAGTTGCGAGAGGGTTCGCGCCGCGGCCGAGAAATCCCCGCTTTTCCGCTGCGCTTGAGCTTGTTTCACCGTTCCATCGATATTGGTGGGAGCTCCGAGAGGGCGCGACGTCATGGAACCGTCGCCTTTTCCTTTTTGCAAGGAGTCCGAGAGTAGCGTCGCATCATTGACAGGAGGGGCGGAGGCGCATCCGATGACCACGGCGGACAACGCCACCAATGCCCCAGTTCGGACGGTGACACGGCTCATGGAGAATTTCCGCCTGCAAACCCTGAATGGCCAAGCTCGCCGTCGCGAAAAAATTTCCCCGGGCGAGAGCACCCCTACAGCATGCGGAAATGCGGTCAAGATTTCCTTAATCTTGGGGAACTCGGGCCTTCAATTTTTGTGGGGATTATGGCCATCAGTCCAATTCCAGCCGCAATGCTCGTGCCCTATATAGCGTCATGCAAGCAAAGAGATACTCGGTGTCTTCGGGTCTTGCGGCAGGGGTGGTTGCCGCCCTCGCCCTGATGATGATTCTTGCGGCCAGAACTGCGGCGCAAACCATCGACATTCCGCAGCGTGTCGCTTTCCAGATTTCGACGGGTTCGACCACCGGCACCTATTTTCCGGTCGGCGCAATGCTGGCGCAACTCCTGAGTCATCCTCCCGGTGTTGGACGCTGCGAGGCTGCGAATCTTTGCGGTCCTTCCGGTCTCATCGTTTCGACTCGGGCTTCGCAAGGATCGGTCGCAAATCTTCTCGCCGTGAACAGCGGCATGGTTACTTCGGGAATCGCGCAGGCGGACGTCGTGGCTGCTGCGGTCGCAGGCCAGGGACCGTTCCGCAAAAACGGGCCGATCAAGCAATTGCGCGTAATCGCCAATCTTTACGGCGAGGACCTGCATCTCGTCGCCGCGAAGAAATCCAAGATCAAGAGCGTGGCCGATCTGCGCGGCAAACGCGTAGCGCTTTCGACCGACGGTTCGGGCACCAACGTGACTGCGCGTGCGGTGCTCGCGGCCTATAAGATTTCCGACAAATCCATCATCCCCAATTACGACTCCGCCGACAAGGCCGTCGATCTTTTACAGATGGGCAAGCTCGACGCCGTTTTCTTCGTGGGCGGTACGCCGGTCAACCTGTTGCAGCAATTGCTCGACGAAGACGTGGCGGTGCTGATTCCCATCAATGGTGACGGGCTTAAGCGTCTTCTCGCGAAGGAGCCCACTCTTACCGCTCACACCATCGCGAAGGGTACTTATGGCAATGCTCCCGCTGTCGATACGGTCAGCGTCGATGCGTTGTGGGTCACGGATGCTTCGGAGCCGGACAATTTGATCTATGGGATTTTGAAGGCTCTCTACAATCCGGCCAATCGCAGCGCCCTTCAATCCGGCGCCTTGGGTTCTCATTTCCTGGATCTCGCCACCGGCGCAAAAGACGCGACGACGCCGCTTCATCCCGGAGCGTTGCGCTTTTTTAGCGAGGCCGGAATCATAAAGCCCGCCCAGAAAGCCGCACTTCCCGCGAGCACGCCGATCCGCAAATCCTGAACGCTAACTGCTGCTAAGGCGGCGCCTCGGCCTTTGCGCTCTCTTCCCATTCGCGCATGGCGGGCGTCGCGAGGATGCGTTGTGTATAGGCTTGCGCCACCGCCGGAAGATGTATGCCGTAGGTTTCGAAACGCGTCGCCACCGGCGCATAGAACGCATCGGCGATGGTGAAGTGGCTGAACAGAAAGCCGCTGCCTTTTCCGTACCGGTTCAGCACCGATTGCCACAACTCGATGATGCGCGCGATCTGACTTTGTACGGCATCGTCGAGCGGCGGCGTCGGATAGCGCGCGGCGAGGTCCATCGACAGGACGCGGCGCAAATCGGGGAAGCCCGAATGCATCTCGGCCACGATGCTGCGGGCCTCGGCCCGCGCGGCGGAATCTTCGGGCCATAGGCACGCCTCGGGGTGGCGCTCGGCGAGAGTCTCACAGATCGCCAGACTGTCCCAGACCGTCCTGGAGACCCCGTTCTCTTCAATCTTGAGCGCGGGCACTTTGGCGGACGGGGAATGCACTTTGATTTGCGAGCTGGTTTCCGACCTTCGCAACGGAATCATCACTTCGCCGAACGCGAGCTTCACCATCTTCATGGCCAGCCACGGCCGTAAGCTCCAGGAAGAAATATTCTTGCTGCCGATATAGAGCGTGTAGCGCGCGCTCATGGGTTCTTCCTCTGAAGCGTGGGGAGGGCCAGATTGCGGAGCCGTCTTAGCATTCCTATAAGGACGGCTTCCAGCGAGGGTATAAGCTTTCATGCTGAGCGTTTTTGCCACCGAAGCCGAATTGGGGGAGCAGAAACCGGTTCCCGTCCATGCGCTTTTGCCCAAGGATCTGGAGCGTTTCCTTTCCTCTCTTGGCCCGGCGCAGGCGCGCTGGCTGCGCGCCACCGGATTCGCGGCCAAGGAAGGCGAGCTCATACTGGTGCCGAACGAAGCCGGCGGGTTGGGCGCCGCGGTGCTCGGCCTGGGCCCGGGGCGCGATCCCCACGCATTGGCGCTGTTCTCGGAGCGTCTGCCGCCGGGTCTCTATCGGTTCGGCGATGTGCCGCCTGCTTTTGGCGGCGCACGCGCCGCCTATGCCTGGGCGATCGGCACCTATGCGTTCGAGCGCTATCGCGGCCAGCGCAAGAAATCCGCCCGCAAGGAACGTCCCCGGCTTGTCGTCCCAACCGGCGTGGATGGGGAGGCGGTCTCGCGAAGCGCCCAAGGCGTGTTCTTCGCGCGCGATCTCATCAATACGCCGGCAAACGATATGGGTCCGGCGGAATTGGAAGAGGCGGCGCGCTCGCTTGCCGAGGGGTTCGGAGCCCGCGTCACGGTGATTGCGGGTGACGCGCTGCTTGAAGCCAATTATCCGATGATCCATGCGGTGGGCCGTGCGAGCACGCGTGCGCCCCGGCTCATCGATATCGTCTGGGGCAAGGACGAACATCCCAAAGTCACGCTGGTCGGCAAGGGTGTGTGCTTCGACACTGGTGGACTCGATCTAAAGAATTCGTCCGGCATGGCGACCATGAAGAAGGACATGGGCGGCGCCGCCTGCGTTCTGGGGCTCGCGCAGATGATCATGGGCGCCGACCTTCCGGTACGGCTGCGTGTGATGGTGCCGGCTGTGGAGAACAGCGTTTCGGGTTCGGCCTATCGTCCCGGCGACGTGCTCGCCAGTCGCAAAGGACTTTTCGTCGAGATTGGCAATACGGACGCAGAGGGGCGCCTGGTGCTGGCGGATGCGCTGGCCGAAGCCGATACGGAAAACCCCGCGCTGATGCTTTGCCTTGCGACGCTCACGGGTGCGGCGCGCGCGGCGACCGGCATGGAGCTGCCGCCGTTCTTCACCGATGATGAAAGTCTTTCCGCGGATCTGATCCGTCACGGCAACGCGGAACATGACCCGGTCTGGAGGCTTCCATTGTGGCGGTCTTATGAATCGGCCGTCGACAGCACCATCGCGGACATCAACAATGCGCCGGATTATCCGTTGGCCGGAGCGATCACGGCGGCGCTCTTCCTCAATCGGTTCATTACCAAGACCGAAAGCTGGGCGCATTTCGACATCCCGGCATGGGTCGACCGGCCAAAGCCCGGCCGGCGCAAGGGCGCGGAAGCGAACGCCATTCGAGCGATGTTCGCGGTGATTGCGGCACGCTTCGGCGAGAAACGGTGAGCGCGGGTCTGGATCGCCGGCTGACGCCGGCCCGGCCCGATCTGGCGGCGGCTCATCTCAAAGGCAAAGTCACGGCTGAGGCTTTTGCCGAAGGCCGGGTGGCACAGGTCGGGCGCGGCGTCGTAGGTCTCTATTCCGCGCCGGCGGAGGATGCGGGACTCCAGACGCAGCTTCTGTGCGGGGAGAGTTTCACGATTTACGAAGAAAAGACCGGCTGGGTCTGGGGCCAGGCGGAACTCGATTCTTATGTCGGTTACGCGCGGGCGGAATGTTTTGCGCCACTTGTCGCAGCGACCCATCGTGTGACCTCATTGGCGACCCCGCTTTTGCGCGAGCCCGACGTGAAGAAGGGCGCATCCGATATGCTGCCGATGAATGCGAAAGTCGCTGTGGTGGACCAGGGCGGCCGCTTCGCGCGTCTCGCTAACGGCGCCTATGTGTTTGCGAGGCACCTTGCGCCGATCGATGGACGGGCGGGCGATTGGGTCGCGGTGGCGGAGCGTTTCGTCGGCGTGCCCTATCTATGGGGTGGAAAGACCACCGCCGGCATCGACTGTTCCGGACTGGTGCAGACCGCGATGGAAGCGGGCGGCCTTCGTTCCCCGCGCGACACCGACATGATGGAGTCCGCTCTCGGTGTTGCAGTTGCGGAACGTGCCGAGTTGCAGCGGGGCGACCTGATCTTCTGGAAAGGCCATGTCGGCCTGATGTTGGACCGCGAGCACATGATCCACGCCAATGGCTTCACGATGCAGGTTTCCATCGAGCCGCTTGCCGAGGTGCGCGAGCGCACGCTGGCCGGCGAAGGGCTGCCGATCCGTACGATCAAACGGCTCTAAGGCGCCGGCGCGGCCCCAGCAGCGGGTAAGGGCGCCGGCGTGTCCGCCTGCATCCTCAAGAACGCGATCACGTTCAACCGATCCTGCGTCCGGGGTAGGCCTGCGAAGCTCATTTTTGTGCCGGGAGCGTAGACCGCGGGCTGTCGCAAGAAATTGAAAAGGTCGGCATACGACCAATCGCCGCCCTTTGCCTTTACGGCGGCCGAATAATCGAAACCGGGATGGCTTGCCTTGGGCCGTCCTACGACGCCGAACAAATTGGGCCCGATCTTGTTCGGCCCGCCTTTGGCCCAATCGTGACAGGCCGCACAGCGCTCGGCGATCATAGCGCCGGCCATCGCATCGGCCATCGGGAGCACAGCCCCGAAATCGGGGATCGCTTCCGCCGCGGGCGCCGCCGCAGCGGCCGCTGGAGCCTCGGTCTTTGCTTCGACGCCGGGAACGACATAAGCCGCTTTCGCTGGCGGAGGGGCGTAATAAACCGCCTGACTCGCGATATGCACCGCAACCACGAACAGAACCGTGCCGAGCACGCTGCCTATAATCTTATTCCACTCGTTGGAATCCATCGGCTTGGCTCCGCAAAACTGGCTATTACGAGCGGCCGGCCCCGACATGGGGGGAGGCCGCTAATGTGGAGAATCTACGTTCTGGATTCAGCATGGCATTCGCATTCAGGAACTTCAAATTCGAGAACCACACTAGAATCAATAGATTACAAAATTCGGATTCGCGCACTCGGGGAGGGGCGACATTACCCACGAGCCGTGGAGCGTCATTGCGGCGAAGCGTCGCATAAGGCAGACATTCGCCTATGAATGCGATTGTCGTCATACCCGCCCGCATGGCGTCGACGAGGCTTCCCGGAAAGCCGCTCGCCGATATAGCCGGCGAAGCCATGATCATTCGAGTCTGGCGTCAGGCCGTGAAGGCCCGGATTGGTCCGGTTCTTGTGGCCGCGGCGGACGAGGTCATCGTTGCGGCGGTGGAACGTGCCGGCGGGCGTGCCGTGCTTACCGACCCCGATCTCGCTTCGGGTTCGGACCGGGTGCATGAGGCTCTTGAGCGCGACGACCCCGAGAGGCGCTTCGATGCAGTGATCAACCTACAGGGCGATTTGCCGGCGCTCGATCCGGCGGCAGTGAGGATTGTGGCCGCCACCCTACGCGAGAGCGGCGCCGACATCGCAACGCTTGCCGCGCCGATCTCGGACGCGGCCGATTGCGACAACCCGAATGTGGTGAAGCCTATCGTCGCCTGGGACGCGCAGGGGCGGCGCGGGCGCGCGCTCTATTTCACCCGCGCGCGGGCGCCGTCGGGCGAGGGCGCACTCTTTCATCATGTCGGAATCTATGCTTTTACGCGCAGCGCCCTGGCGCGGTTCGTCGCCCTGCCGCCCTCGGCGCTCGAGCTGCGCGAAAAACTCGAGCAATTGCGCGCGCTGGAAGCGGGCATGCGCATCGAGGTTGCTTACATTGACGAGGTGCCGCTCTCCGTCGACACTCCGGAAGATTTGGAACGGGCTCGAAGATTGCTTTCATGAGTAGATTTCCCGCATGACGGATATATCGCTGATAAAGAAGGCACGCCGTGTCGTTTTTCAGGGCGAGCCGGGCTCCTACTCGCATCTCGCCGCGCTCGAGGCGCTGCCTCATTGCGAGGCGGTTGCCGCCCCGACATTCGAGGATGCCTTCACCGCCATCCGCGAAGGCACAGTGGATCTTGGCCTCATCCCAATCGAAAATTCTCTGCATGGCCGCATTGCCGACATCCACCACCTGTTGCCCGACGCCCCGATCTATATTTTGGGCGAGCATTTCCATCGCGTTCGCCTTCAATTGATGGCAGCGCCGGGCGCCACGCTTGCTTCCATTAGGACCGTCGTGAGCCAGGAGCCGGCACTTGGGCAGTGCCGCAACATCGTCGGGGAAATGGGCCTCAAGCGACAGCTCTGGGTGGACACCGCGAGCGCGGCTCGCCACGTCGCGGAAGTCAAGGACAAGACCCTGGCTGCGGTGGCCTCCAAGCTCGCCGCCGAAATCCATCGCCTCGTCATCTTGGAGGCGGACGTCGAGGATGCGGACCACAATGTGACGCGCTTTCTGATCATGTCGCGCGAGCCGGAGACGGCCAAAAACAATGGTCAGCCGGTGATCACCACCTTTATATTCCGTGTGCGTAATGTTCCCGCGGCGCTCTACAAGGCGCTCGGGGGATTCGCGACCAATGGGGTCAATCTGACGAAATTGGAATCCTATCAGCTCGAGGGCTCGTTCAACGCCACCCAGTTCTTTGCCGATGTCGACGGACATCCGGAAGAGCGCCATGTCCAGCTCGCGCTCGAGGAGTTGAAGTTCTTCACCTCCTCACTGAAGGTCCTTGGCGCCTATCCCGCCCACCCTTTCCGGCGAACACTGAAAAATTAATTTTGTCATTCCCGGCCGAGCAATGCGACAGCATTGCGAGGGGAAGGGAATCCATTTCGCAGAGATCGAGTACGTCCTTCACCGAATGGATGCCCTTCCCTCGCGCTTCGCGTTCGCCGGGCATGACAATTACGGACATTGTTCTTTCAGATTGGCGATGAGGTCGGCATAGCGCTCGCGGTCAGCGCGGCTGAAACAGCAGAAAATGATTCGCGTCTGAATCGCACAAGCCGCGAGATGCGTGGCCGCCCTTTCAAAAGCGCGCTTCGCCGCGATCTCCGCCGGCCAGCCATAGGCGCCGGTGCCGATGGCGGGGAAGGCGATGGTGCGGAGATGGTGTGTATCGGCAAGCGCAAGGGCGTTGTCGTAACAGCGGGCGAGCGTGGCTTCCTGTCCTTCGCGGTTGTTGCCGCCCGCCCAGATGGGCGCCACGGTGTGGATCACGCGAGATGCGGGCAGGCCATAGCCGCGCGTGATGACGGCTTCACCTTCCGCGCAATGTCCTATGCGGTAGAGGTCTTCGTCCATCTCACGGCCGGCTTTGCGGCGGATTGCACCGTCGACACCACCGCCCGGCATGAGCGTAGAATTTGCCGCATTCACGATCGCATCGAGGTGCAGCGTCGTGATGTCCGCTTCGATCGCCTCAAGCCGGACGCCCAGATTCATGTCGTCTCGACCCAATGGTTGATCAGATGAAAGGCGATGGCATCGCGGCGCGGCAGGGTCACTTCGTGCGATTCCCCATTCAGCAAGCGTTTCACATTTGCGCGGTCGAACCAGCGCGCGGCGAGGATCTCGTTGCCGTCCACTTCGATCTCGCGGGAGAGGCTTTCCGCGAAACAGCCGATCATCAGGTTCGAAGGGAAGGGCCAGGGCTGACTCGCGAAATAATGCACCTGGCCGATGCGCAGGCGAACCTCCTCTTGGACCTCGCGCCGGACGGCTTCTTCGATCGACTCGCCCGGCTCGATGAATCCCGCCAGCGTGGAATAATGCCCGCCCGCGAAACGTTTGTTGCGGCCCAACAGGCAGTGATCGCCGGCCGTCACCAGCATGATGACTGCGGGGTCCGTGCGGGGAAAATGCTCCGCCTTACATCGGGGGCAAAGGCGCCGGTAGCCACCGTCGGACAGGACGGTCGGCGTGCCGCATTGGGCGCAGAATCCATGCCTGTTGTGCCAGTCGATCAGCGCTTTGGCCTGACCCAGTATGGCAATCTCGCTGCTGGCCAGCAGAGACGCCGCCGAGCGCGCGTCACGAAAATGCCCATGGCTCGCAAGCGAAGCGGCCAGGGGATCGGCAAGGGCGGAAATGTCGCGCGCGAAGCAGGGTCCGCCCTGGCCCAGCCCAAGGAACACTTCCACCGCATCCGCAGCACCCAGCCCCGATGCCAATGCGCCTTCGATGAAGCCGAGCTGGGTTTCCTTGATCGCATCCTGCGGCCCGAGCAGAAGCGGCTGAAGCTTCCAAAGCGGCAGCACGCGAGACTTGGGATCGGCGCGCTGGGCCGCGAGCCAATCGGCATCGCCGCGCTTTTCACTGGCCCGATCGAGAGGATTGCCGGTAAACGCGATCATCACAACCTCGATAACACCTGGCGAGACCGTAGACGCGCCATCCACAGGGACAAAGCCCTAATATCCCAATGACATGCGCCCCAGCGCTATGTCGCGGGCCGATTGCCGCGAGTTACCCTTGCTTCGCGGGCGCCGGCCCCTGATATAGTGGCGAGGGAGGTTGGCGACGGACGAGACACTCGCCAACCCGGTCAGGTCCGGAAGGAAGCAGCCGTAACGAGCGCCGTTTCGGGTCGCTCGCCAGCCTCCTGCTCATTTTCGCAAAAAAGCGCAAAACAGACCGATGGACGAGACCCAGGAACCGCTTTTGGGCCTTGATGACGCCACGCCGGCGATTCCGCCGCCTGCCTCGGGGCGTGGTGAAGCCTATCGGGTTCTTGCCCGCAAATACCGGCCGCAAAACTTCACCGGCCTCATTGGCCAGGATGCCTTGGTCCGGACTCTGCGCAACGCCTTTGCATCGGGCCGCATCGCCCATGCCTTCATGCTGACCGGCGTGCGTGGGGTGGGAAAGACCACCACCGCGCGCATCATTGCCCGGGCCTTGAACTGCGTCGGCCCCGACGGCAAGCGCAGCTCGCCCACCATCGATCCGTGCGGCGTCTGCGAGCCCTGCCGAGCGATCGCCGAATCGCGCTTTATCGACGTGCAGGAGATGGACGCAGCCTCGCGCACCGGCATCGACGATATCCGCGAAATCATCGAGGGCACGCGCTATGCGCCGGCGGCTGCGCGCTACAAGGTCTACATCATCGACGAAGTCCATATGCTCTCGAAGCAGGCGTTCAACGGCCTGTTGAAGACGCTGGAAGAGCCGCCTCCGCATGTGAAGTTCGTTTTCGCTACCACCGAAATCCGCAAAGTGCCGGTGACGGTGCTGTCGCGCTGCCAGCGCTTCGATTTGCGGCGCATCGAGACCGAGACGCTCAGCCGCCATCTCACCGAAATTGCGCAAAAGGAGCAGGTCGATATCCAGCAAGCGGCCCTCTCCTTGATCGCACGGGCAGCGGAAGGCTCGGTGCGCGATGGTTTGTCGCTGCTCGATCAGGCCATTGCGCATCATGCGGGAGAAGCCGGCGGCATCACGGGTGAGTCGGTGCGCGATATGCTGGGTTTGGCCGATCGCGGACGCGTGCTCGACCTGTTCGAAAAACTGATGGGCGGCGAAATCGCCCTGGCTCTCGCGGAATTCAAATCGCTTTACGACAATGGCGCCGATCCGCTTGTCGTGATTCAGGACTTGCTGGAGACCACGCATTTCCTCACGCGGGTGAAGGTGGCGCCCGGCGCGGAAGGGTTTTTCGACGGCGGCTCGGCGGAAGCGGCGCGCGCCGTGACCATGGCGGGAAAGCTGACCGTGCCGGCTCTGACGCGCGCCTGGCAGATGTTGCTCAAGGGCCTCATCGAGGTGCGCGATGCCGCAAATCCGTTTCCCGCAGCCGAGATGGCGCTGGTCCGCCTTGCCCACGCCGCAGACCTGCCGCCGACGGAGCGCCTGGTACGCAATCTGCGCGATGCGGAATCCGGAAATTCCGGGCCGCAGGCGTTGCCTCCGCGCGGGCAGGGAAGCGGCCCGCTTCCGCGCGCGCAAATGACGGTACGCGCAGCCGAGGATCCGATGCCGAGGCGGGATGACCTCATGGCTCCGGCGTCGATGGCGTCCGGGCCGGCTATGGAATTTCGCACGCTTGAAGAGATCGTGGCTCTCGCGAAGGAGAAGGGCGCGCGTCTGTTGGCGACGCAACTGGAATCCAATGTGCACCTTGTATCGCTGGAGCGCGGCCGCATTGAATTCCGCCCCAATGCGCAAGCGCCCAAAACCCTGGCCAACGATCTGGCGCAACGCCTGCGCGATTGGACCGGCGAACGCTGGATCGTCTCGCTGGCCTCCGACGGCGGCGCCCCAACCCTTGTCGAGCAGCGACTTGCTGCCGATCGCGCCAAGAAGGATGCCGTCTCCCAGGAACCCTTCGTGCGAGCTGTGCTCGATGCTTTTCCGGGCGCGGAAATCGTCGCGGTGCGCGAGCGCGACGAACCGCCGCCTATTGTTTCCGATGAGGAGTCGAACTGATGGATTCCAACCTCATGCGTCAGATGCAGGAGATGCAGCGCCGTGCCGATGAGCTGCAAAAAGGCCTTGCGCAGATGGAGGCAGAAGGTGTCTCCGGCGGCGGTCTGGTGCGCGCGACGATGAACGGCTTGGGCGAGCTCAAACGGCTGGCCATCGATCCGTCACTGATGAAGCCGGAGGACCACGGAATCGTCGAAGATCTGGTCGTTGCGGCCTGCGCCGACGGCAAAGTGAAATTGGAAGCGCGTCGGTTCCAGGATTCGAAATTCGTCGAGGATTTGCTGAAGAGTTTTGGCGCGGGCGCAAGCCCGCCCGATACGGATTGAGGCGTTCGTGGCCGGTTCGCCTGCGGGACAAGAGATCGAGCGTCTTATCCAGTTGCTTGCCAAGCTGCCGGGGTTAGGCCCACGCTCGGCGCGCCGTGCCGCGCTCGCCCTTTTGAAGAAGCGCGAGACGCTGCTGGAGCCGCTGGCCGACGCCCTCGCCAAAGCCGCCGCCGCTCTGAAGCAATGCTCCAATTGCGGCAATCTCGATACCACGGACCCTTGCGCGCTATGCCGCGATCCGGAGCGGCCGACGAGCGTGATTTGCGTCGTCGAGGATGTCGCGGATTTGTGGGCGCTGGAGCGCGCGGGCGTGTTTCGCGGCCGCTACCACGTGCTGGGCGGCGCGCTCTCGGCGCTCGACGGCGTGACGCCGGAGCGACTCAATCTGCCCAAGCTGATGGAACGGGTGAAGGCCGGAGCCACCGAAGTCATCCTCGCCATGAATGCGACGGTCGAAGGCCAGACGACGGCGCATTATCTGCTCGACGCGCTGGAACCCTTGGGCGTCAAGATCACGCGGCTCGCGCATGGCGTGCCGGTCGGCGGCGAATTGGATTATCTCGACGAGGGCACGCTTTCGGCTGCCTTCAAGGCGCGCCGCGCGTTCTGATCCAAAATTTTCCTCCCCTGCAAAGCGGGGGAGGTGCTCGCGAAGCGAGCGGTGGGGGCAGCTCCATTTGGGGCTTCTGGTTTTTAGGCTGATCGCCTCAAATGCCGAACCCCTCTAGCCACTCACTCTGATCCAATGTGACAGGGACGACTTGAAAACCGGTCGGATGATCGCGGAAACCTGGTTTGCTCTTTATCCTCTCAATGATGGTTCGAGCATTACCCTCTGTAGAGTAGATACCGATCAGCTTCTCCTCGTCGTCGCCAGAGGTCTTTTGATACGTATGCCACAGGACGTAGACTGTAGTCATTGGAGGCTCTCCCTCCCATCCGCGAAAGTCAGTTTACACGCTGACCCCGATCCTTGCATGGCGTGCCGGTCGGCGGCGAATTGGATTATCTCGACGAGGGCACGCTCTCGGCCGCCTTCAAGGCGCGCCGCGCGTTTTGATCAACCTCCGGCGCCGCCGGTTGCGTCGCAGCCTCCGGCTGTAGCTCCACCCGCTCGATCCGTTCCGCACGGCTGGTCACTTTCCCCGTCGAGATGAGGATGTTTTTGACGTCGTCATCCGCCTGACCGAGATGGGACTGCAATTTGCCCACGCGATCGGAGACCAGTCGCACATCGTTGAGCAGCAGGCCGACCTCCCTCTGGATCAGACTCGCCTGCTCGCGCATGCGCGCGTCCTTCATCACGGTCTGCATGGTGTTGATGGCCAGAAGCAGAATGTTCGGCGACACCACGATCACTTGTGCGCGCTGCGCCTTTTGGATCACGTCGGAGAAAGAATCGTGCAATTCGGCGTAGAGGGATTCCGAGGGCACGAACATGATCGCGGGCGTCTGAGTCTCGCCGGCGATAAGATATTTCTCCGCGATATCCCTGACATGCTTGGCGACGTCGGCGCGTACGCGCTGCTCCGCCGCGCGCTTCTCCAAATCATTGGCGGCGCTTTTCAGCACCGCGAAGGCCTCCAGCGGAAATTTCGAATCGATGACGATGGCGGTCTTGGAGCCCGGCAGCCGGATAAGGCAATCGGGCCGGTTCCGGTTCGACAGAGTCGCCTGAAATTCGTACACGCCCACGGGAAGCGCGTCGCGAATGATGGATTCCATCTGGCCCTGGCCCCAGGCGCCGCGTGCCTGCTTGTTGGTGAGGATTTGCTGCAGGCTCACCACTTGTCCGGAAAGATCGGCCAGATTCTTCTGCGCCTCGTCGATGACGACAAGCCGCGCCTGGAGTCCGCCCAGGGTCTGCGCCGTCTTCGTGGCGGTTTCCTTCAGATTGTCGCCCAGTCTTTTGTCGAGCGCTTCCAGCCTTTCAGCGACGGCGCGCTGCAATTCGCCGTGGCTCTTGGCTTGGCTCTCGATCGCCTGAGAAAATCGGCCGGCGATTTCGCTCTGGGACGCCGCCAGATCCCGCAGCTTGGTCTCCAGAAAAAGGCTCTCGCCGCCCTCCCGGATCTGCCGCTGCCGTTCGGCGCTCCGCAAGCCCGCGCTGACGCGCATCAAGGCGGTGACCGTGAGCCCAAGGCCCGCCAATACCGCCGCAATCGCCAGGCCAATCCAGATTTCCATCGCGCCCATGCCTTATCGATGGTCCTATTCTAGAGCGATTCGCGGCACCGCTTGACCCTCATCGAACCATCTCCTATTTCCGGCGCCCATGGCTGTTCTTGAGCTCGTCAAAGCCCCCGATCCTCGGCTGAAACTGGTCTCCCAACCCATTGCGGAGGTGGATGCGAGTCTGCGCCGCTTCATGACCGACATGGTGGAGACCATGTATGCCGAGAACGGGATCGGCCTGGCCGCGATCCAGGTGGGCGTGCCCAAGCGGGTGGCGGTGATCGATCTTGACCCGGGCGGGCCGAAGAGCAAGCAGCTCTACCTCGTCAATCCGCGGATCGTGGAGGCCTCGGGCGAGCTTTCCACCTATCACGAGGGCTGCCTTTCGGTGCCGGAAGTCTGGGACGATGTGAAGCGTCCCGCGCGGCTTACGGTCGAATATACCGACGAGCATGGCGCCAAGCAGACGGTCACCGCCGACGGGTTGTTCGCGACCTGCCTGCAGCACGAGATCGACCACCTGAATGGGCGGCTGTTCATCGATCACCTTTCCAAGCTCAAGCGCTCCATCGCCTTGCGCAAATCGGCCAAGCTGAAGCGCCTAGGCGAGTGAGCCGGCGTGTTAGATTGATGCCATGAGCTTGCGCCTGGCTTTCATGGGGACGCCGAATTTCGCGGTGCCGACGCTGGCCGAATTGATCGGCGCGTCCCACGACATCGCCTGCGTGTACACCCAGCCGCCGCGCCGCAAGGGACGCGGCCTCGGGGAAGAAAAATCGCCGGTGCAAAAATTTGCGGAAAGCGCCGGATTGCCGGTGCGTTCGCCGCTATCTCTCAAAGATGCGGACGAACAAGCGGCGTTCGGGGCGCTCGATCTGGATGCCGCCATCGTCGTGGCCTATGGCGTTCTTCTGCCCAAGCCGATTCTCGCCGCGCCGCGGCTTGGCTGCTTCAATCTGCATGCGTCGCTCCTGCCGCGCTGGCGGGGCGCCGCGCCCATCCAGCGCGCCATCATGGCGTGCGATTCCGAAACCGGCGCGATGGTCATGCGCATGGAGGAAGGCCTCGACACTGGTCCTGTGCTGATGGCCGAGCGCATCGCTATTGGGCGCAAGACCTATGGCGAGTTACATGACGAATTGGCGCGGCTGGGCGCCGATCTGATGGGTCGCGCGCTTGCCGGCGTGGAACGGTGCAGCGTGACGGAAACTCCGCAAAGCCCGGACGGCGTGACCTATGCCAGGAAGATCGACAAGGGCGAAACGCAGATTCATTGGACCCAGCCCGCCCGGATGCTCGATTGCCATATTCGGGGCCTCTCGCCGGCGCCGGGCGCCTGGTTCGAAGCCAAGGGCGAACGCATCAAGGTTCTGCTCGCCGAGACGGCAGGCGGGAAAGGCGCGCCCGGCGAGGTGCTCTCCGATTTCGCCATCGCCTGCGGCGAGGGCGCGCTGAAGCTTCTGAGCGTGCAGCGCGCCGGCCGCGCTCCGATGGAATGGGCGGCGTTCCTGCGTGGCTTTCCGCTCGTGCCGGGCGAGAAGCTCGCCTGATGCCGCGCTATCGACTCACGCTGGAATATGACGGCGGGCCGTTTTCGGGCTGGCAGCGGCAGGAGAATGGTCCGTCGATTCAAGCCGCGCTGGAAGACGCCATTTTCAAATTGTCCGGCGAACGCGTCACCGTGACGGGCGCCGGCCGCACCGATGCCGGCGTGCATGCGCGGGGCCAAGTCGTGCATTTCGATCTCGCGAAAGAATTCCCGGCCGACACCGTGCGCGACGCGCTGAATGCGCATCTTCGCCCCGCCCCGGTTGTGGTGCTGGAGGCTGCCGTCGCCACGGATGATTTCCACGCCCGTTTTTCGGCCGTCGCGCGGCATTACGAATATCGCATGTTGTGCCGGCGCGCGCCGCCGGCCATCGAACGCGGCCATGTCTGGCATGTCGCGCGCGAACTTAGACTGTCCGCGATGCAGACGGGAGCCCAAGCCCTGATCGGTCAGCATGATTTCACGACGTTTCGCGCCGCCGAATGCCAGGCGAAATCTCCCGTCAAAACGCTCGATCGGTTCGACGTGATGGCGCGCGGCGATGAGATCGCCTTCCTCGCCAGCGCGCGGTC
>DATHDZ010000332.1:0-2180 GCA_035318785.1 Micropepsaceae bacterium
CGCCAAATCCATAATCCATATCCCTGGCGCTACTTAGCGAGCGCACTCTTTCCTCTCAGCCTTCGGCTGGGATCGCGGCTGGGTGGAGTTTTGATGGTGCGGTGGGGCCGCGCCAGGCAAGCGCCAGTATTGGCGTAGCCCGCGGGTGCCGGACGGCGTCGATCGATAGGAGCGCCACTCCCCCCGCGATGACACCCCGCCGTGTGCGCCGGCTACGCCGGCAGCTCCCTTGGCTCTTCTCGCTTGGCCCGTCGTCGACCATTGATCGGTGGATAGCGCGCGGGGCAAACCTGAATCATATTGCGCGACCGCTGGCGTTCCGAAACAGTCCGATTGGGGAATGCAAGTGTGGGGCGCGGCTATGGATTCGGGATTCGATCACCCGCGTTATCGAAAACTGCTCGCCGAAGCGGTCGACGAACCGAAGCGGCTGGCGCTGATCAAATTGCTGATCGACGAGCGTGCCAGGGACAGGCTGGCGGCACAGGAGACGCAGCGCCGCAGCGACATCATCCACAATCTCATCGCGCCGCGACCTCCGTCACGTTCAAACGCAGCATGATATCGCGGATCCGGCTGCCATCTTCGTGGAGCGGCGTTGGCAGAATGCCAATATAGACAACTTCGCTGTCGTCGAGCGTCCAGCGGACCGCTTCGGCTCCCATATCGCTCCCGTCGCTCTGTGCGATGCAGGCCATGACCGAAGAATCACTCAGCGTGCCGATAATGCGCGCGCATCGCCTTCCCCGGCGTCGCGAAGCAGCCGCAGCAAATCGACGAGATCGCAAGATGGATGGAGCTGAATTGGGGGTATAAACCGCATTTTTCTTGTTTCGGATGGGGGTCGTTAACCGATTAATTGTTGGCTTCCCGGCCCGGGCGGCTGTACACCGCTCCAGATCAAGGAGGCGCCTTTGTTCGGCGCCGATGCGACCATTCGTCCCACACCAAACCATGAAAGCGACAAGGCCCGTTCAATGAGTGGATTCAAGGAACCCAGCTTCGCAGACCGGCAGAAGGCGGCGCAGGAAGCCAGGCAGAGCATCCTGAACAAGTTTCGCGCCAAGCCTGGTCTCGACGATCCCGCCGTCAGGCAGCGGCAGGCTGAGCGCGAGGCGCAGGCCGCCGACCGGGCCAAGGCGAGGTTAGCCCGCGAGACCGCCAAGGCCGAGAAGAAGGCCCGCGAGGCCGAGGCCGCGGCGGAAGCCGCAGCACAACTCGCACGCGAAAAGGAAGAGGCCGCAGCCCGAGAACTGGCTCTTGAAGCCGAGCGCAAGGCCGCCCGCGACGCGCGCTATGCTGCCCGCAAGAAGCGGAAATAGCCGACGATTTCGGGAAGCATTGCTCCCCGGCCACGCAGGCCCGCCCCTTAAGGCGAGCCTGCGGGAAAACGACGTAACGAAGCTTACTTCTTCATTCCGTCATCTTTCTTCATCATGCCGTCCTTCTTCATTCCGTCGTCCTTTTTCATGCTGTCCTTGGACATGGTGTCTTTCTTCATCGTGTCCTTGGACATGGAATCTTTCTTCATGCCGTCGTCCTTGCCCATCTTGTCCTGGGCGAAGGCGGCGGGGGCCAGCGCAAGGCTGAGCGAAAGTGCGGCTGCCGAAATTCCGAGCGCAATGCGGGTGCTGATGGTCATTTGATGGTCATTCCTTTGAAAGCCGGTTTTGAAGGCGGCTGATGCCGCTACCTTCAAAACGATCCCGCGATAGAGTTTGTTACCTATCGCTCGAAAAATTTTCCGGCTTGAAAAATCTCTCAGAAAAAGCTTTGGAAGCGCCCTCAACCTTCGGTATAATTCGTACGCTAAATCGGTGGTCGGTCTTGTTTCTGCCGAATCTTCCCGCAAGTGTGCGCCGCACCAAGATCGGCGCCCCGCCGAATTCGGTCCCGACTATCCGACTAGAGAAAATTCGGGCGGAGACGGGCTAATATCCCCTCAACGTCGGCTCGAGCATTTCATGCACAATACAACCCGGGAGATATCCATGCTGACACGCCGCTATGTCCTCGCATCCGCGCTCGCCGCGCCCGCCATCCTACGTTTCGGAACCGGAACAGCCCATGCCGCAACGACCTTGAAAATATCGCACCAGTTTCCCGGCGGCACTGTCGACAAGTGCGACTTCCGCGACCGGTTGACGCGGGTGTTCGCTGCTGAGGTGGCCAAACGCAGT
>DATHDZ010000333.1:0-45654 GCA_035318785.1 Micropepsaceae bacterium
AATTGTTGCAAGTGTGATCGATGCCGTCGGTGAAGGCGCGGCCGTCCGAATCCGATCCGGTCAGGATGTCATGCTGGTTCGGCATCTGGCCGACGCCGTTGACCTCCGCGCCCTTCTCGGTCAGGCCGGTCGCCTTTTTTATGTTGTTGCGGTCGCGCTGTTGATCGCCATGAAGGTCGGCGACGTTGCTGGCGACCAATTGGCCTTTGGCATTGTACCAGGGTCCCGGTCCGATACGCCCGCGGGCGTTGACGGACGGCGTGTTGCCCTGGGCCTGCTGGCTCAGATAGGCGTGCCACGTGCGGTTCCCGGCGCCCGCGCCGGCCGCGAGGTTCTGGCAGATCTGGTCGGCTCCCGCGAGCCCGCCGAGATTTCCTCCGCCCGGGACGGCGCTGGCGATGAAGAAGCTCATCGGCATCTGCGGTTGTGCCGGCTGACCCTGGGCCAAGACGGCGGCCGAACCGAGCAAAGTGATGCCTATGGCTGAAAGAAATAGATGCTTTTTGGACATGAAGTCGCCTCCTCGTTGGGGCGCCGATGTTAATGTTTGTCGCTCCTTGCCGCTAACCGCGCACAAGCGAATTGCTCGCTTTTCCGATACAACATTACGTGATCGCAAGGTTTAGGACAGGAGTCCTAACCCCACAGGTTTGGCGCCGCCGGATAGAGCAGATCTGCTTTGTACGTGATCCCTGGCACGCGGTCATGGGCGAGCAATAGCGGCCCATCCAGATCGACGAATTCCGCCATGCCGGCCAACAGGCTCGCCGGCGCCATGGCGAGGGAGGTCGACACCATGCACCCCACCATCAGACGCAATCCGCGCGATTGCGCTTCGCGGGCAAGCGCGAGTGCTTCGGTGAGACCGCCCGCTTTGTCGAGCTTGATGTTGATGTGGCTGTAGCGGCCGATGAGGCGCGGGAGATCGGCCCGAATGTGACAGCTCTCATCGGCGCAGAGCGGCACGGGACTTTGGAAATCGGCGAGGAACGCGTCGTCATCCGCCTTGAGCGGCTGTTCGATCAGGGCAACGCCAAGCTGCGCAAGTTGCGGCGTCAGCGTCGTCAGATCGTCCCGCGTCCAGCCCTCATTGGCGTCCACGATCAGGCGGGCGGAGGGGGCCGCATCGCGCACGGCTTCGACACGCGCAAGGTCGCCGGCGCCCGCGATCTTCAACTTGAGCAGGGAAAAACCTTTCGCCGCGGCATTTGCGGCGGCTTGCCCCATCGCAGCCGGCGTATCGAGACTGAGCGTGAAGGTGGTTCGCACCGGAACCGGCTTGGCGAGACCGAGTAGCTCGAAGGCCGGCCGGCCGCCCGTCTTCGCTTCCAAATCGATCAGCGCGCAATCGAGCGCGTTGCGCGCTGCGCCGGCCGGAAGGCGTTGCTGTAGGGTCTCGCGTGTGAGTCCGTTTTCGATTTCGGCACGCAGAGCTTCGATCTGCTGTAATACGCTCTCGACGCTTTCGCCATAGCGCGCATAGGGGACGCATTCGCCGCGGCCCGTGAATTCGCCGTCCCCAATCGCGGCCACGATCACATGGGCTTGGGTTTTCGCGCCGCGGGCAATGCGGAAGGCGCCTTGGATGGGCCAGGTTTCGGCCGTGACCGCCAGGCGGCGCCGGGGCATGTTAGGAGTGCGCCGCCTCGAAGATGCCGTTCCAATTCGCGGCCGGGGGGTGCTGTTGATAATATTCGATGCGCTGAGAATAGAGGTCGTAGAGCACGGGATTGGCGCCCGAAAGGCTGCGGCATTGCGTGATCAGGCCCCGCGCCTTGTCCCATTGGCGGTTGCGATAGGCTTGAAAAATGTTCTCGTGAAAGGCTTTCAGCGCGAGGAATTTGGGATTGGCGCGGGAAAGGGGGCTTCCCAGCAAGGCGAAGAGGGGAGCGGGTTCCGCGTCTCCTTCGGGAAGAACATCCACTTCCAGAAATGCAAAGTTCCGCTCGGCCAATGCGCGCGTCGAGTGGCCGACAAGGATCGCGGTGCCGTAATTGGCGGAAAGCTTTTCGATGTCATCCGCCGCCGTGACCGCGTGGCCTGTGGCCGCGTAATCCGGTTCGCTCTCGGTGCCGAAATTGCCGACGATTGCGGGTCCCGTATTGAGCCCGATCCCAATGCCGATCGAGTCGAAAGGCGTCCCGTCGGGATGGCGGCCCTGCTCGAGGACGCGATTCACTTTCTCCATGGAATTCAGAATGGAGAGCGCGCACTCGCAGCCATGAATGGCGTGGTCGGGATCATCGAGAGGCGCGTTGAAAAACGCGGTAAGGCCGCCCGGCACGATGCGGTCGATGGTGCCGCCCCGGTCGTGGACGGCCTGGACCATGGGTGTCAGCGCGCGGCGCGCCAATCGGCTCAAGCCTTCGGGATCGCTGGCGAAGGAATCGACGATCTTCGCAAAACCGCGGATGCGGCAGACCAGAAATGTCATGTTTCGCGTTTCGGCGCCGAGGTCCAATAGTTTGGGCGCGCGTCTCACGCTTCGCAAAGCCTTCTGCGGTAAGCGTTTTTTTAGCAGACCAAGCTTCTTCGTGCGCTCTCGGGCTTCGCTTCCGAATAACACGCTGTCTCCCCCGCCGGCCTTGCGCCGGCGTCTCTCGAATCACTTCCATTGTGAACGCGCGAGGCGCCCCTTCAAACCAAGTTATCAGTCGAGAGATTAAAGGCTTGC
Source organism: Micropepsaceae bacterium (assembly GCA_035318785.1). GTDB lineage: Bacteria > Pseudomonadota > Alphaproteobacteria > Micropepsales > Micropepsaceae > CAIYRG01. Next base: position 2,675 of record DATHDZ010000333.1, read on the forward strand.
TTACGCGGTTCGCCGATGGAGCAGATGCGAGGCAGCGCTGGAGAGGATGAAGACCGCCGTCGCTGCCAGCACGATGGCGGGGCCCGCGGGGAGGTCATAGGCAAACGCGGTCCACAGACCCAAGGGCGCCGAAGCCGCGCCGATCAGCGCCGCCAGAATTGCCATGGCTTCGGGTGTTCGCGCGAAAGGCCGGGCGGCCGCCGGCGGAATGATGATGAGGGCGACAATGAGCAGCGCCCCGACCACTTTCAGGCCGAAGGCGATCAGGCCGGCGACAAGCGCCAGAAAGATGGCCTGGGCCCTGACGCCCTTTGCCGCGCCGGCCTCCGCCGCGAGGATCTCAGGACTGATGGTATCGGCGAGCAAGGGCCGCCAGATCATCGCCAGACCTGCGAGAGCCGCCGCCCCCAGAACGCCGATAACCATGAGGTCATTGGCCGAAAGGGCCAGCACGTCGCCGAACAGATAGCCCAGTAGATCGGCGCGCACGGTCTCGAGCGAGGAGAGCGCAATGAAGCCGAGTGCGAGTCCCGCATGGCCGATCAGGCCGATGGAGGTATCCGCGGGGATGAGACTGCCGCGGGTCGCCAGTGAGGCGCTCCACGGCCGGGCCAGCAGGAGCGCGGCGGTCAGGCTGGTCGCCAGCACGCCCCAGAGCGGATCGATGCGCAGAAGCAATCCCAAGGCGGCGCCCAACAGCGCCATCTCGGCAATGGAGGCGCCGAGATAGGCCATGCGCCGCCACAGGACGAAGCAGCCGATCGGGCCGGCGACGGCGCCCAGCATGGCCGCCCCGGCAACCGCGCGCCAGAACAGCTCATCCATGATGGTCATGCCCATGATGGTCGTGGTCATGGTGGCCGCGCCCTTGATGGTCGTGATTGTGTGGCTCGGCGTGGAGAATCGCCCCCGATGCGCTGTGCGCATGATCGTGGCGATGAGTGTAGAGCGCGATTTGATCGGCCACCTGGGGGCCGAATAGAGCGATGAAGGCAGGATCGCGCACGACGGCCGCGGCGTCGCCCTCGCAGCAAACATGGCGGTTCAGGCAGACGACATGATCGGCCGCCGCCATGACGATGTGCAGATCGTGGCTGACCAGAAGGATGGCCGCACCGAGCTCCGTGCGCATGCGCGCGATGAGTTCGTAGAGTGCGGCCTCGCCAGCGATATCCACCCCGGCCAGCGGCTCATCGAGCACCAGCAGTTCCGGACGCTTGAGAAGCGCCCGCGCCAATGCGACGCGCGCCATCTCTCCGCCGGAAAGCGAGGATAGCTGTCGGTCCGCCGCATGGGTGACGCCGGTTTTCGCCAGGGCGTCGCGTGCGTCATTCTCGCTTCCCGCTCCGAAGGAGGTGAGAAAGCGCAGGCCCGTCAAAGGTAGGCTGCGGTCGCGAGCGAAGGATTGCGGCACGTAACCGATCCGGCTGGTGTTGCGTACGATACGCCCCGATGCTGCTGGCACGAGTCCCAGAAGTGCCCGCACCAATGTGGTCTTGCCCGAACCGTTCGGGCCGATCAGCGTGACGATCTCGCCCGGGCGGATTGCCAGATCGACCGAATCCAGAATGGGCGTGCCACCATAGGTGATGGTGAGGTTTTTCGCCGCGATCAACGGTGTGGCAAGGGCGGCGGCCGGAAGATTCATGCCGCACTCTAGCGTATTTCATCCTGATGGCGAGGCCGTGTGCCGGGAGAGAGCGTCCCCCGCGAAAAACTCCGTGATATAAGAAGCACTATCGCAACCGGGGGGAGCACTGAGATGCGCAACGCGAGGATCGGTCGGAAGTTTCGGCGCCAAATCCTATCTGCTTCGGTGTTCGGTTCGGCCGCCGCTATCGGCGCCGCCATGTTCCTGGCCAGCTCGCAGGCGGCCGACGCGCCTACCATGACAGATTGGCCGAGCTACAACCGTACGCTGACGTCCGAACGCTATGTGCCCTTCGACCAGATCAACAAGGCGAATGTCGCGGGACTAAGGCAGCTCTGCGTCTATGATCTGGGCATCGACACCAGTTTCCAGACCGGCCCGATTGTCATCGGTCGCACGCTCTACGGCACGACGGAGATGGATACCTTCGCCATCGATGCCGCCACCTGTCAGCAGAAATGGCGCATCCATGAGGATGCCAAGGGCGCGCTCCCGGTGAATCGCGGTGTCGCCTATCTCGACGGGCAGCTCTTTCGCGGCACGCAGGACGGGCGGGTCTTTTCCTATGACGCCGCCACCGGCAAGAAGCTTTGGGAGGTAAGGATCGCCGATCCCAAGAAGGGCGAATCCGTGCCGGCGGCCCCAATCGCCTGGAACGGCATGGTCTTCATCGGCAATGCCGGCGGGGATCGATACGAGGGCCGCGGCCGCATGTATGGGCTTGATGCCAAGACCGGAAAGATCCTCTGGGAAACCTATCTGGTGCCGAATGACGGCCCGCCTGCGCCGAACAATGAGAGGATGCAGGCGCTCGCCCGCGCCACTTGGGGCAATGCGCGCGGTATCCCGGTATCGGGCGGCGCGACATGGACGTCCTACAGTTTGGACCCGAAAGACGGCCTTCTCTATATCCCCGGCGGGAATCCCAGCCCGGATTTCCTCAAGGAGATGCGCCCCGGCGCCAATCTCTTTTCCGATTCGATTGTCGTGCTGGAAGCCAAGACGGGCGTCTACCGCAACCATTTCTCGCTGGTTCCCGAAGACTTCCACGATTGGGATGTCGCCGGCGCGCCCACCCTCATCACCACCAAGGGCGGACGCCGCGTGATGGCGGCGACGCCGAAGGATGGTCAGCTCTATGCCTATGATATCGACAGCAATAAACGACTCTACGCGACCCCGATCACGCGCCGCGAAAATGTCGACGTGAAGCTGTCGAGCAAGCCGGTGCATTTCTGTCCCGGCTCGTCGGGAGGCGCGGAATGGAATGGTCCCGCGTACAGTCCGGACACCAATCTGATTTATGACGGCGCCGAAGATTGGTGCACGACCGTGGTGGTCATCGATCCCTCCAAACCCGCGAGCGTTTCACTCGGGCAGCAATGGACCGGCAGCGGCGACGGCAATCTCTTCGGTAAGAAAGATGCCAACTGGGGTGGCTTCGTGATCGCCACCGATGCCGATACCGGGCAGGTGAAATGGCGCTTCCGCACGACGGCGCCTGCGCTTGCCGGCGTCACGCCGACCAAGGGCGGATTGGTTTTCGCCGGCGATCTCGGCAGCCATGCCTTTGCCTTCGATGCCGATAACGGAAAAGTGCTGTGGCAGGCGGAGCTCGCGGGGGCTGCCGGCGGGGGCCTCATCAGCTATCTCGTGGAAGGCAAGCAGAAGGTCGCGTTCGTGACCGGTACCCGCTCGCCGATTTTCCCGGTGGCGCCGGCGAGCGCGAAGATCGTCGTCTTCGGTCTTCCCTGATATCCGGCTAACGGGTGAGGCGGATCGCGGTCTGCGCCATCAACACGCGAGCCCCGGTCTGGCCCATGACGCGGTCGGTAATGGCCTGCATGCGGACCCCTATGTCTTCGACATTGGGTTGGCGCCAGGCGCGCACCGAGGTTGCGGCATAGGTCAACAGGCTGCGCACATAGGCATCACGCAGCGTCGGCAAGCTTTGATTTACCCTCTCTCGCAGTTTCACGTCCGGAACGTCGAGCCCAAGCTCAACCAGCAGCAGCCCATGCGATCTGGCGCCGTCGAGGATCGAAGCATATAAGGGCTCGATGATGACATAGCTCTCGGACTGCGTAGTCTTGTGCTGGGCTGACGGGCTGCTTACCTCCGCCGCCCGAGCCCCAGCCCCGAAAGGGGCGCAAAGGACCATTGCTGCGATGAGAGAGAATAGCGGGCGAAGGCGGACGGGCATCGGCATGGTTTCCTGCTCCTCCCTGTCTACCCGCCGTTGGTAAATTGAGTGTTACGGCGGTCGCCGAGAGCGGCGACCATTGAAGGAGACAGCAATGCGCAAAGCTTACGGATTGGTGGGAATTTTGGCGGCCGGGACGGCGATCTGGGCCGGCGGTGCCATCGCACAGAACAACCAGAATCGTGAAAATGTCGGGCAGCATTTCCAGTTCATGGCGAGCAATCTGCCGCCGCCCTTCGCCACGCCTGCTACGGCGCAGCGTTCCACGAAGGCGCAAGACCCCGATTTGGGCAAGCTGCAATTGCCGCCCGGCTTCAAGGCGAACCTCTTCGCCGACGGGCTCACCAATGCGCGCTGGCTCCAGATGGCTCCGAATGGCGACGTGCTGCTGGCGGAAGCCGATGCGGGCAAGATCACCCTGCTGCGCGACACGAATGGCGACGGCAAAGCCGAGCTGCGAGAAACCTTCGCCGATGGCTTCCAGCGGCCCCACGGCATGGTCTTTGCGAACGGCAAGTTCTATGTCGCCGACGCGCTCGGCATCTACAGCTTCCCCTACAAGGATGGCGACACCAAGGTTTCCGGTCCGCGCACGCAAGTCACCGAACAAGGCGCGTTCGGCAAGCTCGGCGGCCATTGGACGCGCAATCTCGCGGCCGATACCAAGGGCAACATCTATGTCGCCATCGGCAGCAACGGCAATATCAACGATAGCGACGATCCGTGGCGAGCGGCGGTCTCCGTCGTCCAAGGCAATAAGATCGTCCAATACGGGACGGGCTTGCGCAATCCGGTCGGCATCACATTTTATCCGGGTACGGATGATCTCTACGTCGTGGTCAATGAACGCGACGGCGAAGGCGATGAACTCGTTCCCGACTATCTGACGCGGGTTCAGAAGGGCGATTTCTTCGGCTGGCCCTATGCCTATCTCGGCAATCACGAAGAGCCGTCGCTGAAAGGCAAGCGCCCCGATCTCGTTGCGAAGGCAAAGGTGCCCGATGTTCTCTTCCGCTCCCACTCGGCGCCGTTGGGCCTTCTCTTCTACACCGGCACCCAGTTCCCCGCGCAGTATCGCGGCGGCGCCTTCGTCGCCCATCACGGCTCGTGGAATGCGTCGAACCCGCGCGGCTACAAGATCGTCTATGTGCCGTTCAAGGATAAGCGTCCTGCCGGCGGCTACGACAATTTCGCGCTCGGCTTCTGGACGACGGGCAATGCGCCCGCCGGCGTGATGGGCCGCCCCGTGGGGCTCGCGCAGGCCAAGGATGGCAGTCTTCTGGTGGCCGATGATGTCGGCAACGCGGTGTGGCGGATCGCCTATTCGGGCAATTAGCTAGCGCTGCAGAGCATAATCCGGGAGGGCCAGCTTCTCACGAAGGCTGGCCCTCTTTTTTGAGATGTCCGATCAGATCGCGATATCGCTCAGGCTTTCCAATGGCCGCAATTTCACGGCCGCTTCGAACGCTTGCATCGCCATGTCGTGCTGGGTGAGGAGCCCGAAATCGAGGCCCGTCAAGGCGGCGATCTTGGAAATCTTGAACTGGAACGCCTTGGCCTCCTCTGGATCGAGCGGCTTCAAAGCCTCGTCCGGAAGGTCTTGCGCCAAAAGATCGGTCTGGCTCAGAACGAATCCGCCTGCTGCGAGCGCACCGTTTTTTACGAATACGGCAATCTTGAAATATTGTCTGGGAATCTTCACGCCCTGCCTTGCCTCGTCATCCCGGCGGAAGATTGGTCCATTGATGACGCTTGCAAGCTGATCTTTGTTTTCGGCGTGGAAGAGCACGAAGTCCTCGATGCCGGCCCAAAGATCGTGTCCCTGGTTGAATTTGTAATGCTGCGGCGAGCAGTTGGTGAAATGGAATGTGTCGTCGCCGTTGCGTTTTGCCTCACTTGTCGTGGGACCCCAGGTGGCGTCGAGACGCCGCACAAGATGCCCGCGATCGAAAACCCGCACGCGCGCCGCCTCTTTAATCTTGACGCTGGCGTAGAATTTCTCACCGACCTGGAACTTCTCCGGAATGCGCGGATCGATGAACCATTTGTCGCCCTCGCGCTTTCCGGTGTCGCGGCGCTGTGATCCGTCGATATTCACCGCCGAAAAGAAGGCAAGCTTGCGCTCGCCGTTCATGACCACGCTGTAATTGTAGTAGCGCAGCACATTGGCGCCGGCTCCCCCGCCGATGAGCTTGACCGCTTTGGCGCGTTGCGTCTTGGAAAGCACGGGAAGAGGAACCTGCAGCTTCCCCTTGCCCAAGAATGTTTCATCATAGCCGGGACGTTTGTCATAGTTTGTCTGATTGATCACGACGTCTTCGATACCGAAGGAGCCATCGGCATTGGGCATCAATGGGGCATCGAACTGGGGGGAGGCATCTGATGACGCCAGGTTCTGCTGGCTGCCGAACTGAATCGATATCGGGACCGGCACGCTGATCCTTATGGTGCCATCCCGAAGGCTTGCGACATTCCCCGCCGAATTTGCTCCCAGTTCCCGTTGCTCATGGACGGGTAGAAGAGGTGCATCCACCACATTGCGGGCAATGGCATCGCGGGGATTGTTCGAACGCAGGAATTCCACGATGCGGCTGATGCGGATCCCCTCATTTGCGATCCATTTCATGGCCGCCTCGCCCATCGACGCGTCCCAGACGCGGCCGTCGATAGCGAGGGTGCGGCCCTGCTTGTCGGTTGAGGGTATGCCGCTGTGGTGGAGGGCCACCACCTCCCACAAACCATTGAAAACCGGCGAACCGGAAGAACCTGCCACCGTATCGGTTTGATACCAGATCGTGTTGTCGAGATATTTGATCAGCTTGTTTTCGCGCACGCAGATCTGTTTTCGCTCTCCGCCGGGATGCTGAATGATTGTCAGATACTCGCCTTCGAAGGCCTTGCCCGGGCGGGGGCGCAACGGGAGATAGCCGAATTCGGAAAGGTTTCGCCGGCCGTCTTGCGAGCGCGGGGCGACCGCCACAATCGCAAAATCCAACTCCTTGTTGGTGATGAACCTCCCTTGGTCCGGGAGCAGGGCAAAGCCAACCGTCGGACGATCCCGTCCGTCGATGTCCAACTCATAGTCGAATTCGATGAACGCGTGTTTTGCCTCGAGGTCGGATCCGAGAACGTGATTGTTCGTCATCAGCACGCCGGGAGCGACGAGAAAGCCGGTCCCGTAACCTACAAGCCTTCCGCCATCATCGAGCAGATGCACCCGCCCGATCGAACGAGCCGCCCGTGAGCCGATTGCGAGGTAACTGACCCCGACGAGGTCATTTCCGGCAATGATCCGTTCCAGCGTCCGAGCCGCAATCACCGGACTGGTCGTCTCGGCGAGCAATTCGCGATAGAGGCCCCGCTTCTGTACGGGGGTGATGTTGCGCGGCCCGTCCACCAGCGCCTTGCTCTTGCTTTTCCTGGCGATTCCACATGCCGAATAACGATCCGCAGAATCCTGGATGATGGCTTCAGTCAACAGCATGGCGGCACCCCTCGTGTTCGCATGGACGCCTTCTCAGGAAGAGAATGAATGAGCCCCCGCGTCTCGATGACAACATCAAGAACCCGCCATCACAGTTCCCCTCGAAGGGACAGCGGAGACAGTCACAATTTACAGTGGAATGTTGCTCTTGGGTAGCTCAGCGGATTGTACAAAGGGGAATTGAGAAACCAGCTATGCGCCGAGCAGGCTCTCCGGGAAGGCGGGCCCGGATGATCTAGGGCACTACCACCGGTCCGCCGTCGCCCAGGCCCTGGCAGACAACCCACGCTCGCTTCGCGGCGAAGGCTGGTGGAGCTGAGCGGGATCGAACCGCTGACCTCCTCATTGCGAACGAGGCGCTCTCCCAACTGAGCTACAGCCCCAAAAGGGTCCTGCGCGTCGTGCCGCGCGGGGAGGGGGAGCGGTATCTAGGGATCGGCTCCGTCTTCTGTCAATGGCGGCGTAACGTCTGCTTCCCCATCCCTTTGCCGACCTTTACAAGGCAGCGATCACCTGCGCCGGAGGGGCAAGCCAATGATCACTGCGCTCAGATTGCTGCTGCTCACGATTCTGGATCTTTATTGGTGGATTATCATCGCGGCGGTCATTGCGAGTTGGCTGGTCGGTTTCGGCATTATCAACGCGTATAATCCGATCGCGCGCACCATTTTGCGAACCCTGCACGCCCTTACGGAACCGGTATTCGGACCGGTACGTCGTGTCATCCCCGCGCTTGGCGGGCTCGATCTCTCACCATTGATCGTACTCTTGCTCCTGACCTTCCTTAGGAATTGGCTGGCGATCGGGACCTTCTTCTAAAGACGTGATGTCGAACAGGTCACGAAAATTGAGCTTTCCGGTGCGGCTGACCCCGAAAGGCGGACGCGACGCCATCGAGGGCTGGATCGAAGGGCCGGATGGGAAACGCTATTTGAAGGCGCGCGTGTCCGCGCCGCCCGAGGACGGCAAGGCCAATGACGCCCTGGTCCGTCTGGTTGCCAAGGCCCTCGATGTCGGAAAGACCAAAGTGCGGATCGTCTCGGGCGCTGCGTCGCGCATGAAGATGATCGAAGCGGAAACGGAGTCGCCGTTTCCCGCCGCGTGGGAAAAGCCGTCATGAGCGCGCGCATCATCGATGGAAAGGCGGCCGCGGCGCGGCTGCGCGCCCGCATCGCCGATGAGGCGGCAAAACTGAAAGCCGACCATGACATCACGCCCGGGCTTGCGGTCGTTTTGGTCGGCAACGATCCGGCCAGCGCCATCTATGTCGGCGCCAAGAACAACGCGGCGCATGAGGTCGGCTTCCGCGCCTTCGATATGCGCCATCCCGACACGCTGTCGGAGGCGGCGCTGCTGGATCAGGTGCGGACGTTGAATGCCGATCCCACCGTACACGGAATATTGGTGCAGATGCCATTGCCGGCCGGAATCGATCCCGCGCGCATCATCGCGACGATCAACCCCCGCAAAGACGTGGATGGTCTCACACCCACCAATATCGGACGGCTTGCCATCGGAGAATACGACGCCGCCCGCGGACTCATCGCCTGCACGCCGTCAGGCGCGCTGATGCTGATCAAGGATTTTTTGGGCGCGGCGCTCTCCGGCAAGGACGCGCTGGTCCTTGGCCGTTCCAATCAGGTGGGAAAGCCCATGGCGCAGCTCTTGCTGCAGCAGAATTGCACCGTGACGGTCGCCCATTCCAAGACGCGCGATCTTCCCGCGCTTTGCCGCCGGGCCGACATCCTTGTCGCCGCGGTGGGCCGGCCCGAAATGGTGCGGGGCGATTGGATCAAGCCGGGCGCGGTGGTGATCGATGTCGGTGTCAACCGCATAACGCTTGCCGAGGGCAAGACCAAGCTAGTGGGCGATGTGTGCTATGGCGAAGCGATGGACGTGGCAGGTGCCATCACGCCCGTGCCCGGCGGCGTCGGTCCCATGACGATCGCCTGTCTGATGCGCAACACATTGATCGCGGCCGCCCTGCAGGCGGGGCTGAAGCAGCCGGACATTTGAAAAAAGCGTTTCAGCGCAGCGTCTTCTTTGCCAGATCCGCGGCCATCGCGTCGGGCGAGGTCTCCAGCGAATAATTGGCGACAAAAGCGCCGTCCGGGTCCATCAAATAGACCACGCCCGAATGATCGACGGTGTACTCGTTCCCATTCTCGGCTGGATGTTCGCGAAAATAGACGCGGTATTCCTTGGCCACAGCCGCGATGTCGCCGTCCTTACCGGTGAGTCCGACGAAACGCGGGCCGAACGACGCGAGATAGGATTTCAACTTTTCCGGCGTGTCGCGTTTGGGATCGACGGTGATGAAGAGCGGAACGATTTTGTCGGCCTGCGCACCCAATTTGTCGAGCGCCGCGGACATCACCGCCAGAGTCGTCGGGCAGACGTCGGGGCAATAGGTATAGCCGAAAAACACCAGCGTAAATTTGCCGCGGTAATCCTTCTCTGTACGGATGGTTCCGTTTTGATCGGTAAGGGAGAAGGGTCCACCAAGCGTGACGGTCTCCCCTGTGGGCACGCTCTCCACGCGGTTATGCGCGCGGAGGTCGCCGAGATGCCACAACGCGCCGGCCGCTACCAACGCGACAAGCAGTGCGAAAGGGATGAGGGCGAGAGGCCGGTTCATGGCGCGGTTATCGGTCATTCCCCCAATTGCAGCAACATGCCACGGTCGCGTGCCTGGGAATGGAAGATCAAGAACGCGGCAACGCCCGCCGCCAACCAGACGACATTCAATCCGGCCGCCGCGAGCAGATAATCGACCCGCACGACATGGTCGATCAGAACCGCGCGCATGCCGTTGAAGATATAGGAGGCCGGCAACAGCGCGCTCAGCACCTGCACCCAGGAGGGCAGGATTGCGGTTGGGTAATAAACGCCGCACAGCGGCGCGAGGGCGAAAATGAACGCCCAAGCGAAGCTCTCCGCGCCCAATCCGTAACGCAGCACCAGACCCGCGACAAAAAGTCCGATGCTCCAGCCGAACACGATCAGGCTCACGAAAAACGCGATGAGCACGATCCCCAGAGAATAAAGCGAGAAGCCGAAGAACCAAATGGCAAGAAGCGTTGCGGGAAAGAGGCCGATGGCGGTGCGCGAGAAACTGACGAACATCAGCGCTGCGATGTACTCCACGATCCGCAAAGGTGTCGCGAACAAATGGCCGAGATTGCGCGAGTAGACCTCTTCGAAAAACGCAATCGCGAGGCCGATCTGACCGCGGAACAGCACATCCCACAGCATCACTGCGCCGAGCAGAATACCGCCGGCCTGCGCGAAGAAACTCGACTGGCGCATCAGGAAGGTCTGGATGAATCCCCAAAGAATCATTTGCACGATCGGCCAGTAGCAGAGATCGACGAAACGCGGCCAGGAGCTGGCGATCAGGTACCAATGGCGCAGCACTACAGCGCCGATCCGCCGCGGCGTGCCGGAGTCGACCACGCTCATGACGGGCCCTCTTGAAGCGCACCATGGCGGGCCACATCGAGGAAGACGTCCTCCAGCGTGGTCCGACCATATTTGGCGATGAGCTCTTTGGGCGATCCCGAATCGACGATTTGGCCGCCCTTCATCATCAACACCTGATCGCAGAGCCGCTCGACTTCCAGCATGTTGTGCGAGGCGATGAAGAAGGTGGCGCTCGCCTCGCGCGCGTAGCGGGCGAGAAAACTGCGCACCCAATCGGCGGTGTCGGGATCGAGCGAAGCCGTCGGCTCGTCGAGAAGCACCAACTCGGGACGATTGATGAACGCTTTGGCAAGACCCGCGCGCGTGCGCTGTCCCGCGGAGAGCTCGCCGAGCGGCCGGTCGAGAAGCGCATCCAAGTCCAGCTCGCGCGCGAGAGAGGGGATGCGGACTTTCGGCTTGGCCACGCCGTAGAGCCGCGCATAGACAGTGAGGTTCTGCCGCACCGTCAGGCGACGCGGAAGATCGGCATAGGGGCTCTGGAAATTCATGCGCGCCAGAAGCGTTTTTGCATGGTGCGCAAAATCCTGGCCAAGGATTTCTACGCGCCCCGCGGTGGGGCGAACGAGCCCGAGCAGGATCGCGATCGTCGTCGTCTTGCCCGCGCCGTTGCCGCCGAGCAACGCGGTGAAGGATCCGCGTGCCACGGTGAAGCTGATGCCGTCGACCGCGCGCACTGGGCCGTAGCGTTTGACAAGGCCTTCCACCGCAATGGCGGGTTTTGCGACGGACGGGCGGAGGGAAAGACCTTCGCTCAGATCAGCATTGAGAATTGCGTCCATAAATTCTGCTCGCAAAGACCGCGGACAGTAACGCAGCGATGCGCCGCGAGGCCAGCATTCAGGCGCGGCCTAAGCGTGGCCGGGCAGGGATTTTTTCCGGAACGAATTGCCGGCTCACGGGTTTTCGGGACAGATACGGAGGCAAGTATGCATAGAAAGATTATGCTCGGCACCGCGGCGATGGCTAGCGTGATGCTCCTCGCGGCGTGCAATCAGGAAACCGCGTCCAATTCGGTTCCCGCCAACGCACCGCCGGCTCAGACGGCTCAAAACGAGCCCACACCCGGCAGCAAGAACGAAAAGGTCAGCGCCGTCAAAGACGCAGTGGCCGGCGCGGTCGGTACGATCAGCGCCGAACTCACCACCTCCACTCAAGGCTTCGTGGATGAAGCTACGCTCACCGATATGTATGAAGTGCAAGCCGGTCAGCTGGCGACGATGCGTGCCAAATCAACCGACGTTAAGAATTTCGGACAGCACATGGTCGACGATCACACCAAAACGACCAGCGAACTGAAAAGCATCCTGATGAAGTCGGCACCCAACTTCATGCCGCCGATGCAGCTCGACTCAAGGCGCGAAGGCCTGCTCAACGACCTGAAGGGCGCCAAGGACGAGGATTTCGAGGGCCGCTATATCGCACAGCAGATCAACACCCATAATGAGGCGCTCATTCTGATGCGCGGTTACGCCACGGATGGCGACAATCCCGCCACCAAGGATTTCGCGGCGAAGGTGCAGCCTGTGGTGCAGATGCATCTGGACATGATCAACGATATCGACCGCACCCATCGCGCTCGCGACGCACAGGCTCGGAACAACAGCAGCAACAGCAATACCACGCGGTGACGAAAACAGGCTAGCGCGATAGCCGTGCCCTCCCAGGTGAGAAGTGCTAGCCTGATAGGCGCCCTCGGACTTAGGTCCGGGGGCGCTTTGTTTTTGCCTGGTCGTGCGGCCGGCCTCCCAAACCTGGAGAACCTGATATAACCCGCCTCGGCCGCCATTCGGCCAGGTAGGTTCGCCATGACAGCAATCAGCGGGGCGCCGGCGGCGTCTCAAAGCACAAGCGCATTTCCTCGTTTAAACACGCTTCGCCGCGCGCGAGGACATGTCCGTCTCGGCACGCTCAACAATCTGCGATGGCTTGCCGTGGTTGGCCAGGCCGTTGCGCTTATCGTCGTGCGAGTGGTGCTGAATTTCGATTTTCCGCTGCTCTTGGCCGCGTCTCCGATTATGGGCAGCGCGGTCCTGAATATCATTTTGGCGATTGCTTATCCGTCGGCCCGGCGTTTGAGCGCCCGCGAAGCGACGGGTTTTCTCGCCTATGACATCGTGCAGTTGGCCGCGCTGCTGTTCTTCACCGGGGGCATTGAAAATCCTTTTGCACTGCTGTTCGTGGCGCCGGTCGTGATTTCGGCCGCAACCCTGGACGTGTTCAGTACGCTGCTGCTTGGCGCCCTGTCCTTCGTCGCCATCTCGTTTCTCTGGCAGGCCCATCTGCCGCTTCCCTGGTCTCCGGTGAATGGATTGCGCCTACCGGCGCTCTATCAATTCGGCATCTGGGTTTCGCTCATACTGGGGATCGGCTTCACCTCGATCTATGCGTGGCGGATCGCGAGCGAAGCGACGCGGATGTCGGCCGCGCTTTCAGCGACGCAGCTGGCGCTTGCGCGCGAGCATCGGCTCGGCGCTTTAGGCGCGCTGGCCGCCGCTGCCGCGCACGAGTTGGGAACGCCGCTCGGAACGATCGCCGTCGTCGCGCACGAGCTTGAGCGCGAACTCAAACATGACGCGCATGCCGATGATTTTCGGCTGTTGCGTGCGGAGGCGGAGCGCTGCCGTGCCATTCTTGCGCGCCTCGCCCATCCCGAAGAATCGGTGCTGGGCCAGACCGAGCGTCTGCCTTTGGGGGCGCTCCTCGATGATATCGCGGCGCCGCATCGCGGTCTGGATGTCACGATTTCCCTCGACCTCCAGTCGGGTCCGCCGCCAAAGGTTTGGCGGGTGCCGGAAATCCTGCATGGCTTGGGAAATCTGATCGAGAACGCCGCCGATTTCGCCAGCAAGGAGGTACGACTGCGGGCGCGCTGGGACAACAATTTGCTCGTGATCGAGGTGATTGACGACGGACCGGGATTTGCGGCCGAGATTTTCGAGCAAATCGGGGAACCTTACATAACGTCCCGCCCGGCCCGGCGGAGCCCTATGGACGGCGAGGTAGACCCCGCGGACGGCAAGCAAGAGGGCATGGGCCTGGGGTTTTTCATCGCCAAGACGCTGATCGAACAGACCGGCGGCGTGGTTTCGGCCCACAACCGCATGGGTGGCGGGGCCACGGTAACGGCGACGTGGCCGCGCGGCGCCATCGATGGTGACGCCCCGCCCCGTCAGGAGTTAAGGCTGTAACACCTATCAAGTGGTCAAATGCGAGCCAGGGGGATATGTAGCGCGATACGAACGCATGAAAGCATGATGAAATGAGTGAAACGGCACTGCCCGAGGAAAAAAGCCTCCTCATCCTCGATGATGATCGGCCATTTCGCGAGCGCTTGGCGCGCGCCATGCAAGCGCGCGGCTTTGAAGTGAAGATTGCCGAAACCGTGCGCGAAGGCATCGCCATGGTGAAGGAAAGTCCTCCCGCTTTTGCGGTCATCGATCTGAAGCTCGACGACGGCAACGGCCTGGATGTCGTGGAGAGCCTCCATGAGACGCGACCGAGCGCGCGCGTCGTGGTGCTGACGGGCTTCGGCAACATCGCGACGGCGGTTGCGGCGGTGAAATTCGGCGCGATCGATTATCTGTCCAAGCCCGCCGATGCGGACGACATTCTCGGCGCGCTGTTGGCGCCTCCCGGGACCAAGCCGAGTCCGCCGGAAAATCCGATGTCCGCCGATCGCGTGCGTTGGGAACACATCCAACGCGTCTATGAATTGTGCGGGCACAATGTTTCTGAGACAGCGCGCCGGCTGAACATGCATCGGCGCACCTTGCAGCGCATCCTCGCCAAGCGATCTCCGCGCTGATCAGGCTCTAGCTAGGCGACGATTTCGTCCGGCGTTTCGCCTGGCGCGGCGCGATTGCGGCGGGCCGCGTAGCCGAAATAAATCGCGATGCCGACGGCAAGATAGAGTGCGAACCGAAGCAGCGTCACCAATGGCAGGAAGCTCAGCAGCGCCCCGCAGGAGAGGACGCCGAGCACGGGGATGATCACGCCGCCGGGCGCCTTGAAGGGGCGCTTCATCTCGGGCCTGTTCAGCCGCAACACGATCACGCCGATGCAGACCAGCATGAATTCGGTGAGTGTCCCTGCGTTCACAAGCTCGGCCAGTGCGCCGAGCGGTACGAGCCCGGCGACCAAGGACAAGGTGATCCCGCATAGGACGATCGCGTTGGCCGGCGTGCGGGTCTTCTCATCCAATGCGCTGAAGAACGAGGGCAGAAGTCCATCCCGTGCCATCGCGAAGAGGATGCGCGTCAGTCCATAAAAGAGCACCAGCATGGTGGAGGTCAGGCCGATGATCACGCCGGCCGCCACCAGGGCCGAGCCCCAATTGTACCCGAGGCGCAACAGCGCAAAGGCGACAGGCGAAGACACGTTCAGCACATCATAGGGCGCGATCGCGGTCAGAAGGCCGGAGACCGCGAGATAGATGAGCGTGCAAATGGTGAGCGAGGCGAGCACGCCGATGGGCACGTCGCGCTGTGGATTCTGGGCTTCCTCGACGGCGATGGAGACATTCTGAAAGCCGCGATAGGCGAAGAAGACAAGCGAAGCGCCGGCAAGGATGCCGACCGTCGTTCCGTCCGTCCGATGACCGAACCAGCCATAGGGCATGAAGGGGTGCCATAACGCCGGATCGACGTGGAACACGGCCACCCCGATGAAGATGGCGATCGCGGAGAGCTTCGCGAAGACGATCATTCTGTTCAGCCGCGCGCTTTGCTTCACGCCCGCGAAAAGCGCCAGCATCAATGTCAGGATCACGGCGACCGCCGGCAGGTTGATGAGCCCGCCCGCAAAAGGCCCCTTGGTGAGAAATTCGGGCAGGCCGAGGCCCGTGGTCGCGAGCGCATTGTTGAAATAGCCCGACCAGCCATTGGCCACGGCCGCAAGTGCGGTGCCAAGTCCGAACACCAGATTCCAGCCGATGGTCCAGGCGGGAAGTTCGCCGAAGGCAGCATAGGCATAGCCATAGGCGGCGCCCGACCCCCCGACGCTTGATGCCAGCTCCGCATAGGCGAAGGCGACAAAGGCGCAGGCGATGCCGGCGACGACGAAGGACAGGATGATCGCAGGGCCCGCCTGGGTCGCCGCGGCAACGCCGGTGAGCACGAAGATGCCGGTGCCGATCATTTGGCCGATGCCCATGAAGGTGAGATCCCAGGCGGTCAGGCATCGGCGCAGGCCATGGACCTCGTCCGCCGCAGGCAATTTCTTAGCGAACAGATTCATGATGCTGAGTCCTCTCAGCTGCTATTGGGATCGAAGGCGCGTGCGAGACGTTCGGCGGCAATCATGGCGAAGCGCAAGGTGAGCGCGCGCCGGCGGCTCGCATGCAGCATCTTGCGTTGGGACTCGCGGATGATCGCGCCGCCGAAACGATCCGCGACGATGAGCCCGGTGGTCGGGGGAAGCGTGTTTTGCGGAAATGCCGGCGGCACCGCGAAAAAGAACAGATCGCAGAACGAAAGATAATCCGGCCATTTGTCGTCGGCGCGCAGATCGGCGACGCTGATTTTGATCTCGATCCCGGCAATCGTGCCGTCCGGCCCAAGCGCGGCCACGTCGAGGCGCCGATTGTTGGGAAGCGAGAATTCCACGATCGGGCTCCAACCCTCGGCCAGCAGAAGCCGGCTCACCCCGCGCGCGACATCGATCGCACTATGGGGCATCGCGCTGTGGGGGATCGCGCTATCGGGCTCCAACGCAACGGCGCGGGCGAGCTCGGCCATTGGGGCGCCTATTTGTCCGACAGCGTGTCCTTGGTGGACGGCACGACGCCTTCCAACCGCTCATCGATTTCGATGGCTTGGCGCAGCGCCCGCGCGGTTCCCTTGAAGCAGGTCTCGACGATGTGGTGGCTGTTCTCGCCGTAAAGGTTTTCGATGTGCAGGCAGATGCCGGCGTTCTGCGCCAGTGCCTGGAACCATTCGCGGAACAGCTCGGTGTCCATCTCGCCGATCTTGGGGCGGGTGAATTGCACCTTCCAGATCAGATAGGGGCGGTTGGAGATGTCGACGGCAACCTGCGTCAGGGTCTCGTCCATGGGCATCAGGATCGAGCCGAAGCGCCTTATTCCCGCGAAATCGCCGAGGGCACGCCGGATCGCCTGCCCGATGACGATGGCGGTGTCTTCGGTCGTGTGGTGGAAATCGACATGCAAATCGCCCTGGGCGCGGACTTTCAAATCAATGGCCGAATGGCGCGAAAAGCTCTCCAGCATGTGGTCGAGAAAGCCGATGCCCGTGTCCACGTCATAAAGCCCGGTACCGTCGAGATCGACGGAGGCGAGGATCTCCGTCTCCCGGGTTTTGCGTTCGACGATGGCGGTGCGCATGGCTTGCGTCTTTAAATGAAGCTGCTGAGCTATATCTTATGAAATCCAGGTAGTCGAAAGGTTTAAGCGCCCGCAGTTGCGCCGGCGTGCGGCCCGGCCCATATCCTAACCCCGCACCCGCGCCCCAGGAGCCCCGAACATGACCGAAGCGCTATGGCACGGCACAACCATTCTGTCCGTCCGAAAAGGCGGTCTGGTCGTGATCGCGGGCGACGGTCAGGTGTCGATGGGCAACACCATTGTCAAAGCCAATGCCAAGAAGGTAAGGCGGCTGGGCAAAGGCGATGTCATCGCCGGGTTTGCCGGAGCGACCGCGGACGCCTTCGCTTTGTTCGAACGGCTTGAGGCAAAGCTGGAGACGCATCCGGGCAATCTTGCGCGCGCCTGTGTGGAGCTCGCCAAGGATTGGCGCACCGACCGCTACCTCCGGCGCCTCGAAGCCATGATGGCGGTGGCCGACCGGAACACCTCCCTCGTCCTTTCGGGCACGGGCGACGTCCTGGACCCCGAGGACAGCCTGATCGGGATCGGCTCCGGTGGTCCCTATGCTTTGGCGGCCGCGCGCGCCCTCCTGCCGCTCGATTTGCCCGCCGATGAGATCGCCCGGCGCGCCATGAAGATCGCCGCGGGAATTTGTGTCTTCACCAACGAGAACGTGACCATAGAGACGCTCGCGGGTGCGGCGCGTTGACTGTTTGAGCAAAGGTTCCTGATGAGTTCTTTCTTCACCCCAAGGGAAATCGTTTCCGAACTCGACCGCTATATCGTCGGTCAGCACGACGCCAAGCGCGCGGTCGCCATCGCGCTCCGGAATCGCTGGCGGCGCCAGCAATTGCCCGAAGCCCTGCGCGAGGAAGTGCTGCCGAAGAACATCCTGATGATCGGGCCAACCGGCGTCGGCAAGACCGAAATCTCGCGCCGCCTCGCCAAATTGGCCCAGGCGCCCTTCCTCAAGGTCGAAGCGACCAAATTCACCGAAGTCGGCTATGTCGGCCGCGACGTCGAACAGATCGTGCGCGATCTTCTCGAAGTCGGGATTGCCCTTGTGCGCAGCGCCAAACGCAAGGAGGTGGAAGCGCAAGCCGAAGCCAAGGCCGAAGAGCGGGTGCTCACCGCGCTCGTCGGTAATGCGAGCGCGGCCACCCGCGACTCCTTCCGCAAGCGCCTGCGTGCCGGCGAGCTCGACGACAAGGAGATCGAGATCGAGGTACGCGATGCCGGCGGCATGCCCTCGCTCGAAATCCCCGGCATGCCCGGTGCGCAGATCGGCATGGTCAATCTGGCCGATATTTTCGGCAAGGCGATGGGCGGGCGCACCAAGACGCGGCGCATGACCGTCTCGGCCTCGCATGAGCTTCTCATCGCCGAAGAGGCCGACAAGCTTCTCGACAACGAGAGCATCATTCGCGATGCCATCGACAATGTGCAAAACAACGGGATCGTATTCCTGGACGAGATCGACAAGATTTCCGCCCGGGGTGAGACTCGTGGCGGGGCCGACGTCTCGCGCGAAGGCGTGCAGCGCGATCTGTTGCCGCTTCTGGAAGGGACGACCGTCGCCACCAAGCATGGGACCGTTCGGACCGACCACATCCTCTTCATCGCGTCGGGCGCGTTCCATCTGTCTAAGCCCTCCGATCTCTTGCCGGAGCTGCAGGGCCGCCTTCCCATCCGGGTCGAGCTGAAGGCGCTGACCCGTGACGATTTCAAGCGCATCCTGACGGAGCCGGAGGCGAGCCTCATCAAGCAATATGTGGCCTTGATGGCGACGGAAAGCGTTGTGCTCGCATTCACCGAGGATGGCATCGAGGCCATTGCGCAGATCGCCGCGGACGTGAATGCGCGTGTCGAAAACATCGGAGCGCGGCGGCTGCAGACCATCATGGAGCGCGTGCTGGACGAGATCAGCTTCACCGCCACCGACAGGCCGGACGAACGGCTCACCATCGACGGCGCCTATGTGCGCGCCCGCGTGGAGGATCTGGCCAAGGACCAGGACCTGTCACGCTTCATCCTATGACGAGGGAAATCCTGGATTAAATTGCCGCAAGGCACTCTCAGGCCATCGCGATTGACCCCTATCGGATTCCCTGTAAGAAACCGGCTTGGTGTGGCGAATCCAAAATTCGCAAACGCTTGGGCACTAGGCGTGTGAGAGGGCGGCGATGCAGCGTTCAAACTATCTGTTTACCAGCGAATCCGTGTCGGAGGGCCATCCCGATAAGGTCTGCGACCGCATCTCCGATGAAGTCGTGGACGCGTTCTTCCGCCTGGGGCCCAAATATGGCTGGGCGCCGAAAGATTTGCGCGTCGCTTGCGAAACACTTGCCACCACCAACCGCGTGGTCATCGCCGGCGAAACACGCGGTCCCGACGAAATCAGCAAGGACATCCTGATCGACTCCGCGCGCTTTGCCATTCGCGACATCGGTTATGAGCAGGAAGGTTTTCACTGGCAGCACGCGAACATCGAAGTCTTGCTGCACCAGCAATCGCCCCACATCGCTCAGGGCGTCGATGCCAAGGACAACAAGGATGAAGGCGCCGGCGATCAAGGCATCATGTTCGGCTACGCCTGCCGCGAGACCGATTCCCTGATGCCCGCGCCCATCCAGTACAGCCATGCCATTCTCAAGCTCATGGCGGAAGCGCGCAAATCGGGGAAGGAGCCGCAGCTCGGCCCGGACGCCAAGTCGCAAGTCACGGTGCGCTACGAGGACGGCAAGCCGGTGGAAGTGCCGCAAATCGTCGTCTCGACCCAGCATCTCGATCCCAAGCTGGAATCCAAGCATGTGCGCGACATCATCGAGCCCTATGTGAGGAAGGCGCTTCCCGACGGCTGGCTGACCAAGAGCACGGTCTGGCATGTGAATCCCACGGGCGCCTTCGTGGTCGGTGGCCCGGACGGGGATTGCGGGCTTACGGGCCGCAAGATCATCGTCGACACCTATGGCGGCGCTGCACCCCACGGGGGAGGCGCGTTCTCCGGCAAGGATCCCACCAAAGTGGACCGCTCCGCGGCCTATGCCGCGCGCTACCTCGCGAAGAACGTCGTGGCGGCGGGCTTGTCCGATCGCTGCACGATCCAGATCGCCTATGCCATCGGCGTCTCCGACCCGCTCTCGCTGTATGTCGATCTGCACGAGACCGGGCATGTGAACGCCACGAAGCTCGAAACCATCCTGCCCCAGCTGATGAGTTTGAAGCCGCGCGGCATTCGCGAGCATTTGGGCCTGAACAAGCCGATCTATGCCCGCACCTCTGCCTATGGCCATTTTGGCCGCACCCCCGATAGCGAAGGCGGGTTCTCCTGGGAGAAAACCGATCTCGCCGATCAGCTCAGAGCCGCGTTCTGACCTGACGTTCCGGCGCAAGCATTATGGCCGCCGCAAGGGGCCAAAGCTGCGCGCGCGCCAGGCGGGTCTGCTCGAATCTCTCCTGCCGACCCTGGCGCTGACGCCGGAACCGGGCCGCGACCTACGCGAATATTTCGCCGAGGAGGCGGGCCGTATCTCGGAGGTCTGGCTCGAAGTGGGCTTCGGCGCCGGCGAGCATTTGGCTTGGCAGGCCGAAGCGCACCCGGAATTGGGGCTCATCGGCGCTGAGCCCTATGTCGCGGGCATGGCCAAGCTGCTTTCCAGGATCGCCGACAAGGGCCTCGGGAATATCCGTCTTTACACGGAGGATGTCCGCGATGTCATCGCGGTTGCGCCGAACGCTTCGTTCGGACGCATCTTCATCCTCTTCCCCGACCCTTGGCCCAAGACGCGTCATCACAAGAGGCGCTTCATCCAGATGGAAATGCTGGACGAGCTTGCGCGGGTGATGAAGAAGGGCGCGGAGCTGCGCTTCGCCACCGATGATGCGGGTTATCTCGACTGGGCGCTGGAGCGATTCTGTGCGCATCACGCGTTCCACTGGCTGGCGGAATCGGCCGCCGATTGGCGTGGGCGTCCGCCCGATTGGCCCGAGACGCGCTATGAAGCCAAGGCCATGAAAGCGGGGCGCAAAAGCAGCTATCTGCGGTTCTTGCGGATGTGAGCCTGCATTACGGGTTCGCGAGGGCCGCGACTTCCGCAAGCGCCAGGCCATTGACCGCAGCATGCAATGCGATGGTGAGTATCGCCGAACCGCTGCGCCATCTGAGCCAGCCGAACACCATGCCCAGCGCAAAGATCTCGCCCACGAAGAACCATGAATATTGCACATGCGTGAATGCCCATACCGCCGAGGTCAAGGCGATCGCGGGCCAGGCGCCCAACGCCGGCGCGAAGCCCCGAAAGAAGAAGCCGCGGAACAGCAATTCTTCCTGCAGCGGCCCCAAGAACACGAACGAGACCATCAGCAGCGGCAGCATGCCGGCCATCTTCGCGGAGTTGTAGGTCGCGCCCATGAATTCCGGCGTTTCCTGCCCGGTCAACCCGGCCACGACACCCGTTGCGAGCAGCACGCAGGCAAGCGCCGCCGCGCCGACGCCGAGATCGCGCCAGCGCGGCCACTTCAGCGCGAGATATTCGCTCAAGGATACACGCGAGGCGCGCACCACAAGCGCAAGCAAGCCAAGCACAATGGGCGCGGATACCGCCAACGAGAATGCCAGCAACGGACCGTTGGTAGCGATATCGGCCCGCGTGATGGGCTGATCGGGATGGAGAGCGCGCCACCACATCACAAAGCCGAACGCACCGAGCGTCTGCGAAAGAACCGCGGTCGCTGCTAACGGGATGCCCCAGCCGAGCGTCGCCCACGGGCCCCACCTTGGCCGGCGCACAGTTTGCGGCCGCTGCGGGCTTTCGGCGTCCAGCGTTGTGGCGAGGTCCATGAACATCCTGCGAAGGTGAGGGTAATTTAGGTAACGCGGCGGCGATTTCCATAGGAAAACGCACCGCATGGTCAACGAGTCTTCACCATGCCGGCCTTGTATTCAGCCTTGCGAGAGCGTAGATAGGCGTTATTCCGGACAACAGAAAAACTGTTGTGTGGCGATTGTAAGATCGCCGCGTCCGAAAAGCTTTAGTCCAATGGCTTTGCATGGTTTGACGGTGATGAGGAATGCCCTGAGCGGTCAGAACGCCTTGGATTCGTTGCTTGCTCCTGCCGTGGAAGCTGCGGGCTACCGGCTCGTGCGTTTGCGCGTTAAGGGAGCAACGAGAAAAACGCTGCAAGTGATGGCAGAACGTCCCGACGGTCAAATGGACGTCGACGACTGTGCGGCCCTGTCACGGGCTTTGTCCGAAGTGCTGGAGGCGGCCGATCCGATTGCCGACGAATATGTGTTGGAAGTCTCCTCGCCGGGCATCGACCGGCCACTCACGGCCGAAGCCGATTTCGCCCGCTTCGCCGGGCATGAGGCGCGGGTGGAGATGACCCAGGGCCTTGACGGCCGCAAGCGCTTCAAGGGCTTGCTCATTGGCTTGGACGAGCACGATGTGTTGTTGGATGTGAGCGATGAGGGCGAGACGCGCCGGGTGCGGCTTAACGCATCCGATATTGCAGAGGCGAAGCTGGTGCTCACCGACCGTCTGATTCGGGAAAGCCTGAAGGCAAGGGAATCGAAAGAAGCGAAAGCTTCGCATTAGAAGATTAAACCGAACTTTGTCGTCACCAAGACGGGGATGACGAAGCGGAAAAACCAGGAGCGAATGACATGGCCATCGGAGTTGCCGCCAACCGGCTTGAATTGCTGCAGATCGCCGACGCGGTCGCACGCGAGAAGTCGATCGACAAGAACGTCGTGATCCACGCGATGGAAGAGGCGATGCAGCGCGCGGCGAAATCGCGCTACGGCACCGAGAACGAGATCAGGGTCGAAATCGATCCCAAGACCGGCGAGACCCATATTTCGCGGTATCTGCATGTCGTGGATCTGGTCGACAACGACAAGATCGAAATCTCGATCGTGGATGCGCGCCGGCGCAATCCCGCCGCCCAAGTGGGCGACATCATCGCCGAAACGCTTCCTCCCATCGAGTTCTCGCGCATCGCCACCCAGGCGGCGAAGCAGGTGATCGTGCAAAAGGTGCGCGACGCGGAACGGGAGCGCCAATATGACGAATACAAGGACCGCATCGGCGAGATCGTACATGGCACGGTGAAGCGGGTCGAATTCGGCTCGGTCGTGGTGGATTTCGGCCGCGCCGAAGGCGTCGTGCGCCGCGACGAGATGATCCCGCGCGAGAGCTTCCGCAACGGCGACCGCATCCGGGCCTATATCTATGACGTGCGTCGCGAAACGCGCGGGCCGCAGATCTTTCTTTCCCGCACCCATCCGCAATTCATGGCGCGGCTCTTCGCGCAGGAAGTGCCCGAGATCTATGACGGCATCATCGAAATCCGCGCCGTCGCGCGCGATCCCGGCTCGCGCGCCAAGATCGCAGTGATCTCGAAGGATTCCTCGATCGATCCGGTGGGCGCCTGCGTCGGCATGCGCGGCGTGCGCGTGCAGGCGGTGGTTCAGGAACTGCAGGGCGAGCGTATCGACATCATTCCCTGGAATGGGGATCCCGCCACCTTCATCGTGAACGCGCTGGCGCCGGCCGAAGTGAGCAAGGTCGTGCTGGATGAGGAAACGCGCCGCGTCGAAGTGGTGGTGCCCGACGATCAGCTTTCGCTCGCCATAGGCCGCCGCGGCCAGAATGTGCGCCTGGGCTCGCAGCTCACCGGATGGCAGATCGATATCCTGACCGAACAGGAAGAATCCGAACGCCGGCAGAAGGAATTTGCCGAGCGCACCCAGCTCTTCATGGAAGCGCTGGATGTCGACGAGACGATCGCCCAATTGCTCGCCTCCGAAGGCTTCGCCAGCGTCGAGGACGTGGCCTATGTGCCCGTGCACGAGCTCGCCGAGATCGAAGGCTTCGACGAGGACACCGCCGAAGAGCTGCAAACGCGCGCCGTTGGCTACATCGAAGAGAAGAACGCGGCTCTGGATGCGAAGCGGCGTGAATTGGGCGTCGCCGACGAGGTGGCGGAAGTCGAAGGGCTGAGCCCGCCGATGCTGGTGAGCCTCGGCGAGAACGGCATCAAGACTCTGGAGGACCTCGCGGGCTGCGCCAGCGACGATCTTCTGGGTTACGTCGAGAACAAGGGCAATGAGCGGGTTCGCGTTCCGGGCGCATTGGACGGCTTTGATCTCGCGGCCGAGGAGATCAACGACATCATCATGAAGGCGCGCGTGAAAGCAGGCTGGGTGAAAGAGGAAGATCTGGTCAAGCCGCAGGCCGATGCACCGGAAGGAGCGCCCGAAGCGTGATGGCATTGGCCGAGCGGCGGGAAGAGCGAGACACCGGGAGCGGTTCGACGAGCGGCTCACGCGAGCGGCGCTGCATCGTCACCGGCGAGGTGCTGCCGGAAGCTCGGCTATTGCGCTTCGTGCTGGCGCCCGATGGTCAGGTTGTTCCCGATGTGGAGGCCAAGCTTCCCGGACGTGGACTCTGGGTCAGCGCGGACCGGACGATGATTGGCCAAGCGGTGGCCAAGCGGCTTTTCTCGCGGGCTGCGAAAGCGTCGGCGGCCGCAGATAAGGGCCTTCCCGAGCGCGCAGAAGCCCAGCTGGTCGAGCGCATTCTGGCCCATTTGGGACTTGCCCGGCGGGCCGGCGAATTGGTTTTGGGTTTCGACCAGGTCGACAAGGCGCTGCGCGGTGCGAATCCGCCTGTTCTGATCATCGAAGCGGCGGAGGCTGCCCCGGACGGGCGGCGTAAACTCCAGGCCGCCGCGACGACACGGGGCCATGTTCCCTTTGTTATCGGGGCTCTTACCAATAGCGAATTGAGCTTGGCTCTGGGGCGGGAGAATGTGGTACATGCAGCCCTCAAACCGGGGCGGATTGCAGAGCGGCTGATCTTTGAAGCAGCGCGGCTTAGCGGGTTTCGGGCGCTCAGGCCCTGGGTCTGGGACGGTTTTTCTGACGGTGAGGCGGGTGGGCCGGGCTGATGCCCGCTTACCTGTTTTCGAGTTATGGAATTGTCGGTGAAAGGATCGAATGAGCGAGACGGATGACAGCGGTGCACGCGCGCGCGGCGGCAAGACACTGTCGTTGAAGCGCACGGAAACCTCGACGGTTCGCCAGAGCTTCAGCCATGGCCGCAGCAAAGCGGTCGTGGTGGAGAAGAAGCGCGTCCGCGTGGCGCCCGGCAAGGGTCCGGCCGAGCCGGAAAGGCCGGCCAAGCATGTCGCTGCCGAGGAAGCGCTGCATCCTGGCGCAGACCTTCGCGAGGAGGCGCGTCGCGCGGCTGCCGGCCGCGGCGGCGTCGTGCTGCGCGAACTCACCGAAGACGAGAAGGAGGCGCGGCTCCGCGCTCTGACCGACGCGAAATTCTTCGAGGAAGAAGCGCGCAAGCGCGCCGAGGAAGACTCCGCACGCCGCGCCATCGAAGAAGACCGCATGCGCCGCGAGCGCGAAGCGGCCGCAAGGCGTCAAGCCGAAGAAGAGGCGCGCAAGGCCACCGAAGAAGAGGCCCGCCGCCGCGCCGAACAGGAAGCGGCCCGCCGCCTGAAGGAGAAGGAAGCCGAAGCCGGCGTGCCGTCGTCGGCTCCCGCCACGCCTTCGGTCAAGCGCGCTCGCGACCTGACCGAAGAGGAAGAAGAAGTCACGGCGAAGAAGGGCGGCAAGACCCCCGTCAAGACGCCGCCTGCGCGCAAAGCAACCCCCGGCGGCCGCCGTGCCGGCAAGCTCACCATCACGCGCGCGCTTTCCGAAGATGAAGAACGCATGCGTTCGCTGGCGTCCTACAGGCGCCAACTCAACCGCGCGCATCGCCAGCAGCAGCCGGCCCCGCCCGCCGGTCCGCGCGAAGTGGTGATCCCGGAAACCATCACGGTGGCAGAACTCGCCAACCGTATGGCCCGGCGCAGCGTCGATGTCATCAAGGTCCTTATGAAGAGCGGCATGATGGTGACGTCCAACGACACCATCGATGCCGATTCGGCGGAACTGGTGGCAACCGAGCTCGGCCATTCGGTCAAGAGGGTCGCGGAATCGGACGTCCTCGAAGGCCTGCGCGGGCTCATCGATGATCCCGACGCCATGACTCCGCGGGCGCCGATCGTGACCGTGATGGGCCATGTCGATCACGGCAAGACTTCCCTATTGGATGCGTTGCGCAAGACCGATGTCGTGGCCGGAGAGGCCGGCGGCATCACGCAGCATATCGGCGCCTATCAGGTTCAGCTTCCCTCCGGCGCCAAGATCACCTTCTTGGATACGCCGGGCCATGCCGCCTTCACGGCTATGCGCGCCCGCGGCGCCAAAGTCACCGATCTCGTCATCCTGGTGGTCGCCGCCGACGATGGTGTCATGCCCCAAACGGTCGAAGCCATCGCCCACGCCAAGGCGGCGAACGTGCCCATCATCGTTGCGATCAACAAAATCGATAAGGCCGACGCCAACCCTTCGCGCGTGAAGAACGAACTCTTGCAGCACGAAATCCAGGTCGAGGAATTGGGCGGCGACGTGCTGGCGGTCGAAGTCTCGGCCACCAAAGGGACCGGGCTCGAAAAACTCGAAGAGGCGATCCTGCTGCAATCCGAAGTGCTGGATCTGAAGGCCAATCCAAAACGGCCGGCCGACGGCGCGGTGATCGAAGCCAAGCTCGACAAGGGCCGCGGACCGGTCGCAACCGTGCTGGTGCAGCGCGGTACGCTGCGCCAGGGCGATCTTCTTGTCGCCGGCGCCGAGTGGGGACGCGTGCGTGCGCTGGTGAACGATCACGGCGAGACCGTGGACTCCGCCGGGCCGTCCGAACCCGTGGAGGTGCTTGGCCTATCGGCGGCGCCCGAAGCCGGCGATGAATTCGTGGTCGTCGATTCCGAGGCACGCGCCCGCGAAGTCACCGAATATCGCGGCCGCAAGCGCCGTGAAGGCCGTCAGGCGATGATCTCGCGTCAGTCCCTCGATCAACTCCTGAAGAGTCAGAAAGACGGCGAGAAGCGTTTGCTTCCTCTCGTCATCAAGGCCGATGTGCAAGGGTCGCTCGAAGCCATCGATGGCGCGCTCAGCAAGCTCGGCACGGACGAAGTCGCGGTGCAAATTCTCCATGGCGGCGCAGGCGGTATCACCGAATCCGACGTCATTTTGGCGCACGCATCGGGCGCTGCGATCATCGGCTTCAATGTGCGGGCCAATATGCAGGCGCGCGAGCGCGCCCGGCGCGATGGCGTCGAAATCCGCTACTACAACATCATCTACAATGTGCTCGATGATGTGAAAGCGGTGTTGTCCGGCATGTTGGCGCCGGAAACGCGCGAACGTTTCCTCGGCAATGCCGAAATCCTCGAAGTGTTCAACATCTCCAAAGTGGGCAAGGTGGCCGGCTGCCGCGTCACCGAAGGGCTGGTGCGGCGCGGCGCCAAGGTGCGCCTCGTCCGCGACGATGTGGTGATCCACGAGGGTGAACTCTCAACGCTGAAGCGCTTCAAGGACGAGGTGCGGGAAGTCCAGGCCGGACAGGAATGCGGCATGGCCTTCGCCAATTACCACGAGATCCAGAAGGGCGACATCATCGAGTGTTACGAAGTCGAAACCATCAAGCGCTCGCTCTGACGGTCTCGAACCTCGTCACTGCCGAAACGGACATGCCCCGGCATCGCAATCATTCTGAACAGAAGGGCCCCTCGCAGCGGCAGTTGCGGGTGGGCGAGGTGTTGCGCCATGCGCTGTCCGACATCCTGCGCGAGACCGACATCCGCGATCCGGAACTCATCGGGGTATCGGTGACCGTCACCCAGGTGAAGCCCTCGCCGGACATGCGGCATGCCACGGTGTTCGTCGAGCCCTTGGGCGGCGTCAATGCGGCAGGCACCATTGCGGCGCTCAATCGCCATCGGGGCTTTTTGCGCGGCGAGCTCGGCCGCGGGATCGAGTTGAAGTTCACGCCCGAGCTGCGCTTCGTCGAAGACACGTCTTTCGCCGAGGCCGAGCGGATTGCGAGGATTTTGCACTCGGAGAACGTCGCGCGAGACCTCGCGGCGCCCGATGATCATGGCGAAGACACGCAATGATGGCTTTGGTGATGTTTGCCACCTTCCCCCACCCCGGCCCACAAGGGGGAAGAGGTTTTCATGGCGCGCAAACGTAAGGGATCGGCCATTCATGGCTGGGTCGTTCTCGATAAGCCTAAGGGCATTACCTCGACCCAAGCCTTGTCGCGGGTTCGGCGGCTTTTCGACGCGGCCAAAGCCGGCCATGCCGGGACCCTCGACCCGCTAGCGACCGGCGTGCTCGCGATTGCACTCGGCGAAGCGACCAAGACCGTGCCCTATGCCATGGATGGCGAGAAGCTCTATCGCTTCACCGCGCGGTGGGGAGAAGCCCGCGATACCGACGATGCGGAGGGGCGATGCATCGCCGCCTCGGATGTCCGCCCGTCGCGCCAACAAATCCTGGACGGGATTCCCCATTTCATTGGCGAAATCATGCAGGTGCCCCCGTCCTATTCGGCGATCAAGGTGGAGGGCGAACGCGCCTATGATCTGGCGCGGGAGGGCGAGGTGTTGGACTTGGCCGCGCGGCCAATCGTCATCCGCGATGCCCAGCTCGTCGATCAGCCCGATCCGGACCACGCGGTCTTTGAGGTGGCTTGCGGCAAGGGCTCCTATATTCGCGCCTGGGTGCGCGATTTCGCCCTCGCTTTGGGCACGGTCGGTCACGTGGCCCAACTGCGCCGGCTAAGGGTTGGGCCCTTTTCCATAGAATCCGCAATTTCTCTGGAAATGCTGGAGGGTTTCGGCCATAGTCCCGCCGCTTTGGAGCATTTAAGGCCCATCGCGACCGCGCTGGACGGCATCCCGGCGCTGGCCGTGACGGAGCCGGATTCGGTTCGCCTTCGCAACGGCAACTCCGTCCTCATCCGTGCGCCGCATTTTACGCGCCTGATGGAACAGCAGGACGGACCCACCGGAGCGGGAGCGGATTTCCAGGGTCGGACGGTCTATCTCTCTACGGCCAGAGGCGAGCCAGTAGCGCTCGCCGAAATCGCCCAAGGGGAGCTGAGGCCGTTCAGGGTTTTCAATTTCGGACCGAGCGCCTAGCGACTCGGCCATAGAGCGGGAATAGATCGATGTCGGTGACGGCAGAACGAAAAAAAGAAGTGATGACGCAATATGCGACCGGCGAAGGCGACACAGGCTCGCCCGAGGTCCAGGTTGCCGTGCTCTCGGAGCGCATCTCCAATTTGACGGAGCATTTCAAGACCCACGCGAAGGACAATCATTCGCGGCGGGGGTTGATCAAGATGGTCTCGCAGCGCCGTCGCCTGCTCGACTACGTGAAGTCCAAGGATCAGTCGCGCTATGAAGCCCTGATCCAGCGTTTGGGTTTGCGCCGCTGATTTCTCTTTTGCAGAACGGCCGGGAACGAGCCGTCCCTGGAGAGCGGACAAGAGTTCCGGCTCTCAACAAGCGGGCGCGTGGGAACGCGAGTCCGCTCACACCAGTTTTCTTGACCACATCAGCAAGGAAGGCCCGCGGCAATCCGGCGGCGGGAAAGAAGGAAAATATCTATGTTCAACGTACATCGCGAGGAGATCGATTGGGGCGGGCGCAAGCTCGTTCTTGAAACAGGAAAGGTCGCGCGCCAGGCCGATGGGGCCGTCATGGCGACCTATGGGGAAACGGTAGTTCTGGCCACGGCGGTGGGTCAGACGGAGCCCAAAGCGGGCATCGATTTCTTCCCCTTGACCGTCAATTACCAGGAAAAATTCTACGCCGCGGGCAAGATCCCAGGCGGTTATTTCAAGCGGGAGGGGCGGCCCACCGAGCGCGAGACCTTGATCTCTCGCCTCATCGACCGGCCGATCCGGCCGCTCTTTGCGCCCGGCTATCGCAACGAGACGCAAATCATCATCACAGTTCTCAGTCACGACCTCGAAAATGAGCCCGACGTCGTAGCCATGGTGGCGGCATCGGCCGCGCTGACCCTTTCGGGCATTCCCTTCATGGGACCCATCGGCGCAGCCCGCGTCGGCTTTATCGGCGGCGAATACAAGCTCAACCCGCAAATCGACGAGATGGTGAATTCCGATCTCGAGCTGGTGGTCGCGGGCACGGGCGATGCGGTGCTGATGGTCGAATCGGAGGCGAAGGAGCTCTCCGAAGAAACCATGCTCGGCGCCGTCATGTTCGGTCACCGCGAAATGCAGAAGGTGATCGATGCGATCATCCGTCTTGCCGAGAAGGCGGCCAAGGAACCGCGCGATGTGCAGACGAACGAATACGAGACCGAGTTGGCGCTTCTGGCGCGCCACGTCGAGGATGAGCTGAAAGCGGCTTATCAGATTGCCGAGAAGGGCGCCCGGCATGTTCGCATCGACGCGATCAAGAGCGAGTCGGCCGCAGCGCTTGTCGGCGAAGAACCAGGCAAGATTCCGCCCAACCTCTTCGGCAAGCTGTTCAAGGCAATGGAAAGCCGTGTGATGCGCGGCTCTGTCATCGAGACCGGCCGGCGTATCGACGGCCGCGATCTGAAAACGGTGCGTCCGATCGTCTCCGAAGTCGGCGTGCTCCCGCGCGCTCATGGCAGCGCATTGTTCACCCGCGGCGAAACCCAAGCCCTTGTCGTCGCCACGCTGGGAACCGGTGAGGACGAACAATTCATCGATTCGCTCGAAGGGACCTACAAGCAGCACTTCATGCTGCATTACAATTTCCCGCCCTATTCGGTAGGCGAGGTGGGGCGCATGATGGGCGCGGGCCGGCGCGAGATTGGCCATGGCAAGCTTGCCTGGCGCGCGATCAATCCACTGCTCCCGGATAAGACGGTGTTTCCCTATACGATCCGCCTGGTGTCGGAAATCACCGAATCCAACGGCTCATCGTCTATGGCGACGGTGTGCGGTTCCTCGCTCGCGCTGATGGATGCGGGCGTTCCCTTGAAGCGCGCTGTCGCGGGCATTGCCATGGGGCTCATCCTCGAAGGGCCGAGATTCGCGGTGCTTTCCGATATCCTCGGCGATGAAGATCACCTCGGCGACATGGATTTCAAAGTGGCGGGCACCGAACAGGGTGTCACTTCGCTGCAGATGGACATCAAGATCACCGGCATCACCGAAGAGATCATGCGGGTTGCGCTCGATCAGGCGAAGGATGGACGAATCCACATCCTGGGCGAGATGGGAAAAGCGATCAGCGGCGCACGCTCCGAGCTCGGAGAGCATGCCCCGCGCATCGAGACCATAAAAATTCCCACCGACAAGATCCGCGAAGTCATCGGATCGGGCGGCAAGGTGATCCGCGAGATCGTCGAGAAGACCGGCGCCAAGATCGACATCCAGGACGACGGCACCATCAAGGTGGCGAGCGCCGACGGAGAATCGATCAAGGCGGCGCTGAAATGGATTAAGTCGATCGTGGCGGAACCCGAAATCGGCGAAATCTACGAAGGCAAGGTCGTCAAGATCATGGATTTCGGCGCCTTCGTGAATTTCTTCGGACCACGCGACGGCCTGGTGCATATTTCAGAGCTCGCATCAAAGCGCGTCGCCAAGGTCAATGACGTGGTCAAAGAAGGCGATGTGGTGAAGGTGAAGCTGATCGGTATGGACGATCGCGGCAAGGTGCGCCTGTCCATGAAAGTGGTCGATCAGGCAACCGGCGAGGACCTTTCCAAGAAGCAGCAAGCCGGGGACGGCGAGCAGCAGGCGGGTTAGGCTCGAGCACGATGGAAAGACGCCCGGGAAACCCTGTTTTCCGGGCGTCTGCTTGAGACCTCGGCCCCGCCATGACGCACGAGCCATCTGTGCTCATGCCCCGCGACAAAGCCTTCGAACACTATAAAATCACTACTGAAGCGTGACCGGCGATTCTATGGCGATCCTTCGCGTCATCAGCGTGTTTCTGATCGTCATCGCCCTGATGCTTCTTGGGGCGGACGTGGTGAGCACCCTGGAACAAACCGGCGGCGGAACGGTCATGCGTTCGTTTGATCGCATCCTGATGCTGTTCGGCTTCGATGCCGGGCTATGGTTCGCGCAGAAACTTCCGCCACAATTCGCGCAAGTCTGCATCGCCATCGTTTCGGCGCCCGGCTGGGCGGTGACCGGCGTCCCAGGCGCGCTTCTCGGATTTGTATCCGCAGGGCGGTCCGAACGCCGTTCCCGACCCAAACCCCCGCCCCAGCCGCCCATCAACCGGTAGGCGGAATGATTTCACACCGCCCATGAAGAAATATTTCGTTGCCGGGATGCGCGTCCTCGGAATCGTGCTCGTGGCACATGCGTTGATGCTGCTTGGCGCCGATAAGATCAGCACGATCGAATCCGGCGGCGTCCGCACCATCCGCTCTCTCGAGTACATCCTGACGCTCTACGGCGCCGATCCGAAAGCATGGCACATGGATTTGTCGGCGCCACTCACGATGGCGGTGGTGACGATCATGTCCTTGCCCGGCTGGGCGGTCCTGGCCGTCATCGGCGGCGCTCTTTCATTTGTCGCTCGTCCGCGCGAATAAGGCCCAGAAAGATGTCCCCCGCACAGGGTTGCGGTCGCAGCTTTGCCCGCTATGATCCCGGCGCTTTTCAAAATTCCTGGAAACCCCGCATGAGCATCCAAACGCCTGAAACCATCGTCGTCACCCGCACACGCGTCGCCTGCGACGGCGGAGAAGGCGCGCTCGGCCATCCCAGGGTCTATCTCGAAATGGGCGAAGAAACGTTCGTGGTATGCGGCTATTGCGACCGGCGTTTCGTGCTGAGCCCCGAAGCCATTGAGGCCCGAGCCAAAGGCGAGGCGGAATCGCATTGACGGCAACAAGCCCGGACATCTCTGAGGCGCGTGCGCTCGCGCCGGGCGATCACCTGTATCTGATCGATGGCTCCGGCTTCATCTTTCGCGCCTATCACGCGCTTCCGCCGCTCTCGCGAAAATCCGACGGGCTTCCCACCGGCGCGGTCGCGGGGTTCTGCAACATGTTGTGGAAGCTTCTGGAAGACACCAAAGCGGGAGATAAGCCAAGCCACCTTGCCGTCATTTTCGATGCGGGCCACAAGACCTTTCGCAATGATATGTACACGGAATATAAGGCCAACCGGTCGGAGCCGCCCGACGATCTCGTTCCCCAATTTCCGCTGACCCGCGACGCGGTCCGCGCTTTTGGGGTCGCTTGCGTTGAAAAATCCGGGTTCGAAGCCGACGATCTGATCGCCACCTATTCGAGGCTGGCGCGCGAAGCAGGCGTCAAGGTGACCATTGTCTCGTCGGACAAGGACCTCATGCAGCTCATCTATGACGGCACGGTGGAGATGCTGGACCCGATGAAGAATCGCCGCATCGGCCCCAACGAGGTGATCGAGCGCTTCGGCGTGCCGCCCGACAAGGTGATCGACGTCCAGGCTCTCATTGGAGATTCCATCGACAACGTTCCGGGCGTGCCGGGCATCGGCGTGAAGACGGCGGCCAAGCTGATCGCCGAGTTCGGCGATCTGGAAACGCTGCTCGCCCGGGCGGACGAAATCAAACAAAACAAATGCCGGGAAAGCCTGATCGAATTTGCCGAACAGGCACGACTCTCTGCGCGTCTGGTCAAGCTCGACGATGCGGTTCCGCTGGATGAGGAGATCGTCGACTTCGCGGTGCGCGATCCCGATCCGACCAAACTGATGCCGTTCTTGCGCTCGATGGAATTCCTCAATCTGTTACGCCGGGCGGCGCTAAGGCTGGGCGTGGTGGTGGACGAGGCCCTCCCGGCGCAAGCCGCTCCGGCACCTGCATTGCCGCAAGCGGAGATGAAGCCGCCGCCGGCGCCGGCGGACGCCAAAGGCTGCCCCGGCGCTGTGCTGGATCGCGCTGCGCTTTTGCGTCCGATCGATTATGGCGGGTACGAAAGCATCACAGATGCGGCAGCACTGAATCGTTGGATCGCAGCCGCGCATGAGGCGGGTCTGCTCGGGCTCTCGCTGGAAACCGACAATGCGGATCCCATGCGCGCACGCCTCCTCGGGATCGCGCTTTCCGTCGGGCCGGGGATTGCCGGTTATATCCCGCTCGCCCATCGCGCCGATGGCGGACTCGATCTCGCGGGTTCCGCAGCTCTGCAGTTGAGCGAGCGCGAGGCGCTGACAGGGCTTGCGCCTCTCTTCGAAGACGAAGGGGTCTTGAAGACGGGGCACAATTTGAAGACCGCGATCATCGTTCTCCGCCAGCGAGGGATCGCGCTTAAGGCTCTCGACGATGTGCTCCTGATATCTTACGTGCTCGATCTCGGCTTGCACGGACATGGGTTGGAGGAACTCTCCGAAACGCACCTCCACCACAAGCCGATCGCACTCGCCGATGTTACGGGAAAGGGCCGCGAGCGCATTTCCTTCGATCAGGTGGCGATTTTGCAAGCGACCCGTTACGCCGCCGAGAATGCCGACATCGCGTTGCGCCTTCATTTGTTGTTGAAGCCGCGTCTCGTCGCCGAACGGCGGACCACGGTCTACGAGACGCTGGAACGTCCCCTGATTTCGGTGCTTGCGGAGATGGAGCGCGCCGGCATTGCGATCGCCCCGTCCTTCCTTGCCAAGCTTTCCAATGATTTCGCGCGCGATATGGCGCGGTTGGAAGAGGAATGTTGCAAGCTCGCGGGAGAAAGTTTCAATCTGGGCTCGCCAAAGCAGCTGGGTGACATCCTGTTCGGCAAGTTCTCGCTTCCCGGAGGAAGGCGCACCAAGACCGGCGCCTGGTCCACGGATGCCGACGTTTTGGAAGAGTTGGCCGCTGCAGGTCATGATCTGCCGGCGCGCATTCTCGAATGGCGGCAGCTATCCAAACTCAAATCCACCTACACCGACGCGCTGCCGACCTATGTGAACCCGACGACCTCGCGCGTGCATACCTCTTACGCGCTCGGCGCGACCACCACAGGACGGCTTTCCTCAGTCGAGCCCAATCTGCAAAACATTCCTATCCGCACGGAAGAGGGCCGCCGTATCCGCCGCGCCTTCATCGCGCCCGAGGGCCGTTGTCTCGTGTCGGCGGATTATTCCCAGATCGAGCTTCGCCTTCTCGCCCATATCGCGGACGTGCCGGCGCTGAGCCAGGCTTTCGCCGATGGCCTCGACATCCACGCCATGACGGCATCGGAAATGTTCTCGGTCCCGGTCAAGGATATGCCGGCGGAAATCCGCCGCCGCGCGAAAGCGATCAATTTCGGCATCATCTACGGTATCAGTGGCTTTGGCCTGGCCAATCAGCTCGGCATTCCGCGCGGCGAAGCGGATGCCTATATCAAGAAATATTTCGAGCGCTTTCCGGGCATTCGCGATTACATGGAATCGACCAAGGCATTTGTGCGCGAGCACGGCTATGTCGAAACGATCTTCGGCCGCCGCATCCATATCCGCGACGTAAAAGCGCAAAGCGCGGCGCACCGCGCCTTCGGCGAACGCCAGGCGATCAATGCTCCCATCCAGGGTTCAGCCGCCGACATCATCCGCCGCGCCATGACACGCCTTCCCTCCGCGCTCGCCGAGAATGATCTCGACGCGAAGCTTCTGCTGCAGGTTCATGACGAACTCGTGCTTGAAGCGAAAGATGAGCAAGCAAGACAAGTCTGTGATGTCGCGCGCGGTGTGATGGAGAAAGCGACTCTACCGGCGATCCAGCTGCGTGTGCCCCTGGTTGTCGATGCCCGCGCCGGCAAGAATTGGGATGAAGCGCATTAGCCGTTGCGGATTGAATCGAGGTGGATTCCCTTCCCCCAGCAAACGCGAGTTTACTCTCGGGCCGCGCGACACGCGGACCCGGGGGCATTGCTCGGCCGGGAATGACGTTAGGCGTTACGCTCAAACCAAACGGCTCTACCGTCGGCGAGGTTTACGCCGCCAGAGCCCGCATCGCCTCGTGCAGCGGGATACCGATCTTCTCCAGCCGGCTCGCGAGCTCCGTCAAGATCTGGTCGTGGTCTAAGTCGCCGCTTCGTTCGCGTTGGCGTTCCGCGATGTAAAGCAACCGGAAGCCCGGCTTGGCCAAGCACGTCATCAGCAGCCGGCGCGCCTTGATCATAAGTTCGCCCTGCGTGAACACGCCGGCGTTGCACAGCTTGAGAAGCGCCTCGACCCGCTCGATGGGATTGCCCGTGCGGGCCTCGATTGAGGCGAGGAATCGCACGCGCTCGTCGATGCGCAGCGCCACCCTGTCCAGCGCGACCGCAATCTGGTTCTTTTGCACCTCCTGGAAACCCGATCGGAGCACGCGCTCCTGCAGCTCCGCGGCACGACGGAGGCGCTGCCGCGTCGGCGCGCCGGGGCAAAGCTGGTTCTCGAAGCCGTTGGACGTGATCATGGGAATGATGAACGTCGACAGCGTGCGCTTATTCTCGGCGCCGATGATGTTCTCCTCCACCAGTAGAAGGCGCTCGAGCCTCTCGTCCGAGGCCTTCGCGCCCTGCATGAACTGCAGCAAGGGCTCGTGCGTCACGAGCCGCTTCGAGCGTTCTTCGAAGGCGGTGATCAAATCCTCATGCGGGAGATATCTGCCTTGGCCGCGAACCAGCTGATTGCCCAGGCGTCGCAACATTTTGAATTCTTCGTCGATGGAACTCGGGCATAGCCGCTTCATCCCTTTGAGCTCGGCGATGATGCGCCCGGCGATGGCCTGGCGGGATTCCGGCAGTTCGTCCTTGGCGAAAAAACGGGCGAGCTCATTGATACCGCGGCCGCCCCCTTCGGCGACATGGACTTCGGTTCCGAGGAACAGCTCGACCAGATTCGCGAGGGCGTGACCGAGGTCGGGGTTGGCGCCGAGGAGATCGGCCAAGGCCGCCGCGCCGGTCAGCATTTCTGCGACGATGACGTCGATCCCGTTGAGCAGAAGCGCACGGGGAACGCCCGCCGCCGGCAACTCCGCCATCAGTGCCAGCAGGCTCTGGAGCTTCGCGTCCCAACTCGACGCAGAGGCAAGATATTTGGCGAGAGCTCCGTTCAACACGTAACGCGCGTCCGCGCTCGGGGCCAAGCGCTCCGCCAGCGGACCGAACTGTCCAGCCTGCAGCACCGGAAAAAGCCCTCGGTGGTTGTCTTTGTAGACTCGATGGATGGCGGTCGTGCAGAGCTCGTCCAGTTTCTTGACGATCTGCGCCACCGAGGATTCGGACTCCGCCGCCTGGGCCACCGCGACCTTCTGGATCGCGTGCTGATAGGTGGTTCCGGTGGCCTCGAACTTCTCCAGTGCGGCGGCGCTGTGAATGAGTTCGGTCAAAGTCAGCTTCTGCCGGGCTAGCCACTCGCTCAGGATCCGGGCCATCGTCGAGCGGGCGTGATAGGAATAGAGATCGTCCGCCTTGAAACAAGGCGTGGAGCTCGCGCCCTCGTCCAGCTTCTTGCTCTTCCTTTTGGTCTCAGTCGCACCGTGCTCGAAGATGGTGAGGGTCATATATTCGCCCGTTTCGGGCTGATACATCTCCTTCACCACGCGAACGGCGGTGGCGCCTTCGCTCAGCATGAGTTTGGCGTATGTGACGGCCTCGTCACGTTGCGCGATCGCCTCGACAAGCGCCCATCCACCGCCTGTCCTCGTTTGGCGGAACACCTCAAAATGCACTTGAGACATGACTTATCCCTGGCGGGGTCGTTTGCCCTGACCGGGAAAAGGCTAAAGAAATGAACTTAAATGCCGGTTAAAATAGCGGCTAACCGGTTGGATCAGTGCGATGAATTGAAAGATCGCGGATGGCGGGCGAAGAACCGCACAGGCGGCAGGCGGTATCCGGCATTACCTTGATCGTTCGAAACCGTCCGCCCAGACCATCATAAATCAGCAGGCGGCCTGCCATGCTCTCGCCGATGCCGAGGATTTCCTTCATGACTTCAAGCGCTTGAAGGGTCCCCATGATGCCCGCAACAGCGCCGAGCACGCCCGTTTCGCTGCAATTGGGCGCTGATTCGGGCGGCGGGGGCTCGGGGAATAGGCAACGATAACAGGGAAAGCGGTTCTTGCCGTCCCAGGCCTTGTAAGTTGCGAGCTGGCCGTCGAACTCCGTCACGGCGGCGGAAACCAGCGTCCGCCCCGCAAAATAGGCCGCATCATTGACCAAAAAGCGGGTGCCGAAATTGTCCGACCCGTCGGCGACGAGGTCATAGCCCTCGATCAGCGCCGCGGCGTTGGCGGTGGTCAAGCGCTCGGCGTGAGGGATCAGCTTCACGTCTGGATTGATCGCGCGGGCGGAATCGCTGGCGGAGTCGGTCTTGAGCCGTCCGACATCCTGGGTCCGATGCGCGATCTGACGCTGCAGGTTGGACAGGCTTACGCGGTCGAAATCCACGATGCCGATGGTGCCAATGCCGGCCGCGGCGAGATAGAGGATAAGCGGGCTGCCCAGGCCGCCTGCCCCGATGACCAGAACCCGCGCTGCCAGAAGCTTGGCCTGACCGGCCCCGCCGACCTCGCGAAGCACGATGTGCCTGGCATAGCGTTCGAGTTGCTCATCGGTCACCGACATGGGGCCCTCTTAACATGGCGCGGAGGCGCTCGTCATAAATGTGATGATGCCCGCCTGTTAACTAGGCCGCGAGCCCCCGATTGCGGCACTTTGCCTACCAAACTATCTTGTCCGACAGTCGGGTTGGACCCATAAAGCGGCACGGACCGCTGGGTTTTCGTCGTTGCTTCCCTTGATGCTCAGGGCAATAGCCCGGCATTGGGTGCACCGGGAGAGAAAAAGGATGGGCACTTCGCGCCGGCTGTTCGCCAAGGGCAACGGCGGACGCGGATTGCGTTCAAGATAAAGCCGGCGGGCAGGCGCAGCCCTCTTCGGGCGAAGCCTTGCTCTTGGCGCGATCCCGGCAAAGCGGAGCGCGAGCCAAGCGAACGGCAATTAAAGAGGTGAGGATGACTATACCAATGACTGTTCCTACGAGTCCGACGCACAACAAGAAGCTTCTCGCCTGGGTCGAAGAGATCGCGGCAAAGTGCAAACCCGACCGGATCTATTGGTGCGACGGATCGCAGGAAGAATATAACCGCCTCTGCGCCGAGATGGTGAAGAGCGGCACCCTCATCAAGCTCAATGAGGCCAAGCGTCCCAATTCCTACCTCTGCCGTTCCGATCCCGCCGACGTCGCGCGCGTCGAGGACCGCACCTTCATCTGCTCCGCTGACAAGGTCGACGCCGGTCCAAACAACAATTGGATGGACCCGAAACTCATGCGAGCCACGCTGGATCGCCTGTTCGAGGGCTCGATGCGCGGGCGAACGATGTATGTCATCCCCTTCAGCATGGGGCCGCTCGGATCGCCGATCTCCCATATCGGTGTTCAGCTTACCGATACGCCTTACGTTGCGGTCAGCATGCGGACGATGACGCGCATGGGCCAGAAGGTGCTCGACTTTCTTGGCGACGGCGATTTCATTCCTTGCTTGCACTCGGTCGGCGCGCCGCTGGACAAGGGACAAAAAGATGTGGCTTGGCCGTGCAACGCCGAGCACAAATACATCGTCCATTTCCCCGACGACTACTCCATCGCGTCTTTCGGCTCGGGCTATGGCGGCAACGCGCTCCTCGGCAAGAAATGCTTCTCCCTGCGCATCGCATCACTGATGGGGCGCGACCAAGGCTGGCTGGCTGAGCACATGCTGATTCTCGGCGTCGAGAGCCCGCAGGGCGAAAAGACCTATGTCGCGGCCGCGTTTCCGTCGGCCTGCGGCAAGACGAATTTCTCGATGATGGTGCCGCCTGACGATTTTGAGGGCTGGAAGGTCACGACGATCGGCGACGACATCGCTTGGATCAAGCCGCGCCCGGACGGCACGTTCCGCGCCATCAATCCCGAGGCCGGCTTCTTTGGCGTCGCGCCGGGCACCGGCATGAAATCAAATCCGAACGCGATCCGGATGCTGACCCGCGACGTGATCTTCACCAATGTCGCGCTCACCGATGACGGCGATGTGTGGTGGGAGGGCATGACCGATGTACCGCCGGCGCATCTGATCGACTGGCAGGGCAAAGACTGGACGCCCGAGTCCGGGCGCAAGGCCGCGCATCCCAACTCGCGCTTCACGGTCTCGGCGCGTCAATGCCCGAGCTTTGATCCGGCCGGCGATGATCCCGAGGGCGTGCCGATCTCCGCCTTCATCTTCGGTGGCCGCCTGTCGAAGACGTTCCCGCTCGTTTACGAGGCGCGCAATTGGCAGAACGGTGTCTACTGGGCGGCGACGATGGGGTCCGAGGCGACAGCCGCCGCGGTCAACCAGGCGCAGATTCGCCGCGATCCTTTCGCCATGCTGCCGTTCTGTGGCTACAACATGGGCGGCTATTGGAAACATTGGCTCGGCATCAAGAACAGCGTGACGAAGCTGCCGCGCATCTATCGCGTCAATTGGTTCCGCAAGGACGCCAACGGCAAATTCGTCTGGCCGGGCTTCGGCGAAAATATGCGCGTGCTCAAATGGATTGTGGATCGCGTCAACGGGCGCGCCCAGAATGCCGCCGAAGGACCCTTCGGCTACATGCCGCATTACGAGGACCTCTACTGGAAGGGCCTCGATTTCCCCAAAGACAAATTCCGCCGCATCACCGACATCGATCGCGCCGAGGGGTTGGAAGAAGCCGAAGATCAGTCGGTCCTGTTCGAGAGCTTCGG
The DNA here is from genome assembly GCA_035318785.1 of Micropepsaceae bacterium. Classification (GTDB taxonomy): domain Bacteria; phylum Pseudomonadota; class Alphaproteobacteria; order Micropepsales; family Micropepsaceae; genus CAIYRG01. The sequence goes on from DATHDZ010000333.1 coordinate 43,391, forward strand.
TGATCGCATGCCGCCCGAGCTCGAGCAGGAGCGCCTTGATCTCATCCATCGTCTGAAGGCCGCGCCGCCGATGTGGACCGCCGGCTAACGACAACCCATCGAGTCACCATGGCAGGGGGTGGCCGGCTCGGAGGCCCGCCATGGGTGATTTGGGGTTGAGCTGACCCTATCCGAATGCCCAGTGCAGGCCGGGCGGCAGCAAATCCGCCGGCGCGAATTCCAGATGAATGACCCTGCGATGATGCGCCTTGCGCGCCGGCGAAGACGCATGCAGGAGCAGCGGCCGCATGATCAGCGCGTCCCCTGCATCGAGACAGCAAATCTCTTCCGGGACTTCCGCCGCCAATTCGGAAATGCGTTCGCGCGGCAGACGGCCGGAATTGTGCGTCCCGGGACGGACCTTGAGAGGACCATTGTCCGCCCCACAATCATCGAGGTGCAACCTCACCGTTAGCATGCGTTCGAGGAGCGCCGTGGGCGGCTGCACATGCGGGATGCCGTTCTTAAGCGACCATCCTTGCCAATTTTCGATCTCTTTTTTCTCGGTCACCGCGATGGACAAATCCTGATGCCATTGCACAGGCCAATTCGCGGCGGGCGTCTTGTCGAAGAATATGCCGCGAACCGCGCGTGCCTCGGCGCCGACCACGGCTTGAACAAGACTCATGACGGGACCCGCCTCTGAAAGACGACGGATCTCTTCGAGAGCGAGGAGGTCGCGCACGCCATAAACCTCCCCGTTCCGTTCCGAACGGTGATGCGCGAATGCTTCGACAATCTCGATCAAACGCAGAACGAGGAACGAGTCGACCACGCGTCTTGCGATGGCGTAACCCCGTGCCGTCAGCTCATAGGTCGGGTCGGATTTTATCCGCCGCGCCGGGTAGCGGTCGCGGATATGGGCGTTGAAGAAATTGCCCTTCGCTCCCGAGCGGCAGAAATCCTCATAGATCCGCTTGGGCACCAGGCCATAGGCATAGGTCTTGCCGCTCACAAAGGTGACGACCAGCTCCGATCGGCTTTCCTGATAGGCGATATGACCGATGACGGATGACGGCATGGGTCCATGATCTCGCGCTTCACGCTCCGCCGGCGAGGAATTCCTTCATCTTGGCGAAGAAGGATTCGGTATCGGGATTGCAGCCTTGCGGGGATTCCGCTTCGAAGGCACGCAGCAATTCCTTTTGTTTCTTGGAGAGCTTGACCGGAGTCTCGACGCGCATTTCGACGAAAAGGTCGCCGTGATGGCCGTGAGATTTCAACAGCGGCATGCCCCGCCCGCGCAGCTTGAATTGATGGCCGGTCTGCGTCCCTTCCGGAATGGCGACCGTGGCGCGCACACCGGACAATGTCGGGACTTCGATCTCGCCGCCGAGCGCGGCCGTGGTGAAGCCGATCGGCACGCGGCAATAGAGGTCCTGCGCGTCGCGCTGGAAGATCGGGTGCTGCTGCACGGAAAGGAAAATGTACAGATCGCCTGACGGCCCGCCATTCATCCCACCCTGTCCTTCGCCCGTAAGGCGAATGCGCGTTCCTTCTTCGACGCCGGGTGGAATATCGACCGAAAGAGTGCGCTCCTTCTGCACATGGCCGGCGCCGTTGCAGGGCTTGCAAGGATTTTTGACCACGCGGCCCTGACCACGGCATTTGGGACAGGTGCGTTCGATGGTGAAGAAGCCTTGGCTCGCACGCACCTTGCCGTGGCCGGAACAGGCGGCGCAGGTTTCGGGCTTGGAGCCGGGCTCCGCGCCGTTGCCGCCGCAATGCTCGCAGGCGACCGCCGTGGGCACGCGAATCTGCGCGCTCTTGCCGTGATAAGCGTCCTCGAGCGTGATCTCCATATTGTAGCGCAGGTCGCCGCCGCGGTTCTGCCGCCGTCCGCCGCGCTTGCCGCCGCCCATGAACTCGCCGAAGAGATCGTCGAACACATCGGTGAAAGAAGCGGCGAAATCGAATCCTTGGGGACCGCGGCCGCCGAATCCGTTCTCGAAGGCGGCATGACCAAAGCGCTCATAGGCGGCGCGTTTGTCGGGGTCCTTCAGGACCTCATAGGCCTCGCTAAGTTCCTTGAATTTGTGTTCGGCCGCGTGATCGCCCGGGTTGCGATCGGGATGGCATTCCATCGCCAGTTTGCGATAGGCGACTTTCAGATCCTCAGCCGTGCAGCCGCGCGTGACGCCGAGGATCTCGTAATAATCACGCTTACTCATACCACCCGCCCCCCAGCGGTCCGAACATCAAACATCGAAAGCCGAACATGGAAT
>DATHDZ010000334.1:0-7945 GCA_035318785.1 Micropepsaceae bacterium
CGCGCCTGCTGAGCCGGCGAACCCATCTCAAGCGCCCACTCTAGCGGCTTACCCGTCGCCTGATCCTCGACGATGATGCGAAGCCAGCTATGGGGGTTCGTCCATTCGAACGCCTTGACCGTGCCTGTCATGCTGACGGTCTTATCGTTGTTGAACATCGCAAAAGAATGATGCGCCATGGCGGGTGCCGCCAAGGCGCAAGCGGCAGCAGCGGCAAGGCTAAAGACTCTGAAGCGCATGACCCTCACCCATTATGACTTGGCGGTGCAGGTGTTTGCGGCGGTTATATTGCAGCGGAACGGGAAGCCACAAGAATCCCCCCTCGCCATCGGGGGGAGAGGGCTGGGGTGAGGGGCGTTTTCAAACTCGGGCTACCTCTTCATGGCACCCCATTCAAAGTTAATTGACCTCGTCGCGATTCTCAGAAAACCCTGATTTGTATGGCCTAACGCGAACGCGCGAGTACGGGCCGGGAACCTTTACCAAAGCCTTTCATTTTATTAGCGGAGCCCAGGCGGATCGCCTATGCGTGGCCTCGGCATTGGATTTTTAGAGGACATGTGATGACGCGGCCGGGGCCAACAGGCGAAACACAGGGAAAGATCGAGGCTGGGGTTCAAGAGAAGGATGACTTCGATGAAACCTCTGATTTTTGCGACTTTGGCTATGTGCTGGCTGGCAGCACCGGCTCTGGCGCAGCCCCAACAACCGAACGGCGCCGCGACGGTTCAACCTGATCTCGACCCGCGCGGCAATCTTGCCGGTCCTCATACCAACCAGACGAGCGGCGGCGAGAGCGACAACCCGGCGCCCCATATCTACAAGCGCGGCGAACATATCTCGCGAACCTATGGCGTGTTCGATGACGTCAACAATTGGGAGCGCTTTCATCTTGCCCGGCCGCCGCAAGGGTCCCACTGGGTGCATTTCGGCGACAATTATTTGCTGGTCAAAGACGAAAGCGGATTGATCACCGACATCGTGAAGGCCTCCTGACGGCCGCGATACAAAAGCCTCGCCAGAAGAACTGGCGAGGCTTCGCCTTCGACCGGCCTGATTAGTTCAGCCACCTAGTGCGGTCATCTCGATACCGCTGATCTGAACGTCATAGCCGTTCACATCCACGATGTGGAAACTGTGCTCGCCATCCTGGAGCGGATTGGGGTAACCCAGGCGCTTCAATTCGGCGCGCACGCGGTCCTTATTGAAATCGGCAATCGTGTAGGCGATGTGATTGACGAGCGCCCGGCTCTTGCGCCGCGGCGTCGTCTCGCCCCGTGCGGGCGCATCGGAATCGCGCGAGCGGATGATCAGAGTCGTAACCGGCACATCGTTGACGGCGACGCCCATCGGCTTGTCGCCCTTCTTGCCGAACGGCAGCGCGACATCGTTTTGGGTTGCGCCCACCTGGTCCAGATTGAAGATTTTCGAATACCAGTCCGCGGCCCGTTGGAAATTGGGGCAGGTGTAGGACACATGATTGACCAGCGCCACTTTCAAGGCGGGGTTGGACGCCGCGGCGTTCGCGTCTTGCGCGTACGCGGTTGTTGCCGCGAGGGTCAGCGTTTCGATAAGCCGGCGCCGGCTGATCTTGCCGGTTTTGTAATCGTCGAGTTTTTGCGCGACGAAGCCTTCCATGGCGGTCTTCTCCTTCAGCGCCGGAATGCGTTTTCTTCGACCGAATTGCCGATTTGGATGTCGTAATCGAACGGATCGTAGACATGCAGGCTGCCGTTTCGCCCGGTTGGCGTGAGGCCATTCGCCGCCAATGCTGCGCGCACTTTCGCTTCGTCCCAATTGGGGATGGTGTAGCAGATGTGGTCCACCACGGCCTTTGCCTTGGCCGCGGTCGTTCCGTTTCGCGGCAGGAAAAACGTCCCGCCCGCGCCGGGACCAGGACCGAACATCAGGCGGGCTTCTTTGCCGGTATCCATCGTTGGCGCATTTTCCATGCCGAACACGCCGGCATAGAAATCCCGCGCCTTGCGGTAATCGGGGCAGGCATAGGAGATGTGGTTGATGCCGATAGCTTTGAGGCCCTGCGCGGGTGCCGCATTCGCGCCCGCTTCGCCGGCTGCGTAAACGGCGGCGGCCAGCATGATGGTTTCGCAGAATTGCCGGCGGTCGAGCTTGCCGCTGTCCAGATCCGTGACGAGATCAGCGATGAAACGCTCCATGCCGTAATCCTCCTGTGAGCGATGCAATAAAAAAAGAGGCGCGTAGCTATCTACGCGCCCCCCAATCTTGAAATGATAGGTCCGATCAGCGTTGGCGCGTGACGCCATCCGGATTGTAACGGATTCTCACGCCGTCATCGTCAAGCATCTGGATCGAAGCCTGGAACTGGCCCGGCGGCGGTGCATTCACCGGCGTTTCCGCTTCGGTGATGTAAAGGCGATTTTGATGCAGCATAACCTCGGTCAGCAGCCGGCGTGTGTTGCCGGGCAATACCAAGCTGATCCGCTGGTCCTTGATGCGATCGATATTCTCTTGGGCGTCGTATTTCACCTCGCCCTTGGCGCGAATGACCTTGGACGCTTCCTCGATGGCGGTGGGCGTTTCCGCCGCGGCGGTCGCGTAATTGACCACCGTCACTTTGTAGGTGCCGCGGGCGTCTTGCGCGGAGTAGACCTTGGCCGGGAGCGACGTCCCCTTTTGCGTCTTATAGGTGGTCGGTTCGACCTTCGGATCGCCGGGCAAGTTGATGGTGAAATGTTCCTCGCGATCGACGAACTCGCCCCAGGCCGCTTGCCCGTAGGCCGCACCGGATACCAGCAAAGCCATCGCAGCCGCCGGGATGAAACTCGTAAGGCGCATTGTTTTCCCTCCCATACTATCCACTGAAGTTTGCCACAAAAGCGGGCTCATGTCCTATCAGGCCGGGCCCACGCCGCTTTCTCGCAACACCAACCGCTAGGAAATCAGCGCGCGCGCTCTGTGCTTTCCGGATTCTTGTAGCGGATCGCCACACCGGAATCGTCAAGCACCTGCAACGAAGCCTGGAATTGGGCCGGCGGCGGCACGTTTGGCGCGGTGTTGGCTTCCATGATGTAGAGACGCCCCTCATTCATCAGGGTCTCCGACAACAGGAAGCGCCCGCTGCCCGGCAACACCACGCTGACCCGCTGGCTTTTCATATTGTTGGTATGCTCCAACCCGTCAAATCTGACGTCGCCCTTGCTCCGGATGGCCTTTGCCGCTTGCGCAATCGCCGTTCCCGCTTCGGTGGGATCGCTCGCATAATTAACCACGGTGAGTTTGTATTCGCCGCCGCGTGCGTCTTTCGCCGTGTACACCTTGGCGGGGAGCGACGCCCCTTTCTCGGACTTGTAGGTGACGGACTCGACCTTGGGGTCGCCGGGGAAATTGACGGTGAAATGCTCCTGGCGATCGGTAAATTCCTCCCAAGACTGGGCATAGACAGGGACCGAAAACAGCAGGACCAAAACAGCCGGAATGATGCTCGCCAAACGCATTGAATCGCCTCCGATGGATGTGGGCCGAAGATGGCATAAAACGGCGTGCTTGTCCTGCAGCCTCAACAGACCGTGAACGCTGGGCAGGGCGCCGTCCGGCGCCGTAGGGGCATTCAAACCCGCCTTGCCGGGGCGGCATCAAAGTGCAAATGATCCCTTCATATCGCGCTCGGCGCACAGATTTCCCGAAGGTGAGCGATGGCGAAGCGGCCTGACCAGACCGAAGCAAAGAGTCACGGCTTGGCCGATCACCAATATGGCGATGCGCTCACGCATAAGCACGATGCCGAATCCGACCATGATCATGACGATTTGGAGGATAGCGGCCCGCTCGAGGAAAACCCGCTTTGGATCCAGGACCATGTGACGCTCACCAGCGTCGGCATCGACATCGGCTCGTCGGGCACGCAGGTGATCTTTTCGAAAATCCATCTGCGCCGTTTGGCCGAGGATCTGACCAGCCGCTATTACGTGGTCTCGCGCGAGACCTTGTTTCTCTCGCCGGTTTCCTTGACGCCCTATCAAAGCGAAACGCGCATCGATGATGCCGCGCTCAAGCGCATCATCGACGATGCTTACGAAGCCGCCGGAATTGCGCCCACCGACATCGACACCGGCGCGGTCATTCTCACCGGCGAGGCGCTTCGCCGCGAAAACGCCCAGGCGATCTCCGGCATGCTGGCCGAGGCCGGTGGCGATTTCGTTTGCGCCACCGCGGGCCATCATATGGAATCCATGCTCGCGGCCTATGGCTCGGGCGCCTCGCGCGTCTCAAATGAGGTGGGTGGCCGCATCCTCAACATCGACATTGGCGGCGGCACGACGAAGCTCGCCCTCGTCGAAGGCGGCCGCGTCATCGCAACGGCCGCGGTGCATATTGGCGGGCGACTGCAAGTGGTGGACGGTGAGGGTCGTATCGTGCGGCTCGATCCGGCGGGCCGAGCCCATGCGCGGCGCGCCGGCTTCGATTGGAGAATCGGCGATTGCGTGGAGGATGCCGATCTGGACAAGGTTGCCGATGTCATGGCGGACACGCTGGTGGCGGCTTTGTCGCCGCGTATTCCCGATGACGTCGCGCAGTTATATCTCACCGATCCGCTGCCAAGCCTGGACAACATAGCGGGCGCAATGGCCTCGGGCGGCGTCGCCGAATATATCTATGGCCGCGAGGCGCGCGATTTCGGCGACATGGGCAGGCGCTTGGGCCGCGCGATCCGCCGCAGATTCGATGTCGGCGCGCTGCCCTGGAATTTGCTGCCGGCTGGCGAGTGCATTCGCGCCACCGCATTGGGCGCCTCGGAATACAGCGTCCAGCTTTCCGGCAATACCAGCTACATCTCCAATGCCGGCGCGCTTCTGCCGCGCCGCAATCTGCAGGTGCTTCAGCCACCGTTCCAGTTTGGCGCATCTGTAGATGCCGACGCGCTTGCGCAGGCCATCCGCGCGCACCGCAAGGCCTTCGAAGCGGACGACGCGGATGCCGAGATCGCGCTCGCCTTTCATTGGCAAGGGGCGCCGGCTTACGAGCGCATCTTCGCCTGCGCGCGCGGAATTGCGGCGGGCCTTGCCGACAAAACCGCCGCGCAGAAACCGATCTATGTCATGCTCGACGGCGACGTCGCCCACACGCTGGGCGCGATCCTGCGTGAGGATTGCAAGGTGATGAGTGACATCCTCTGCATCGACGGCGTCATGCTGATGGATTTCGATTACATCGACCTCGGCCGTGTGCGCGTTCCGTCCTATACGGTGCCGGTGACCATAAAATCGCTGGTCTTCAGCGATGATCCCAAGCGCACGCGCGAGCGCATCCATCATCATGATCATGACCACGGCCATGATCATCACCATCACCACCATGACGACGTCCCTCTCCCCCCAGGGGGGAGACGGACGTCGTGAGGGGACAAATGGCTGCGCTGGAGCACGCGTCAGGAAGGCCCCTCTCTGAGGCCCGCGGCTTCGACGCGAAATGGTTGATCATCGGCGCGGCGGTTCTGATCGTCGCCTGGCTCGCGCTGGTGCCGCTGGTCTTCCTCGTCTGGCAGAGCTTCATGACGCCGGCCTCGCCCGGCATGCCGGCGCTGTTCACGCTCGCCAATTATTCGAACGTCTACACCAATTCTGAAACCTTCCGCCTGTTGGGGAATTCGCTCATCTTCGCGAGCGGCGCCGCCGTGCTTTCGCTGGTCATCGGCACCATGCTCGCCTGGTTGAATGAGCGCACCAATACGCCGTTCAAGTCGCTCGTGTATGCGCTTTCTGTCGTGCCGCTGGTCATTCCGGGCATCCTCTTCGTCACCGCCTGGATCATGCTGGCCAGCCCCAAGATCGGTGTGCTGAACCTGTTGTTGCAGCGCGCTTTCGATACCGACCGCGTCTTCTTCGACGTTTACACCCTGCGCGGCATGATGTGGGTGGACGGGATTCAGCACGCGCCGCTCGCCTTTCTGCTGATGAGCGCCGCTTTCCGCTCCATGGATCCGTCACTGGAAGAATCGGCGCTGATGAGCGGCGCGTCTATCCTGCAGGTCGCGCGGCGCGTGACGCTGAGGCTGGCTTTTCCGGCCCTTGCCGCGTCTTTCCTCATCCTCTTCGTGCGCTCGATCGAATCCTTCGAGAACCCGGCGCTGCTCGGGCTGCCCGTGGGGATCGAGGTTTTCACCTCATCGATCTATGAAGCGCTGCATGCCTATCCCAGCGATGTGGGTCTCGCGTCGACCTATGCGGTCACGCTGCTCGCCATCACCTCGGGCGGCATCTACTGGCAGTCGCGTTTCGCGCGCGATGGCAGCCGCTACGCCACGGTCAGCGGCAAGGGTTATCGTCCGCGCCGGATGGACCTCGGCAATTGGCGCTATGCGGCGGGCGGTTTCTTCCTTCTCTACGCCGCGCTGGTGATCGGCCTGCCGTTCCTGGTGCTGGTCTGGTCGTCGCTGCAGCGCTTCTATGCGGTGCCGTCTTTGGCGGCGCTGAAGACCGTGTCGCTCTACAATTATCGTGCTGTGATGGATTACCCCAGCATCGGCAATGCGGTGTGGAACAGCATCTTCCTCGCTTTCGCGACCGCCACCGCCGTGATGATCCTCTCCGCGGTGATCGGCTGGCTCGTGCTGCGCACGCGGATTCCGGGCCGCTGGATTCTCGACAACATTGCTTCGCTGCCGATGGTGATGCCGGGCCTCGTCATCGGGCTCGCCATTATGATCTCCTATCTCGCGCTGGGCGGCGGTCTTTACGGCACGATCTGGATATTGCTTATCGCCTATATGACGCGCTTTCTCCCTTACGGGATGCGCTTCAACACGGCCTCGTTGCTGCAGCTCCACAAGGAGCTGGAGGAATCCGCGCAGCTGTCCGGCGCGAGCTGGCTCACCACGTTCCGCCGCATCGTGCTGCCCCTGTTGAAGCCTGGCCTGATCGCCGGCTGGATCTACATCGTCATCGTTTCGATCCGCGAGCTTTCCAGTTCGGTGCTGCTCTACAGCCCGGGCACCGAAGTGGTCTCGGTCGTGCTGTGGGAGATGTGGCAGAACGGCCAATATGTGCAGCTCTCCGCCCTTGGCGTCATGCTGATCGCCGCGCTCTTCGTCTTCGTGCTCGTGGCGCAGGCCTTCGGCCGGCGCTTCGGCCTAAAGGACGTCTGACCCGTGCTCAGCGTCAACTCGCTGAACACCGAATACCGCACCGGCCGCGGCGAGACCTTGCGCGCGGCGCGCGACATCGCCTTCGAGGTCGAGAAGGGGAAGTTCTTCACGCTTCTCGGCCCGTCGGGATGCGGCAAGACCACCACGCTGCGCTCCATTGCCGGCCTCGAACGGCCGCTCTCCGGCGAGATCGCCGTGAACGGGCGCGTCGTCTTCTCGTCCTCGCGCAACATTTCCGTGGCTCTGAACAAGCGCAATTTCGGCATGGTGTTCCAGTCCTACGCGATCTGGCCGCACATGACGGTGTTCGAGAACGCCGCCTTTCCGCTGCAAGTGCGCGGGACATTGTCGCGCCAGGCGATTGCCGAGCGTGTCGCCAGGGTGTTGGAAGTCGTGGCGCTCGGCGATTTGGGGACGCGCGAAGCGACCAAGCTGTCCGGCGGCCAGCAGCAGCGTCTGGCGCTCGCCCGCGCCATCGTGATGGAGCCGGAGCTGCTGCTGCTCGACGAGCCGCTCTCCAACCTCGATGCCAAATTGCGCGAGCGCATGCGCTTCGAGCTGAAGCGGCTTCAGCGCGAGCTGGGCGTGACCACCATCTACGTCACGCATGATCAGGCCGAAGCCCTTGCGCTCTCGCATGACGTCGCGGTGATGAATGAGGGCCGCATCGTGCAGATCGGCAGCCCGCGCGCGATCTATGAGCGCCCCATGAATCGCTTCGTCGCCGAATTCATCGGCAGCAGCAATTTTCTCGATGCGATCGTGCTTGGCGCCGACAACAGGCCCGGCCTCTGGCGCGTGCGCGCGAGCTTCGGCGACCTC
>DATHDZ010000335.1:0-6828 GCA_035318785.1 Micropepsaceae bacterium
ACGACGTCCTCCACCTTGCAGATGCCGCCGCAGCCGATCACCGGAATCTTCACCCGCTGCGAGACCTGATGCACCATGCGCATAATGATGGGTTTGATGCCGGGGCCGGAAATGCCGCCGAACTTGTTACCGATGGCGGGGCGGAACGTATCGATATTGATCTTCAGACCCAGGATCGTATTGGAAACCACCAGCGCATCGGCGCCGCCTTCTTCCGCCGCAAGGCCGATGGCGACGACATCGCCGGCATTGGGCGAAAGCTTCACCCAGACGGGCTTGTTGGTGGCGGCGCGAATGAGCTTGGTGACCTGGAACGTGTGATCCTCATGGAGCGCGAAATTGCCGCCGCCCGGATTGCGCGTCGGGCATGAGATGTTGACCTCGATTACATCCACATCGGGATGGGCCGAGACTTCGCGGGTCATGGCCTCGAAATCTTCCGCCGTGGTCGCGGAGATGGAGGCCACCAGCGGCGGAGTAAAGCGCGCATAATCGGGCACCTGATGGTCCAGGAAATAACCGATTCCTTTGGTGGGCAGGCCGATCGAATTGATCATGCCGCATTCGAGCTCGGCGACGCGCGGCGTCGGATTGCCGATGCGGTATTCGCGCGACACGGTCTTGGCCACCAGCGCGCCCAGGCGGTTGATGTCCATCACCTGCGCCAAATCGGTCGAGAACGCGCCCGACGCCGGCATGATCGGATTTTTGAGATCGACGCTGCCGATCTTGACCGAGAGATCTACCATCCCACGCACTCCTGCAGATTGAATACCGGGCCTTCGATGCAAACCCGGCGCAATTCCTTGTGACCGTCGATTTCGAAGGTGCGCACGCAGACGTAGCAGGGGCCAAGCCCGCAAGCCATAATCTGCTCCATCGCGACCTGGCCCGGGATGCCATGCGTCTTGCCGAGCTCTTTCATCAGGAACATCAGGCGGTTCGAGCCGCAGGTGTAAAAGGCATCCGCCTTCTTGGCCGCGATCAGCCGCTCCAGAATGGCTTTGACATTCTCCACCGCGCTGGTGCCGTCCGTATCGAGCACGCGGATTACCTCGCCCACTTTGCCGAAGAGTTCGTCGACCATCACCAATTCCGGCGAGCGGGCGGAAAGAATGGCGGTGACCCCGACGCCGTTCTCGGCCGCGAGTTGCGAGATGGGACCCATGGTGGCCAGGCCCACGCCGCGACCCAGCACAACGATATTCTTCCAGCCCGGACGAAGCGAAAACCCGACGCCGAGCGGACCTACCATGTTGCACTCGCCGCCCGCCGCGAAGGTCGCCATGCCCTTGGTGCCGCGACCGGCGCATTTGTAGAGGAACTCGATATTTCCGCCTTCGGGGTCGATGCGATAGACGCTCTGCGGCCGGCGCAGCCAGAGATCGCCGTCATCGGGGGAAGGGCAAAGGATGTTGAAAAACTGCCCCGGCTTAGCGGCCAGCGCCTTGGGCGAGGCTTTGACGATGAGGTGCTTGTATTCCGAATTCACCCAGACATTGGAGACGACCTTGGCCAAAGTCTCCTCGGCCGGGATATGGGGCGTTCGATCGGGCTCATTCTTGCCACCAACGACGTAAGGCTTTGAACAGAATGCCGTATTTTTCATAGCGCCCTTGGTCTGCCGGTTCCTGGTTGGCTCCATTCAAGCTGGACTATGTTCAAAAATCAATATATTTCCTTTTTTTGGTACAGTTTCTGTTAGCGCGCGGCGAATGGCCGGCCGATTCTCCGTCTTTGCTTGACGAATGGCTGAGGCACGCTGAAAACAGGCCCACAACTATCGCCACAGAAGGAATTCCCCATGACCGGACCTTCCGCGAAAGCGGCGCAGGATAAGGGGGGCCAAGACCCGACGATCCCCGGCCCCAAGCACAATCAGGACCAGCCCGTCGTCTGGGAGCGCTGGCAGAAAAAACGCACTTTCGTGCGCGCCCTGGAAGGCACCTACAGCCATCTGACGAAAGAGCTGTTGGACCAGCCCCGGGTCATCTCCTCCAAAAGCGTTCCCTGGAAGGGCGGCCCCAACCTCTACGGCAAGCACGTGATTGCACCGGGTGCTGCGGCCAAGATCACCCAGTCCATCGAATCCCACATCGAGGCCTACGCGCCGGGCGCGTTCAGCCAGAAGCACGGCCATCTGAATTCGGCCTGCTTCTACATCATCAAAGGTCGTGGCCACGACATCCATGACGGCAGGCGCATCGAGTGGAAAGCCGGCGATGTGATGTTCGTCGAGAATGGCTGCGTGCATCAGCACTTCAACGATGATCCGGACAACGAAGCGATCCTGCTGGTGTTCAAGGCCAAGCCGCTGTTCCTGTTCATGCACCTGCTGTTTCAGAAGATGATTTCCTATCCTCCGACCACGCTGCCGAAAGGCCATGAGGACTGGACGCCACCCACCGATCTCTAATTCGAGCCAAACGGAGCTTAGGAATGAAAGTCCTTGAAGAACGCGACGTCGCCCATGTCGGCGACAAGACCTGCACTTTCCGCACCGACGACATCAAGACTTCCGCGGAATTCCGCAAAGCCTATGAACATGCCCTCAATGTGATCAGCGCCGAAGACCAGCCCTTCGAACAATCGCCCGACGGCCTGATCAAGCATCTGGTGCACGAGAAGATGGGCACACGCGAGCATTGCGTGGATGCTTATATGCTGTTCCTGAAAGAGGGCGAGCGCTCCGGCAAGCACCGCCATATGTGGGAAGAGGTGGTCTTCGTCGCCGAAGGCTCGGGTTACGACCTGCATTGGGACCTGAAATTCGACTGCATCGATGCTTATCAATGGGATTGGGAAACCGAGCCGCGCAAATCCGAATGGACGCGGGGCGATTTCATTTACGTCCCGCCCTTCACGATCCATCAGCATTTCAGCACGGGTAAGGACGAAGCGCGCCTGATCGTGATCAGCAACCGCATCGTCAAGGCGATGGGATTTGACTGGCTCGATCAGGTGGAGAACGCCCCGGGCGCGTAAGGCGCGGCCACGTTCACGCTTCTGTGTAGCGGCCGGACCGTTCGCGCACCGTAAATAGAACATGCGACGGCGGTGCCGCGCAAAGATGCGCGCAGGCGCGCGGGTGACGGGGGAGAATCGCGGCCGATGCCGGGCCAATTGGATATGGCGCTCCATGCGCTGCAATTGCTCATGGAGCCCGCGCGCCTGATGATTCTCGTGCTCGGCGTGCTGATCGGTCTTGCGATCGGTTGCATGCCTGGGTTGGGCGGCGTGGTCGCGCTCGCCGTGCTGATTCCGTTCACCTATAACCTCGACGCGCCGACATCGTTTGCGCTGCTCCTCGGCGTTGCCGCGGTGACGACGACGTCGGATTTGATTCCCGCCGTTCTGTTCGGCGTGCCGGGGACCGTCGGCGCCGCGGCGACCGTCATCGACGGCCATCAGATGGCGCGTCGGGGCGAAGCGGGCCGCGCTTTTGGTGCAGGATTCGTCTCCGCTGCGGTGGGTGGTATTTTTGGTGCGCTGGTGCTGGCACTGGCCATCCCGCTACTTCAGCCGGTGATGCTTGCCATCGGCTCGCCGGAGCTTCTCGCCTTCAGCATTTTCGGCCTGTCGATGGTGGCGACACTTTCGGGCCGCTCGCCATTGAAGGGCCTGACCGCCGCCGGCATCGGCCTGATGATCTCCATGATCGGATCGGGCACGCAGACGGGTACGCTGCGCTGGACGTTCGACTGGCTTTACCTTTTCGACGGGGTGCCGCTGATCCCGGTGACATTGGGATTGTTTGCGCTTCCCGAGCTCGCCGACCTTGCGATCAACCGGAAACGCATCGCACGCGAGCGTGTAGATCTGAAGATTTCCAGCCAATGGGAAGGCGTGCGCGACGTTTATCGAAATTGGTGGCTGGTCCTCAAATGCAGCGCGCTTGGCACGGCGCTGGGCGTCGTGCCCGGCATCGGCTCGGCGGTGATCGACTGGATCGTCTACGGCTATGCGGTGCGCACGGAAAAGAATCCGGAAACCTTCGGCCATGGCGATGTGCGCGGCGTCATCGCGCCGGAATCTTCGAACAACGCGAAGGAGGGCGGCCATCTCGTCCCGACCATCGCCTTCGGCGTGCCCGCCGGCGCCTCGATGACGCTGCTCCTCGGCGCCTTCTTGCTGCATGGCTTGACGCCGGGGCCCGACATGTTGGGCAAGAATCTGGACATCACCTATTCGATCATCTGGAGCCTGACGATCGCCCATGTGCTGGGCACGGCGATCTGTCTTCTTGGCGCACGGCAGCTCGCGCGTTTCGCCGAGATGCGCCACGAGATTCTGCTGCCGATGGTGATGCCGATCGTCTTCGTCGCCACGTTCCAGGCGACGCGAAGCTGGGGCGATCTCTATTTTCTTCTGTTCTTCGGCACCATCGGCTGGATCATGAAGCGCTTCTCCTGGCCGCGGCCACCCATGGTGCTGGGCTTTGTCTTGGGGCCGATCTTCGAGCGCTACCTTTTCCTTTCCAACGAAATCTATGGCGCGCGCTGGATGCTGCGCCCCGTGGTGATCGTCATCGCCATCCTGATCGTCTGGGCGTTGTACCGGCCGCTCGGGCAGACCGTGGGCCGGCTCGTGCATGAATTCCGCCATCTGTCGCGGACACATCTAAAGCTCGCGCCGCGCGCCTGGTTCACGCTCTCGCTCATCGCCTTCATCATCGCTGCGTTGCTCACCTCGTCGAATTGGCCCGAGATCGAACAGATCGTGCCGCGCACCGCCTGCTGGGCGGCGCTGATCGTGGCGAGTCTCAATCTCATCACCGAAATCTTCGGCGCCGATCAAGCGCCGGCTGGGCCCGGGCCGGCCGGCCATGCAGCGTTCCAAGACGAGCCCCTCCCTGCCCCCATTGCCGTGCGTCGCGCGCTGGAGTTTTTCGGCTGGCTCGTGGGCATGGTCATCCTCGCCGCGGTGATCGGCTTCATCCCGGCGATCGGCGTCTTTGTTCTGGTCTATATGGGCATCGGCTTTCGCGAACCGCTTCTCCGGTCGCTGGTGTTCGGCCTCGCCATGACGGTCTTTGCTTACGCCGTGTTCGACCGCGGGCTGCATGTTCCTTGGCCGCAAGCAGTGCTCGGCGATTATATGCCTTGGCTGCGCAACGCCTCGGGCTTGATGTAGGCGCGGCCGGCGTTAGGATTTCGCAACTGAGGTGCAGCGACAATGTCGATGAAGTCTGGGTTGCGTATGGGAGCTGCGTTGGGTTTGGCGGCGCTGGCGAGTCTCGTCTGCGTGCCGGCGCAAGCCGCCGATGCGGTCGCCAATTTCTACAAGGGCAGGACAGTCCAGGTCCTGATCGGATTTTCCGCCGGCGGCGGCTACGACATCTACGCGCGCACGCTGGCGCGCTATATGGGCAAGCACATCCCGGGCAATCCGACGCTGGTGCCGCAGAACATGCCGGGCGCCGGGACGCTGAAAGTGGCGAACTACATCTACAATGTCGCGCCGAAGGACGGCACCGTGTTCGGCACGTTTGCGCGTGGCATTCCGGTGGAGAAGCTTCTGGGGCGCACCGTCGGCGAGCAATTCGACGCCACCAAATTCAGCTGGGTCGGCAGCGTGACGGATGAACCTTCGGTCTGCGTGTTCTGGGCGGCTTCGGGCATCAAGACCTGGCAGGACATGAAGACCAAGCCGTGGAAGGTCGGCGGCTCCGGCGTCACCTCGGATCTCGACATCTACGCCAATGTGCTGCGCAACATGTTCCATCTGCCCGGCCGCTTGATCACCGGATTTCCCGGCGGCACGGAAGTTCTGTTGTCCATGCAACGGCGCGAAGTGGACGGGCGTTGCGGCTGGTCCTGGTCGAGCCTCTTGAGCCGCGACAAGCATCTGCTCGATCAGAAGCTCGTCACCGTGCCGCTGCAATTGGGCCTCGAAAAGAATCCCGATTTGCCCGATGTGCCGCTGGTGCTCGACCAGACCAATGACCCCAAGGAGAAGGCGGCATTGAAACTGATCTTCTCGCGTCAGGTCATGGCGCGCCCCTTTGCGGCGCCGCCGGGTCTGCCGCCCGAACGGATCAAAGCGCTGCGCGACGCGTTCGATGCGACGATGAAGGATCCCGATTTCCTCGCCGAAATGAAACGGCTCGATCTCGAGGTGCGGCCGCAATCGGGCGCCAAGGTCGAGCAGCTGGTGAAGGAGGTCTATTCCTATCCGGCCGACGTGGTGAAGATCGCTTCCGACGCGATCAAGGTCGCCGGACGGTAGCCGCAGTTATTGGAGGCCGTGATGTACACATCCTATCGACCCGCATTCGGTCTCGCGTGTTTTCTTGCCGTTTCTGGCTGCTCCACGAGTCCCGACAAGCTGGTGTTCGGTCCGGACACCCCCAAAGGCCTTGCGCTCATCGAGACAGACAATCTACCGACAGACGATATGTGGTTCGGGTATCTCAAATTCGATCCTGCCAGTCGCGTGCCCGCGACGACGAGTGTGGACTGGCTAAAACCGACTGTAATTCGTACGCCGAAGGTCCACGTCGCGTATTTCGGAGTCATGGACCCCGGAATGTACGTGCTTGCTGAAACGAGGCAGTTCGGCGATCACATTATCATTTCGGCGTGTCTCTCAAAGGGTACTGTGGTATTTGAGATCAAGCCTGGTCAGGTTTCATATGTCGGCCAATTTAGAATTCTCGCCGCAGCGACGACCCTTCCTATGTCCCTTCAATCGGCTGAAGTTATTTCCGAGGGCTCCATTGCTCAGCTGCCTGATGACTTGCGAGCAGCCGAGGCTGACCTCGCTGCTATGAAAATGATAACGGCTCCGTTGAAGGCGGCAATTCGCACGCAAGTGCAATATGATGCG
>DATHDZ010000336.1:0-4191 GCA_035318785.1 Micropepsaceae bacterium
TTGGACCCCCTCACTTTGACCAGATCGGCATTGCCGGCGAGATAGCGTGCGCGCATCTCGGCATTGGCCTGGAAGCCGCCGGCGCAGGCGATGACGGCACGGGCACGAAGGTCATATTCGCTTGCCGCGGTGCAGACGCGCACGCCCTCGACGCGATGCATGTTGCCGTGGATCGCACTGACCGCGGACGAAAAGCGAATCTCGATATTCCGATTCGCAGCGATGCGGCGCCACTGCTCCAACTGGCCCACGCCGCCACCCGCAACGTGAATGGCAATGCCGCGCTCGAAATAACGCTTGTTGCCGATTTTGGCATGCTCCTTAAGAAGCTCCCAACGGATGCCGATGTCCTTCATCCAATGGATTGCGGCATTCGACTGCTCGACAAGCGTTCGGGCCAAAGCCGGGTCCATGCGTCCGAGCGTCATCCGCATCAGATCGGCAGAAAACTCCTCCTCCGAGTAGGGAGAAATTTGCAGGGTCTTGAAATAATCATCGTCGATGTCGGGGACGAATGCGCGGATTTCCTTGGCCCCGCTGTGGCAGAAGCGAAACCCCGTGCCGGAATAGCGAGCATTGCCGCCATATTCCGATTCGGGCGCCTTCTCGAGCATGACGACCCGATCGGCGCCGTTCTCACGAGCCGCGACCGCGGCTTCGAACGCAGCGCTTCCTCCGCCGATGACGATAACGTCGTAGCTCTCCGGCGGCGTGGTCAAGACGGCACTTTATCCTTGTGGGTTCCGCTGCCACGCTTTTCGCGATCGGCTTCAAACTCGGCCTCGTCATATCCGTGAACCGACACGTCGAACAGATTGCCGTCGGGATCCATCGCGCGATATTCCGCGAAGGGCCGGTTCGCGGGGCGCTGCGCCAGCGGCTCCTCGAATTTCTGTAGTCTGTCCTCGATCTCCTTGAGGTTGTCGACATGGAATCCAAAATGGTTGATGCCGCTGGGCGTGGCTTCACCGCGGTTGCGCAGAAGCGCCAGGGTCAAATAACCATCGCTCATATAGATCGCGCCGCCCTTCTCGCCGTGGATGCGCTTGAGGCCAAAGACCTCCTCGTAGAAACCCGCAAGCCGTTCGGGGTTCTTTGTCTTGATCGCCAGATGCCGGATTTTTGCCATTGTCTCCTCCGTCGCCGCCCGCAAATGTAGGAGTCCCTGCCGGCGATGGAAAGCCGATACTGGCAAGGCGCATCGGGTTCCGACACAATGCGCGCGCCGCACAAGGATCGAACGCGAGCGGCATGGGGGAGATACGGTGATCGAGCCGCTGCGGGAGATCAGCACGACGACGCGCCGGCTGAGCGCCCACATCGCCGGCGCGCTTAGCCAATCCCTTCCGCCGGCCGTGATGGAAAAAGCGCGCCAGCACATCCTAGACACCATGGCGGCGATGATTTCCGGCACCCATCTGCCGCCGGGCAAATTGGCTATTCCCTACGTCGCATCGCTGGGCGGTGTGAGAGAAGCATCGGTCGTGGGAACGCGATTGCTGACATCTTGCGTCCATGCGGCGCTCGCCAACGGCATGCTGGCGCACGCGGATGAAACGGACGATTCGCATGCGCCGTCGCGCACACATCCCGGCTGCGCGGTGATTCCCGCCGCGCTTGCCGTCGCCGAGCGCGTGCATGCCAGCGGCGAAGACTTCATCCGAGCGGTCGTTCTCGGTTACGATGTCGCCGCGCGTGTCAACTACGCGCTTGATCCGGAAGCTTTGGCTGCAGCCTTGCGCAGCACGCACAGCATAGGCGGCACGTTCGGAGCCGGGGCGGCGGCAGGGGCGCTGCTGGGACTCGACGAGCGGCAAATACGGCATCTGCTCTCGTTCTGCGCGCAGCAGGCCTCGGGCATCGGTTGCCATGTCCGCGATCCCGAACATGTCGAAAAGGCCTTCGATTTCGGCGGCATGCCTGCGCGCAACGGCGTGACCGCGGCAACCATGGTGGCGTCCGGCATGACCGGCGTCGACGATGTCTTCAGCGGCGAGCGCAATTTTTTGGACGCTTTCGCAACGCATCCCGCTCCCGAGCGCTTGTCCGAAGAGCTTGGGCAGCGCTTCGAGATTTTGGGCACCAACATCAAGAAATGGCCGGTGGGCTCGCCGGCGCAGGCCGCGCTCGATGCTTTGACCGTGCTGATGCAAAGCGATCGGATCGGACCCGGCGATGTCGAGTCCATCGAGGTGCATCTGCCGGGGCGATCCGCCCGCACCGTCGACAACGCGCCGATGTCCAACCTCAACCTCCAGCACCTGATGGCCATGCTGTTGATCGACGGGGCGTTGTCTTTCGATTCCATCCACGCTCAAGAGAGGATGCAAGAGCCGGCGATTTTCCAGCTCAGGGGCAAGATCGTGCTGGTCGAGAGCGAGGAGCTCGCGCAGGCCAAGCCGCGGCGGCAAGCCATTGTCGCCGTCAAGACGCGCGACGGCCGCTCCCTGTCCAAGCGCGTGCTCGCCGTGCGAGGAACGGCCGACAATCCGATGAACCAAGTCGAGGTCGAAGCCAAAGCCTTTGACCTCATCGGCAGCGTGTTGGGTGCGCGCCGCGCAAAAGCAATCCTGCGCGCGATCGCAAGCCTTCAGACCGTTCCCGATGTCGTGGCGCTCCGCCGTCTGTGGCAACCATCAGGCAAGACGGGCATGGGCGCATGACGCTGCTCCTTTCGAACGAGGACGTCGAGACGGCACTGGGAATGCCCGATTGTCTTGAAGCCATGGAGATCGCCTATCGCGATCTCGGGCTGATGCGGGGTGGCAACGGGTTGCGCTCGGAAGTGCTCACGCCCACATCGCGTGTAGACGCGCTGTACTCCCTGCTCACGATGAGCGGCGTGATTCCAAGGTTCGGCATCGGTGCGGTCAGGATCAATTCCGATATCGTCACCTGGCCGGTTTCGCCCTCAGGCCCGCGGCGGGTCAAAGTGCCCGCCGCGCCCGATGGGCGCTATGTCGGTTTGGTGCTGTTGTTCAGCACCGAGACGGGCGAGCCGCTGGCGATTTACCCCGACGGCGTCGTGCAGCGCATGCGGGTGGGCGCCATCAGCGGCCTTGCGGCGAAATATCTGGCGCGGACCGACGCGCGCGAAGTCGCGCTGCTGGGCACGGGATGGCAGGCCGGTGGCCAAGCGATGGCGATCTCGGCGGTGCGAAGCATCAAACGGATTGCCTGCTACAGCCCAGAGCGCGAACGGCGCGAGGCGTTCGCCAAACAGATGGGAGCGAAGCTCGGTATCGAAATCGCGCCCGTCACCTCATCGAGGGAAGCCGTGGCGGGAGCCGATATCGTGCTGTGTGCCACCAACAGCCTCCAGCCCGTGCTTCCCGCCGAATGGCTGGAGCCGGGCATGCATGTCAGCAGCCTGTCGCGGCTTGAACTCGACCCGAGCGTGGTTGCCGCGGCCGATGTGGTGTTCACCCATGTACGCGAGGCCGATGGCAGGATCGTCCGTACCGCGGGCGCCGATCTGGCGCGAGACGCCGAACAGCGCAAAGCCGCGCTCAGCAGCACGATCGGACAAAGCACCCGCCCCGAGCTCTCCGAACTCTTGCTGGGCAAAGCGCCAGGCCGCGGCAGCGCTTCCGACATCACGCTCTTCTTCAACTATTCCGGGCTCGGCTACCAATTCGCCGCGACCGGCCATGTGATCTACAGACGAGCGCGCGAGCTTGGCTTGGGCCGCGAGCTCGATACCAGCCTCTTCACCAGCGCCGTGCCGTCATAAAGACCTTCGTGACGGCTCGCCAAGCAGCTATGCTGCGTCGGCCGCGCGCATGAGGAGACAAAGGTGCCGTCATCTGCGTCAACCATGCTGCGCCGTGTTTTCGCCGCTGCGCTTCTTGCGCTGTTGCCGCTCGATGCATCCATTGCCGCGGATGGCTATTACAAGAACAAGTCCGTCACATTCATCATCGGCTCGGCCCCCGGCGGCGGCTACGATACCTATAGCCGTTTGATCGCGAGCCATCTCGGCCGACATCTGGACGGCCGGCCCTCTGTCGTCCCACAGAACATGCCCGGCGCAGGCAGCATCCGCGCCGCCAATTATCTCTACAACGTCGCACGCAAGGACGGCACGGCGATCGGCATGCTCGATCAGGCGATCTATCTCTACCAAATCCTCGGCACGCCGGACCTCAAGATCGACGCAGTCAAATTCCAGTGGATTGGACGCATTCTGAG
>DATHDZ010000337.1:0-3010 GCA_035318785.1 Micropepsaceae bacterium
GCTCGAGGAAGCTGCGCTCGTGACCGCCATATTTCTTCGGCCAGGTCATGCCGAGCCAGCCGCGTTCGCCGACCCGACGGGAAAATTCCGGGGCGTCGGTGTCTTCGCGATTGGGCTTGTGCGGATCGAAGGTGCCCGCTGTGATTTCCTCGGCGAGAAAGGCGCGCACTTCCTTGCGCAGTTTTTCGCATTCGGGCGGCAGGCGGATCGGATCGAAACGGAGAGCTGCGGTCATGTTAGAATTCGTCCCGGGGTGCGGATATCTTTGAAGTGAGGATCAATCGCTCGCAACAGCGGAGGCCGGCCCCCTCTCCCATGGGGAGAGGGTTGGGGTGAGGGGGTACGACCTATCGTGAGGCCGTAACCCCTCACCCGGATCGCATCTGCCGATGCGATCCGACCTCTCCCAATGGGAGAGGTGTTCGAACTCGCACGGATCGTTCGCAATAGGGGAGGCGCGCTCCCTCTCGCGATGGGAGAGGTGGATGAACTCGCACGCTTCGATTCCATATTCATGAACATACTCTACCGCGACGCTACCAGCGGCCATAATTCGTCGGCGCCGCGCGCCGCGACCATCCTACCGAGTTCCACCGCCCAGTGGCTCTCGGAGCCGAAATCGTCGCGCCAGGCCAGCGCGCGCAGGGTGTAACGGTGCAGGATGTGTTCGATGGTAAAGCCGATCGCGCCATGAACCTGATGCGCGATCGCTCCACCCTTTTCGGCGGCTTCCGAACAGCGGATTTTCGCCGAGGCCGCTTCGAGGAACACCGCGTCGTCGAATGATGTGCCGTTGGCGATGGAATCCGCGGCCGAGGTTGCCGCCGCCAGCGCCGCCGCCGACTCGCCGGCGAGTTTCGCCAGATTGTGCTGCACCGCCTGGAATTTCGAGATCTTCTTCTCGAACGCGACGCGCTCGTTGGAATAACGCACGCTGATATCGAGCATCGACTCCAGCGCACCGGCAATCTGCAGGCTTCGCGCGACGCCACCCATCAGCATCAGCGTAGTCTGATCGAAACCTTTCGGCGCGGGCTTGATCGTGATGGGTTGGACGTTGATAAGCGTTACGATGTCGCTGGAGTCGCTGGCGAGATTGAGGCCCGCCTCGATTCGGCAGCTCGCCGCATCGACCAGCGCGATCGAAAGGCCGCTCGCGCCGTTTGCGAGCACGGCGATATGTTTGGCGGCCTTGGCAAAGGGAACGCCGCGCGCGCGGCCGGACAGCGTACCGTCGGCGTTGAGCGCAATTCTGTCTTTCGGGCTCGCGGGCGCGACCGTCATCATGCCTTCGGGCGATTTGATCCTGGCCTGCGCCAGCAGCCAGCCCGCCAGCATGGTCTCGGCGAGCGGCACCGCGACCGCAAAACGCCCGGCCGCGCTCAACACGCTAAAGCCTTCGGCGAGGCTCGCGCCCGAGCCGTCGCAATCCTCCGGCACCCATGACAACGGCAGGCCGGCCTCCGTCAGCGCCTGCCACAGCGGCGCTTTCCAGGCCCCGTTCTTGTCGCGGTTGATGGTTTGCGCATCGGCGAGATCGGCGAATATCTTCTCCGCGGTCTCGGCGACAATGTTCTCACTCTCCGCCACAGCGTTCCCCGTTTTGAATAGGCAGATCTCGCCCGGCTGTTCGGCCGCGCATGGATTGCCGTCTTTTCTTGCACCGCATGATGAGGAAAAGCCACTGCCATGACAAGCGCTGATGTCCGCAAGCGCCCCTGCAAGGGCGGCATGAAGCCATGGCCAGAATTAATTCCGCGCAACGGAGTATCGCGGATTTGCAGACATTTCACCGCACGATATGGTAGATCGCGCCTTACAGCGGGTCAGCCAAAAATCAATCAGGGGAAATGCGGATGTCGAAGGATGGTTTGTGCGCGATTGTCACGGGTTCGGCGTCCGGTCTGGGGGCTGCGACATCTGCCATTCTGGCCAAAGATGGCGCGCGCATCGTCATCAATTACTCCTCCAGCCAGAAGGAGGCCGAACAGACCGCCGATCTCTGCCGCGCCGCGGGTGGCGAAGTGGTGGTGGTCCAGGGCGACGTGTCCAGCGACGAGGATTGCAAGAAGATCGTCGCGGCCGCCGCGCCCTGGGGGCGTCTCGACGCGCTGATCAACAATGCCGGCACCACCAAGCACGTGCCGCACGGCAATCTCGACGGGTTGTCGGCGGAGGATTTTCAGCGGCTGTTCGGCGTCAACACCATCGGCCCGTTCCAGATGATCAGGGCGGCGCGAAGCTTGCTGGAAGCGGGCGCAAAGGCGGCGGGGCGCACCTCGGCGGTCGTCAACGTGTCGTCGGTCGCCGGCATCAGCGGCGGCGGCTCTTCAATTGCGTATGCCGCGAGCAAGGGCGCGCTGAACACCATCACCTATTCGCTGGCGCGCGCGCTGGCGCCGTTGATCCGCGTCAACACCGTCTGTCCCGGCTATATCGATACGCCCTGGTTCACCAAGGGCCGTGGCGAGGCCGCCGCCAAGCAGGTGCGCGATAGCCAGATCGCGAAAGTGCCGCTCAAGGCCGCCTCATCAGCGGACGATGTCGCGGCGCTGGTGTGTTTTCTCGCAACGGCGCAATCGAGCAATATGAGCGGCGAACTGGTGCGGATGGACGCCGGGTCGCATTTGATTATTTGAGATCAGCGCGTAGTGTTTCCCGTCATGCCGGGCATAGCCGTCCGAAGGACGGCGTCGCTTCCGCTCGCCTATGCCCGGCCATCCACGTCTTAGCCGGAAGCAAAAAGGGAAGACGTCGTTGCCCGGGACAAGCCCGGGCATGACGACTTCACTTCTACCGGTTGCCCGGGTCGGAAACCACGCGGCTCGCCACCAGCCGGTTCCAGATGAACAGCACCACCAGCGCGCCAATGGTCGCGGTGATGAAGCCGGCGCCCTGGTCGGGCCCGTAATGGCCCATGGCCTGGCCGATAAAGGTCGCGAGAAATGCGCCGGCGATGCCGAGCACGGTGGTCAGGATGAATCCGCTGGGATTGTTCGGGCCCGGCGAA
>DATHDZ010000338.1:0-2789 GCA_035318785.1 Micropepsaceae bacterium
TCATCTGCCGGAAGGCGCGGTAGAGGAAATCCCCGGCAAGGTCTGGCGCGAACAATTGGGCATCGTGAAAGAAAAGAAAAAACCCCACCCTTGAGCGAGGCTCGAAGCGGCACATCTTTGGGCAGGAAAGCAAAGTCTTCACGCTTCTCGTTTAGATTTGAACGAGATTTCCCCGCAGTCCAATGGCGAACCGGTTTCCGTTTCGCTAGATTGCGCTCCCGGCCCGAAAGTGGCTTTGACGAGAGGGCGACTCCCAAAATGCGTGCTTCGTTCGCAATTGCGTTTGTTCTGTCGGCTGCCGGTATGTTGACGATCGGATCATCGGGAGCGAGCGCGCAGCCGCTTGAATGGCGCGTCACCAAAACCGAATGGACGGCGGCTGACGAAAAAGGCTTCGGCGATTTCGTGGCCGTCATCGCCGAGAGCGGCTGCACGACCACGATTTCCTGCATGCGCAGCGCCGCCAATTTTTATCATGACAGCGATCCGGCCTCGTTCCAATTCCACGCGGACTGCGCAAAATGGGTATACATGCTACGCGCCTATTACGCGTCGAAGAACGGCCTGCCCTTTTCCTATGTCAGCAGAATCGCCGGCGAGGGCGATGATCTCCGCTTCAGCAAAACCTCCAATCGTGCGTTGGCCCGGCGCGATCTCGTCGACGGCGGAAGCGGGATTGCCGTCATCCCTGCGCTGCAAGCCCTCCATGACCAGGTGTGGACGGCCACCTACCGCATGGATCCCGCCGCGGAAACGCCCGTGGAACAGGATTTTTACTCACCGAAAATCCAGCCGGGGTCGATCCGACCCGGCACCGCCATCTACGACATCAACGGCCATGTCGGCCTCGTTTACGATGTGACCGCCGATGGACGCGTTCTTTACATGGATGCATATCCTGACGAGCATGTGGCGCGCAGCTTCTATGGCCTGCAATTCGGCCAGAGCCCGGCGGAGCTCGGCGGCGGTTTCAAGAATTTCCGTCCCCTCAAACTCATCGGCGCAACGCAGACAAGCGAGGGCGCCTATATCGGCGGCGCGATCGTGCTGGCACCGAACGAGGCCATCGCCGATTATTCGCTGGAGCAGTATCGCGGAAACGTGCCGAACACGCATGCCAACGGCCCCGGCGCGCAATTCCGCTACAACAATATTTCGCTCGGCTTGTTCGAATATGCCCGTGCTTCGATGTCGGGCGGCGGTTTCGCGTTCAATCCGGTTTATGAGATGAAAGCAACGCTACGCTCACTTTGCCGCGATGCGAAGGACGCAACGCCAACATCCGTCTCGCGCCTGCAGATCGGCTTCGCCACGCTCCACCGCGATCTGTCGGAGATGATCGCACTGTGGGAGAAGCGCGACCTGCGCGTTGTTTATGACGGTCGTTCTCTCAAAGAGACGCTGAGCGAGATCTATGCCGCCGAAGCGCAAGCCTGCAGCATGCACTACGCCGACAACCAGGGCCGGATCATCGTCGCGGACCTCGACCTGATTGCGGGATGGGCGCCGGAAACCGATGTGCGAACCCTCATTGACGCGATGGACGATTTGGCGCCCTTCGCCGGAATGCGGCCCGTCGGTTACTGACCTAAGAACCTCGCTCTTGTGATTTCCGGTTGTCTGAGACGGCGGTATTCTTCTGCCGGAGAGTCGGATCGGCCGCTGGTCGGTTCGCAACGGGAGGGCACAATCTTGCGCAAATCCATATGGGCTATCGCACTTTTGCTCCCCTTGAGCATGCTCGCGCTCCTATCGGGAGCAGCCCAACTCCGCACCGCCTCTGCGCAGGCCGCCGAGGGTCCGCAAACGGGAAAATTGGAGCAGATCATCCCCGGCCATTACATGTACAGTTCGGGAGCTCGCATCAGCGGCGTGATCGCTACAAGCGAAGGGGTTGTGGTCCTTGACGCTTTGAGCAGCGAGGCCATGGCGAAGCACGAGCGCCAGCTCATTGCCAACACGATCCAGCAGCCGGTTCGCTATCTGATTTCCTCGACCTTCCACGGCAACTATTCGCTGGGCAACGTCGCCTATCAGGATGTCATCAGGATCGGCCACGAAAACTACAAGGCCGATCTGCTCGACATGATGAAGGAGGACAAGATGCCGGCGGCGCAGCAGGCGGCCATGCTCCCGCACCAGACCTTCCGGGACCGCATGACGCTTTATCTCGGCGGCAAGGAGATTCAGATTCTCCATATCGGCCGGGCGCACACCCGTGGTGACGCCATCGTCTTTGTTCCTCAAGACCGCATTGTCTATCTAAGCGAGGTATTTTTCGACGGGCGGTTTCCCTTCATGAACTCCGGCTATATCGATTGGATTCACGCGCTGGATATCGCGTTGAATCTCGATGCCGACATTTTCGTACCCGGCCAAGGCCCCTCCTCCTTAGCCTCCAATCCTCGCGCATCCCGGCAGGCGCTGATTCGCGCCCGGCAGGTTCTTGTGGATTTCCGCGATGGCGTCGCCGAAGAAATTGCGCGAGGGGCAACGGAGGATCAGGCCGTATCGAGGGTGCAGCTTCCCCAATATCAAGGCATGGTGGGATACCAGCAGCAAAGGGAAGTGCTCGTGCGCCGGACGTATCAAGGCCTCAAAGGCACACTCCCATAAGAGAAAACTTAGGAAGAGTGGGGCCCAGAGGGACTGTCGATTTTCGCGACGCGCGATTTTCCGACCTTGCGGATAAGATCACCAGCTGACGTAAACCTTCGCGCTGCTAGCCCAACAGTTCGATGCCGATCTGCGAGCGGTCATGCCGGAAAAGCACGGGCACGACGTCGCCG
>DATHDZ010000339.1:0-4969 GCA_035318785.1 Micropepsaceae bacterium
GAGCTTTCCCGAGGCGGTGCAGAAGCTGGCCGGTGAAGCGGGCATCGAGCTTCCCGCCTGGTCGGCCGAAGACGAGCTGCGCGAGACCCGCAAAAAATCGCTCTATGAGATCATCGCGCTGGCGGCGACATTTTTCGAAGACCATCTGCGCGCGCGCGCCGGCGACGCGGCGCGGCTTTATCTGCAATCGCGCGGGCTCGAGCAGGACGTTTGGCAGCGCTACCACCTTGGTTATGCGCCCGACAGCAATGCGGCGCTCAAGGATCATCTGGCCGCCAAGGGCGTCGCGCTCGACGATATGGTCGAAGCAGGGCTGGTGAGGCCGGCGGAGGACAACCGCGCCGCGCGCGATTTCTTCTATGACCGGGTGATGTTCCCGATCGCCGATGTGCGCGGACGCATCATCGCCTTCGGCGGGCGCGGGCTGATGCCGGACGCCAAACCCAAATACATCAACACGGGCGAGACGACGCTCTTTTCCAAGGGCCGGCTTCTCTACAACTTCCAAACGGCGCGCGACGCGGTCTTCAAGGGCGCGACGCTCATCATCGCCGAAGGCTATATGGATGTGATCGCGCTGGTCGAGGCGGGCTTTCCCGGCGCGGTCGCGCCGCTCGGCACTGCCCTCACCGAAGATCAGCTCCAGATGCTGTGGAAGGTCTCGCCCGAGCCTATCCTCTGCTTCGATGGCGACGAGGCGGGTTTGCGCGCCGCCAAACGGGGGAGCCTCCTTGCTCTGCCCCATCTCCTCCCCGGGCAATCCTTGCGCTTCGTCTTCCTGCCCAAGGGCGAGGATCCCGATTCCTTCCTGCGCAGCCAGGGCGCGGAGCCGATGCGCGGTCTTCTCGCCAAGGCGCAATCGCTGTCGGACATGCTGTGGGCGGGGGAGACGGAAGACCGCGACTTCTCCACCCCGGAGCGCCGCGCCGGGCTGGAGGCCGAGCTGGACCGCATCGTCAAGGCGATCCGCGATCCCAAAATCGCCGATTATTATCGGCGCGACTTCACCGAGCGGGTGTTCAAGGCCTTCAAGCAGCGCAAGGGTTTTGCGGAAAAACCGCGCCGCCGCGAGGAGCAGCGCTCATCCTTTCGTCCGAACCGGGGGGAAAGAGGTTTCCAGCCACCCCAGGATAATGTCTCGGCCGCGGTCAAACGCAGCCTGCATGTCGTGAACGCCCTGTCCGCGGCCAAGAATTTAAACGAAAGGCGGCTTCTGGGCCTGCTCATCTGTTCGCCGCACCTCATTGAGCGCTATTCCGAAGCCCTGGCTTGGCTTGGGCTTGATGATCCGCAACTTGACAGGATCAGACGCGAACTCCTAAACCTCGCTTCTTCAGGCAAAAGTCTTGACAAATCGGCCGTGCAGGACCACCTCGTTCGCCAGGGATTAGGGTTGCTTGCTGAACGGCTTCAAACCCATTCCGTGCTGCAGTCCGACCTCAAGGGCCAGGCCGATGAAGATGCCCGTGAGGTGCTTTGGCTGCGAACAAGGGCCCAATTGGCCGATCCCGATTCTTCAGGCATAGGCGAGATCAAGACGCGACGTGATCTGGCGCTTCAGCGTTATCTAGACGGCGGGTTGAACGAAGATTGGAATGAGTTGCAGCGATTGAACGGCGAGATTCGCGCTTCTCAGGAAGCGGATGGGAAACGAGACGGGAAGTGATCAAGAAGACCCTTACGAAAACCAGGCCTGCGGCCAAATCCGGTAAAGCCAAGCGCGAGCCCGTCAGGGGGGCGGCCAAACCCAAGCCGCAACCGGCACGCGCGACTGCGGTCAAGCACGCGCCGGTCAAGACCAAAATCGAGGTTCGCAAGCCCGAGCCGAAGAAGCCCATTCCCAAAAATTTCAAACCCGAGTCCAAGCCCATTCAAAAGCCCATTCCCAAGACGATGCCCCTGCCCAAACTGTTGGGCAAAGACGCACCTAGATTCGCTCCCAAGCCGCAGGACCAGAAGTCCGCGAAAGCGGAGCCGGCGAAAGGTGCTGCCCCGAAACTCGCGATTCCGGTCGACCCGAAGGCAAAAGCAGGCCTGAAGCTGGACCCGAAAGCGGCGCTCAAGAAGAACGGCGCCACGACGCCCGAAGGCGCCCAGCCCGGCGCGCCCACCAAGGATGATCCGGATGCACCGCTTCTGGATATGTCCGATGCGGCGGTGCGCAAGATGGTCACGCGCGCCAAGCAGCGCGGCTACGTCACCTATGACGAGCTGAACCGCGTGCTGCCCTCCGACAAGGTTTCCTCGGAGCAGATCGAAGACACCATGGCGATGCTCAATGAAATGGGCATCAACGTCATCGAAAGCGAAGAGCAGGAAGAGACCGACGGCGAGCAGGTTCCCGCCGTCGCGGCCGGACGGCAAGTCGCCGAAGTCCCCGAGAAGGCCGAAGAGACCTATGACCGCACCGATGATCCGGTGCGCATGTATTTGCGCGAGATGGGCTCGGTCGAGCTGTTGTCACGCGAAGGCGAAATCGCCATCGCCAAGCGCATCGAGGCCGGCCGCGAGCTGATGATCGGTGCGCTGTGCGAAGGCCCGCTGACGTTTGAAGCGCTCACAGTATGGCGCGACGAGTTGATGGAAGGCAAAGCGCTGCTGCGCGACATCATCGATCTCGAAGCCATGTATGGCGGCATGCCGGGCGCCGAAGGCGTGCCGGGCCAGCCGGGGATTCCCGGCGCGATGCCGGGCATGCCTGGAGGTCCCCCGGCGCCTGGTCCGAATGGTGCGCCGCCGGTCGGTGCGCCGCCGAAGGCGAATTACGTTCCGCCGCCGCCTCCGCCCCCGCCGCCGCAGGTCAAACCCGCAGCCCCCAAAGCGCCGGGAGAAACCGCCGAAGGCGGTGAAGGCGAAACCGGTGAGGGCGGCGAAGGCGCCATTCCGGGCGATGAGGATTTCGACGACGAGAGCAATCTTTCGCTCTCCGCGATGGAAGCGGCGCTGAAGCCGCAAGTGTTGGAGACGCTGGACAACATTGCCGCGCTCTATAAGCGGCTGGGCAAATTACAGGACGCGCAGGTCGAAGCGGCCTTGGGCGCGGAAGAGCTTTCCACCAGCCAGGAGCGCCGTTTCCAGAAGCTGCGCAACGAGACGGTGGAGCTCGTCAAGAGCCTGCGCCTCAACAATAACCGCATCGAAGCGCTGGTCGATCAGATGTACGGGATCAACCGCCGGCTGCTGTCGCTGGAGGGGCGCCTGCTGCGCCTCGCCGAAGCGCAGGGCGTGGATCGCGTCGATTTCCTCAAGCAATATTTCGGCAATGAGCTGGACCCCAATTGGGTGCGCCGCGTCGGGCGGCTGACGGGTTCGGGCTGGAAAGATTTCGCGCATGAGGATCGCGACCGGATCAAATCCTTACGCGACGAAATCCAGACGCTGGCGCAGGAGACGCGCCAATCCATTTCCGATTTCCGCCGCATCGTGCAGACCGTGCAGAAGGGCGAGCGCGAAAGCCGCCAGGCGAAGAAGGAAATGATCGAGGCCAATCTGCGCCTCGTGATCTCGATCGCCAAGAAATACACCAATCGCGGTCTGCAATTCCTCGACCTGATCCAGGAAGGCAATATCGGCCTGATGAAGGCGGTGGACAAATTCGAATATCGCCGCGGCTACAAATTCTCGACCTATGCGACGTGGTGGATCCGCCAAGCGATCACGCGCTCGATTGCGGACCAGGCCCGCACCATCCGCATACCGGTGCATATGATCGAGACCATCAACAAGCTTGTCCGCACCTCGCGCCAGATGCTGCACGAGATCGGCCGCGAGCCGACGCCGGAGGAATTGGCGGAACGTCTCGCCATGCCGTTGGAAAAGGTGCGCAAGGTTCTGAAGATCGCCAAGGAGCCGATTTCTCTCGAGACGCCGATTGGCGACGAGGAAGATTCGCATCTCGGCGATTTCATCGAGGACAAAAACGCGATCCTTCCGATCGATGCGGCAATCCAATCCAATTTGCGCGAGACCACGACGCGGGTGTTGGCGACGCTCACGCCGCGCGAGGAGCGCGTGCTGCGCATGCGCTTCGGGATCGGCATGAACACCGATCACACTCTGGAAGAAGTGGGCCAGCAATTCAGCGTGACGCGCGAACGCATTCGCCAGATCGAAGCGAAGGCGCTGCGCAAGCTCAAGCATCCCAGCCGGTCACGGAAGCTGCGGAGCTTCTTGGATAATTAGCCTCGTTCTCGCCTTTGGGAGACCTCGCGCGCTCGCTTAGAGCGGTGGCGGCACTGCGGTCCCGAACGCGCAGACTATTGAAGACGCGTTGGCTTGAGCGGGGTTAGTCGCGCCATTTGATGGAGCAGCCCATGGAGGGGATTTGGTCCTTCGGGCCGTGGCCGGTATCGGCGATAAGCTTCATCGCTTCGTAAAGTTCGCGGCGCGCATTCTTCACCAGCGTCGTTTTGGATTCGTCCAGGCGCCCGCGATATTGCAACTCGTCCCTTGAATTGAAGCCGAAGAAATCGGGCGTGCACACCGCGCCATAAGCACGTGCGACCTCTTGGGTCTCGTCGATGACATAGGGGAAAGGGAAATTGTGCTCTGCCGCAAACGCCTTCATGTTCGCGAAGGAATCGCCCGGCGAGATTTTCGTATCGTTCGGCATGATGGCGATGATCCCGAGCCCCATCGCTTGCAGCGCACGCGCTTCGTCGGCCAGACGGTCGATGATGGCGCGCACATAGGGGCAATGGTTGCAGATGAAGACGACGAGCGTGCCCTTGGGCCCACGCGCATCCTTCAACGCATAGCTCTTGCCGTCCACGCCGGAAAGCGCGAAGTCGGGCGCCTTCCAGCCGAATTCGCAAATGGGATTCTGCAGCAGCGCCATCGAAGCCTCCATGTTCGTCCGTGAGCCTGCCACTCCTCGCCGGCACCATCAACCGCGGACATTCACGCATCCGGCTGGGGGAACTTACTGGCCGAACTCGCGTTGCGGAATGAAGGGAGGGGACAAATCACA
>DATHDZ010000340.1:0-2658 GCA_035318785.1 Micropepsaceae bacterium
CGTCCACAACCGCGCCGAGATTCTGGTGGAAAAACACCGCCACGGTCCCACCAACAAGGTCGAGCTCTTCTTCGACGACCGCTTCACCCGCTTCTCCAATCTGGCAACGCAGAATTGAAAGTCGCTTCCTTCCCCCCTTGAGGGGGAAGGTGGCGCGCAGCGCCGGAAGGGGGGATGCCTACGGCACCAGCACCGCCAGCAGGATCGGCGTCGTCACCACCGACAGGACGGTCGAGACGATGACGAGGCTCGCGACCTCCTCCGGATCATTGTTGTACATTTGCGCGAAGAGGTAATTGTACACCGCCACCGGCATGGCGCATTGCAGGACGAAGGCGACGCGCTCGGGCCCGGTAAAGCCGAAAACGCTTGCGAGCACGAATCCTGCCGCCGTGCCCATCGAGATGCGCAATACGGAGAGCGCCGCCGCGCGCGGAAATCCCGTCACCTGGATCCTCGCCAGCGAGGTTCCTAGCATCAACAGCATCAGGGGGATCGTCAGCCCCGAAAGCAGCGACAGCGTATTGGTGAGCCATAGCGGCAGCGCCACGCCGAAATAGGCACAGGCGACGCCAAGCATGACGGCGGGAATGATCGGGCTGCGCATGGCGCGGGCCCAATTGCCCCGTCCTGCGGCGATGACCTGTCCCGCCGTCATATTGGCGATCGAGGTCACGGCAAAGATGATGATGGCGTCGTTCAGTCCCTCCTGGCCGGCCGCATAGAGTGCGAGCGGCAAACCCAGATTTCCGGCATTGGGAAAGGCTAAGGAGGGAAGATAGGTGCGCAGCTTGAGGCCGCTCCCTTTGAGGGTGATCGCCCCGACCAGAAGATAGAACCCGATGGCCAGCATCGTCGCTGCCGCCAGCGACAGTAGGGTCCCGGAATTGAAGGGCGTCGTCGCCAGATTGGAAAAGACCAGCGCCGGGGTCCCGACCGTAGCCACCAGGAAGGCCGTGGTCCCCCCATCCATGACCCGGCCCGACTTCGCCAATGCGAAGCCCAACAGCGCCATGATGAAAACCGGTAGGATGGCGGGAAGAATCACGGACATGGCGCAAGGGTGGGGCGGACCCCGCGGGCCGCACAAGAGGCGGGCGCCGATTTGACGAGGCAAGGCGGCTTGTCGTTTTCTCGGGTCATGAGCAACACGGAACAGGAATCAGCCCGCTTGCGCGAAACAGCGCAGGCCCAGTTGACGGTGCGCTTGGGAGCGCTCGCCGCCAATTATCGCGAGGTGCTGCGCCGCGCCGTGCCCGCTGCGGTTGCGCCGGTCGTCAAAGCCAATGCCTATGGCATGGGTTTGGGCCCGGTGGCGCATGCGCTCAGCGTGGCTGGCGCGGATACCTTGTTCGTGGCGCGGCTGGAGGAGGGGATCGCGGCCCGTGAGTTCCTCCCGCATGCGCGCGTTTTTGTCCTGGACGGCGTTGCGCTCGGCACCGCGCCTGCGCTTCTCGCCCATCGGCTGATTCCGGTTCTGAACTCGCTGGAGGAAATATCCGAATGGTCGGCGCTGGCGCGCCGCGAGCATCGCGAGCTGGACGCGGTGCTTCACGTCGACACCGGCATGAATCGCTCGGGGCTTTCGCATGCCGAGCTTTCGCAATTGGTCGCGCGTCTGCGCCAATCGCTGGCGGGCATAAATCTCGTGCTGATCATGAGCCATCTCGCGCGCGCCGATGAGCCGGACCGCGACATGAATTGGGTCCAGCTCGCGCGGTTTCGCGCCGCCTTGGCGCTGCTGCCCCCGGCGCCCGCGAGCCTTGCAGCCTCGGCCGGCATTGAGCTCGGGCGCGATTACCTCTTCGATCTGGTGCGGCCGGGCCTTGCGGTTTACGGCGGCAATCCGATCGCGACGCGGGCGAACCCCTATCGCACCGTCGCCGTCCTTACGGGTCGCGTGCTTCAGATCCGATACATCGATGAAGGGGAGACCGTCGGCTATGCCGCCGGTTTCAGCGCCGCTCAGCCCTCTGTGCTCGTCACGGTGGCCGCGGGCTATGCGGATGGGCTGATCCGCGCCATGGCGACGAAGGGGCGCGCCGCCATCGCCGGCGTCTATGTCCCCTTCGCCGGACGCATTTCGATGGATCTGCTCGCGTTGGATGCAACCGGGGTGCCGGCAGCCTTGCTCAGCCGGGGCGCCGAAGTCGAATTCCTGGGCGACACCGTCACGCTCGAAGAGGTGGCGGAAGCGGCGGGCACCATCACCCATGAGATTCTCGCGTCCTTGGGGCCGCGTGCCCGCCGCGTCTATGTGGATGAGTGAAATGAACACGCCAAATGCCTTCCAGCTCGAAAAATCTTACCTCCCCCAAAATGGGGAGGTCGGCGAGCAGGGCGCGGTTAGCGCGCGAGCCGGGTGGGGGGATTCGTTCCGACATCCGCCCCCCACCCGACCCACCTTCGCATGCGCTTCGGCAGGTCGATCCCCGATCCAGTCGGGGACAGGCTCTCCCCACGCTGGGGGAGGTTGGAGCTTGTGCTTGTCTCCGCAATACCGCATGGCACCGCGATGAACATCTTCGCTGCTGTCGGACGGGTATTCCTGGCCTTCCTAGCCGTCACGGGACGGCTCGCGCTGTTCACGGCCGATGCCGTGTCCCATGCCGTTCGCCCACCGATCTATTGGACGTTGATCCTCCAGCAGATCCTGCG
>DATHDZ010000341.1:0-86446 GCA_035318785.1 Micropepsaceae bacterium
GAGCCGTTTGCGGCCTTTTCCGCCGTTCCGGTTTTCCCGCCAACATCATAACCCGGCACATCGGCTTTGGTGCCCGTACCATCGGTCACCACGAGCCGCAGCAGCTCACGCATGGTGCGGCTGGTCTCCTCGGAGATCACGCGCTCGCCGTTCTGGACCTCATCATGCTTAAGGAATGTCGGCCGGATGAGCGTGCCGCCATTGGCGACGGCCGCGGCGGCCGCGGCAAAGCCCAAGGGGTTAACGGAGATACCGTGGCCATACGCGATGGTCGCCGCTTCCACGTCTTCCCAATGACGGGGGTAAAGCGGCGAAGCGACTTCCGGAAGCTCGGTCTTTAACGGTTCCAGAAGACCCAGCTTGCGCAGGAACGGCTTCTGCTTGATGGGGCCCGACCGCATCTCGATCTGCGCCGTGCCGATATTGGAGGATTGCGCGAACACCATGGCGGCAGAGAGCGTCGATCCCAACCGCTCGAAATCATGGATGAGATAATGGCCGAGCTTCAAACCGTTCCCGATGGAGATGGGCTCGTCCAGGCGCACCGTCTTTTCTTCGACCGCCTGCGTGAAGGCGAAGATCTTGAAGATCGAGCCCAGCTCATAGACGTCCTGCGTCATGCGGTTGCGGATGGAATCCCCGGGCTCTAACTTTCGCATATTGGGTTCGTAGTCGGGCATCGAGGCGAGCGCCAACACCTCCCCAGTACGGACATTGAGGACAATGCCGCCGGCGGCCTTGGTGTGGAAGGCGCGCGCGGCCTCTTGGATTTCGCGCTCCAACACATATTGGACCCGCATGTCGAGCGAGAGCACGATCGGCGCGGCACCGCGCGGCCCGCGCACGCGGTCCTCAAGCCCAAGCTCCAGTCCCGAAACACCGTGATCGTCGGTATCCACCTGCCCCACGGCGTGCGAGACGATGCGACCGCTGGGATAAAAGCGCTTATAGCCGTCCTCGAAATTGAGTCCCGGAAGACCGAGACGCATCACCGCGTCGCGGCGATCGGGGGTGAGACCGCGCTGCACCAGAATATAGCCGCGCTTCGGAGCGAAGACGGCCTTCAGATGGGCTTCGTCCGCGCCGGTCGCCTGGGCCAAATTATGGGCCGCCTCATTGGTGTCCCACAGCGCAGCCGGCATGGCGTAAAGATCGCTGACCGGCAGATCGCGCGCGATCAGCACGCCATTGCGATCCACCAGATCGGCGCGCATCGGATGGACGACCGCCGCTGCGATGGCTGTTCGCGGCCCGGCGCCAAACACCATCACATCGACAAGACGCGCGGCCACGATGCTGAAAGCCGTGGCGCAGAAAATGGCGGCCAGAGCGATCCGGCTGCGCACAAGCGAGGGTGCTACCGGCCGCGGCTTCATAGGCTAGGTCCCCGTGTGGATGAGAGCAAAGGATTCGCCCGATGGCGCGGGCGGCAATTGCGGCGCGTCACCCGATGCTTGCGCCGGGAGTTGCGGCAGCGGTTGCGGCACGACCGCTTTGGCGTTGCGGATATCGCCTTCCGGCGCGAGCGGTGGATTCTTCTGCGGCAATTGGGTGAGCGAAGAGAGCAGTGCCGCGGGCTTGTCGGACAGGTCGAGATGGCGTCCCACCAGGGCTTGAATCCGTCCCGGCTGGGTAAGCCGCGCCCATTCCGCGCCAAGCACCGTCAGCGCATCGTTTTCCCGAACGATCGCCGCGCGCGTCGCTTTCAAATCCGCCGCGGCAACGCGGGCCTCCTCGGCGATGCGATAGAGCCCAAGGCAGACAAGGCCCGTCATGACGATGAAGGCAAGATTGAGCGTGCGGATCATGCGTGCTCTCCAGCAATGCGAGGCGGGGAATTCCAGGCGGGGGTTTCGGTGCGCTCAGCGCCGCGCAGCCGTGCGGAGCGCGCCCGAGGGTTGCCGCGCACTTCGTCGAGCTGCGGCGCTTGCGGATTCTTGCCGACCGGCGTGAAGGTCGGTGCGTGTTTGGGTGCTTGGGAGGGAACATGACGGGAGCCATGGCCCACGCGTCCGGTTCGCTCGTTAAGGAAATGTTTGACGATGCGGTCTTCCAGCGAATGGAATGCGACCACGGCCAGGCGGCCTTTCGGATTGAGAACGCGTTCGGAGGCTTCGAGCCCCGCCTCAAGCTCGCCGAGCTCGTCGTTCACCGCGATGCGCAAGGCCTGAAAGCTGCGCGTGGCGGGATGGATTTTCTGCGCGCCGCGTCCCAGCACGCTTTCGGCGATCTCGGCCAATTCGCGCGTGCGCGTGATCGGGCGTGCGGCGACGATGGAGCGGGCAAGAGCCTTGGCGCGCTTCTCCTCGCCATATTTGCGCAAAATATCGATGAGCGCGTCTTCGGAAAGCGTGTTGACAAGATCGGCCGCCGTCTTGCCCTGCGTGTCGTCCATGCGCATGTCGAGCGGCCCGTCGGCGCTGAAGGAGAACCCGCGCTCCCCTTGGTCGAACTGGAACGACGACACGCCCAGATCGAGCGCGACCCCATCCGCTTTCGCGATGCCTTGCGCGTCGAGCAGCGCATCCATTTCCGAGAACCGTCCGTGAATCAGCGTCAGCCTGCCGTCAAATTTTTGCGCCAGGGTCCGGCCCCGTGCGATCGCGGCGGCATCGCGATCGATGCCGAAGACCTTGCAGCGCGCCCGCGACAACAGCGCCTCGGAATAACCGCCGCCGCCGAAGGTGCCGTCGACATAGATCGCATCGTCGCGCGGCTGGAGGATCGCCATGACCTCTTCGAGCATCACCGGCATGTGTGCGCCGCTCATGACGCACCTCCGATGCGAGTCGCGCGCGCCCGCGCAATGCGTGCGAGCCGGACCGGCTCGAAGCGCTCCGGTTCCCAGATCTGGAATTTCTGGATCATCCCGACAAAGGTGACGCGGTCCTTGATCCCGGCATGGGCGATGAATTCTTCCGGGAGGCGCACCCGCCCTTCATCGTCGAAATTCAGAAGCTGGCTTTCGCCGACGACCGCCTGGGCTTGCGCGTCGTAATCCTCGCTGAACAGAGGATCGACCGCGCCCATACGCGCCTGAAAATCCGCGAGCA
Source organism: Micropepsaceae bacterium (assembly GCA_035318785.1). Lineage (GTDB taxonomy): Bacteria > Pseudomonadota > Alphaproteobacteria > Micropepsales > Micropepsaceae > CAIYRG01. Next base: position 3,054 of record DATHDZ010000341.1, read on the forward strand.
GCGTCTCGCCGAAGCCTTCCAGCGAGGGGCTGACGAAGGAGGGAAAGCAATAGAAACCGCGCAGGTTCTGCTGGGAGAGGATTTGGCGGAACGGCGCCGGCACACTGACGCGGCCCTTGGCATCGAGCTTGTTGACGGTGGTGGAAACGAACGGTTGCACGATAGGTGCTTTGCATCCCCTGACACCCATGCGACGCGAACGGCCCTCCCGGAAGACCGATCCGCCACGCGGCGACGCATGGGATGACATGGGTTAGCATGGGAAAACATGGGTAGTCAACGAAAAGATCAAAGAAATTATGGACTTGGAGGTGCTCACTACATTTGGATTCGTCTTAACCTCCGAACACTAATTTCCTAGAACGAAACGTCAACGGGGCAATAATACAGTAACCAGGGTAAACGAAACCCTAATCGTATCGTTCTATATTTGTTCTGTCCTGTACCGTTCGGCTCGCCAATGGCATGTTTGCGAATGGCCCCGCCCCGCACAACGCCCGCTTGGTATCTGAAGATTCCGCCGCCGATTTGGATGTTCGCGTTGCTGCTTGTCGCCTATGCGACGCAGCGCAGTTTTGCTTGGGCGCAAATCGTCTATTTCCGCTCGCTGCCGCTGGCGACGGTGTTGGCCGTCGCGGGAATTTCTCTTGCGGCTTGGGGCCGATCCGCTTTTGCGGCCGCGGGAACGGAGATCATACCGACATCGCCAAGCAACAAGACTCTCGTGACCGGGGGCCCGTTCCGCTTCACGCGCAACCCGATGTATTCGGGACTCGTCTTGGCGAGTCTCGGCGTCGCACTCTATCCGGGAACGCTGCCGTTCTTCGCCGTGCCGATCGTGGTGTTCCTGCTCTGCAACCTCGTCTTCATTCCGTTCGAGGAAGCGAAGATGCAGCGCCAGTTCAACGATCAGTATACGGATTATCTGCACCGCGTGCGGCGGTGGATATAGCGTCAGATGGCCTGTAAGCCGGGTTCTGTTCCCCACCTTCGCCGAGGCTAGGGTGAGGAGATGACCATTCCTCTGGGACGTTCGTCGCCGAACGCCTCACGCGACCTACCCGGACGGCAGCGCGGAAACGCGCAAAATACCGTCCCTATTTGGTCTTGCTCCCGGTGGGGCTTGCCATGCCGGTTTCGTTGCCGAACCCGCGGTGCGCTCTTACCGCACCATTTCACCCTTGCCTGGCCTTGCGGCCGTTGGCGGTTTGATTTCTGTGGCGCTATCCCTGGAGTCGCCTCCGCCGGACGTTATCCGGCACCGTATTTCCGTGGAGCCCGGACTTTCCTCCAGCCCTTCTTGCGAAGGACCAGCGGCCATCCGGCCATCTGACGCATTTAGAACTTGTCATCCCGGGCAGCGCCGCGCAAGCGGCAGCCCTCAGCCCTGGAAATCGATCTCGTGCAGCAGCGCGGCGAGGATCGCTTCGCATTCCTTGTCCGCGACGCCGTCGATGCGCGATGGGCGGTAATGGCGCTGAAAGGCCTCCGTCACGGTTTCGGTCGGCACATCCATGTCGGGCTTGAGGCCGTAACCGAAGGCGCGCAAACCATCCGCGAAGCCGACCGGCAGGCGATGCTTGCGCGTCTGCGGCCAAAGGCCGATGCCGGCCAGCGCAAGCTCGCCCCAGGGAAACAGCTCGCCCGGATCCTGCTTGCGCGCCGGCGCGACGTCGGAATGGCCGAGCACGCGTTCGGGCGGAATCGGATGGCGCGAAAAAATATCCTGCGACAGCCGCATCACCGCTTCGATCTGGACATCGGGGAAGGAGCGATAGCCGAATTCGTGTCCCGGATTGACGATCTCGATCCCGATCGAGCGCGCATTGATGTCGCGCGCACCCGCCCAATAGGAAACGCCCGCGTGCCAGGCGCGACACTCCTCCGGCACATGGGAGAAGATCGTGCCGTCTTCATCCACCGTGTAATGCGCGCTCACCTTCGCGTCGGGATCGCACAGCCGCGCCACCGCCGCCGCGCCGGTTTCCATGCCCGTATAGTGGAGCAGCAGGATGTCGACCGGCGTGGCCGGGGGCCGCGCATCGAAATTGGGCGAAGGCGCTGCGACGGCCCGCCGGATCATCAGACAAAGATCTTGTAGGCCAAGGTTTCGCCGCTGGCCCGCTTCAGCGCGAATTCCGATCCCTTCTCATGCTCATCGACCAAAGCCTCGAACAGACGCAGCGCGCTGCGGATCACTTCGGCGTAGGACGCGGCCTCGGTGCGTTCCTTTAGACGCTGTAGGCGCTCCATGGCCTGGGGCGGCATTTCGAGCTGCACGCGCGTCGTGCTGCGATCGCCGTTCTGCATCTCGCGAACGAGCTCGCGCCGGCGGTGATGACCGTGCATCTCAGACCTCCTCGCGGTGGTCGCCGCGATGTTCGTGATGGTGCCAATGCCGCCGCATGCCGTAGCAACCGTGGCGCCGCCTCAGGACGGCGAACAAGAGCAAGACCAGCAGAATGGGGAAGAACGGAAAGAAGAAATGATGCGGGTACGGATGAAACGCGTAAGGCGCGTAGGGACCGGCGTAAAAATTGTGGGGCCGGAACAGCCAGACGATTCCCGAGACGATCAGCGCGAGCAGCGCCACGCGGGTCAGAAGATGCAGGCCCCAGTGCCAGCGCCAATGACGCCGTCGTCTCCTGCGCTCTTCCTCGTCCTCGGGCGGTGGGGGATTGGGGGGAGCGGCCTCATCGACGGGAAACTCCTCGCCGACGCCAATGCCGAATTTGGCCATGTGTCGTCCTCAGATTGAACTCACAGCCCTATATCATCACATAATCATCAAATGTCAATCATCATTGGTATGACACAAACTGAATCATCCAAGGGCGGACGCGCCGTCACTGCCCGCGCTTCTCTTGTGTGAGGTGTGGAAGATTTGCAGAGCAGATGGGAAAGCAGCGACGTCTGGTTTCGGAAGGCGCGGCCAGAATTGTTGATTGGCTGCTAGGTCACGAACGTCTCATTGAGGCGATCCCCAAGCGCGTTCGCCCGGTCAAAGAGGGTTTGGGCCCGGATAGTGGCGAGACGTAGGTTTTTGATGCTCACCTGGACGGTATGTACATAATGGAAATTGTCGCTGTCATTGGTTTCGAGCAGGACAAAAGTGTACTCCCCGTTTTCCGGGTGAAAATTCGCAAGCGATCCATGCGCAACATCATTGCGCATGGGGACTAGTTGTTTAGCCATATCAATTATTGCATCCATTTCCGGCTGATGTGTTTTTAGCTCGATAATTCGCTTGAAGCAGAGACGCAAGAAACGCATCCTTCGTTTAAATGCGACTGGTAGTTTAGTTTCCAGATGTTTGCCGCCAGCACCCTGAAAAACGACGGCCAGAATGTGAGTGATGGCTGATTCCGCGAGCCCCCAGTTGATGACGAGTTCGCCAACGGCGGTGTACAAGGGCGGGAAGGCGTCAAGCGGGATTTCATGATCGACCATGGCCAAAGCTCCAAAGAACGACGATCAAAAACGCGAGGATGAAAACTTGCGCCGGATGCTGAACACGCCGCCGACGCCGCATAAGCCGAAGGGTAACCGAGTCGACCACGTGTCAGCGTCTTCGACCACATCGTAGAGGCGGACGACGGAGGCAATAGATTTGGCCAGTGGCACGGCCGACCGAAGACGTACAGGGTGCACGAACCCAAAAAGAAATAGGCGAAGGCCTAAAATCTAATTCGCATTCACTTCCTTTAGCTACCAGTGAGGCTTATTTGCTTCTTGTGCGAGTTTCGGGGCGATACTTCGGACCTCGTCTACAATTTTCCGGAGATTAAATTCTTGTCCCCAAAATGTGATGTCTGTCGTGTCGGGATCAAACAGTCGAAATTGGTCAATTTCCTCAAGGCCGCCGAACATGCCTTTCTTCGGACCGATGTTCAGATCGACATGGTTATGTCCCTTTGATTTCTGCCACCATTCATCGATCCGCTCATCGACGTGTTCGAAATTATTTCGCATCCCTACGTGCCTGAGCGGCGAATCGTCGCTAATTCCGATGCTGTCGCGCAACGGCTTACGTGCCCCGGCGAACTTTCCGCCTGGCCCCCATAGAGCCTTGGAAATATTTGCGCCCGCGTTTAGTAAATTCTGAAGCCCATAGAACGTGCGGTAGACATTCTGCCCTCGTAGGCCCTGGTCAACCTCTTCGGCAGCTAACAATAGAAACCTGCATTCCAGGTCGACTTGTCTCTGAAAGACGCGCAAAAGCATGAGATCCATAGTAGCGTCCTCAGTGCCGCGCTTTCGGGACGAAGGCCAAGACCACGAGCGGCAGAGGTCCGAGAAAAACGGCAAGCCACATCCACAACTTCACCGAGCAACCTCGGCGCTTGGCCATCTGACCGGCAAGAGGGATGCACAACAGAAGCCCGGCGAGGATAAGGGCAATCTCTATCGCAGACATGCGATGCTCCTGTCGCGCTCGATCACCGCGGTCAACCATAGCACGGGCGCGACCAACACGGGCGATTTCAGACGCCCTGGGCGGGCTCCAGGCGGCGCAACGGCGTGCGGCGAAGCACGATGGCGACGCCCATCAGAGTCATCGCGGCGCCGACCACGATCATGGGCGTGAAGGGTTCGTGCAAAAATACGACGCCGCTCAGCACGCCGATGGCCGGCCCGAGCAGCAGCACCGATCCCACCAGCGACACTTCGTAGTGCTGCAGCAGCACATAATAAAACGTATGGCCGATCAGGCTGCCGGCGAGCACCGAATAGGCGAGCGCCGTCCAGGCTTGCCATGGCGCGCTGCCCAGCGCTTCCATCTGTCCCGTTTCGAACACGACACTGGTGGCGAGCAGGAACGGGATTCCCAGCACCGCCATCCAGGCCTGCATCACGAAGGGCGGCACGCCGGACAGCCGCCGCAGCAGCACGGTGCCGATGCCCATCGAGATGGCGTCCAGGAAGAGTAGCAACACGCCCATCCAATGCGACGCAACGCTCGCATCCAGGCTGAACACGATCACGCCGCAAAAGGCCAGCGCGATGCCGAGCCAGCGCCGCAACGGCACGCTCTCGTCAAGCCAAATCATCGCCAGCAAGACCGAGATGGGCACGTAAAGCTGATTCACGATCGACATGGTGGACGCGTCCGACAGTTTGACGCCGCTGAAGATCAGCGCGAAATGCAGGCCGCCCATGAAGAACACCGCCGGAATCAGCACCTTCCATTTGCCGGGCACAGGCTTGAGCCAGGGCGCAACACAGGCCAACACGAAAACGAACCGCAGCGCCGTGAAGAACACGGGCGGGATGTAGGTGACGCCGATTTTCCCGGCGACCGCGTTAAGGCCCCAGACGACGCAAACCAACATGGCCATGAGAAAATGGTTGAAACGCATGGACTTGTTTCAGGATGGACGAGGAATGAAACCCATCGTTGCCGGATTGCGACAAAAAGGTAAATGCGACCCTGCGACGTGCCGGCTGCGGATTGGTTCCGAAAAAAAATCCGCCGGAGCGCAAATATTCCGTCTGGAAGGAACTCGCCCCCTAAGTCAGATTTCCGACGTCCGAAACGATAAGGGAGGGTCTCCATGGTTCGGGAGCTGAGCCTGCTGAGCGTTGGTTTCGTCTTTGCATTCCTGGGGGCCATTGTGATTGGAGTTTTCTGACAAGACAGCGACGCGAAAGATTCAGGGCCGGGAGCGATGCTTCCGGCCTTTTTATTTCGCATCAGGACGGCCGGCCCGCTTTCAGCTCGGCCAGAGTCCGCTCGGCCCAGGGAACCAGATCGCCCGCACAAAGCCGCGCCACCACGCGGCGTTTCGCATCGGGCAGCGCGCATAGCCATTCCAAAACCGGCGGCAGGTCAATGTCGGGCTTGGCGCCTGGCGGCGGTGTCTCGCCGAAGCGCCGATACACACCTTCCCACATGCAGGTGTAATTCACGGTGATCTTGTCGGCTTCTCTCGTCGCCAATCGCGAGGCTTCGATCAATCCCGAAAAGACGCGATCGCCGATCGGCGCGATTTCGCGCGGCATCGTCACCCAGAAGGAGAGGAGATGATAGGAACCGGGCTGGAACCACCAGCAACTGGTGTCGATGTGGCCCGGCTCTTCGGCGAGGTGGAAATCGCTGCCGTCGGGCCGCACGAAGCGGCGCTTGGCGACGGCAAGATCGCCCCCCCTGCCCGCTCTGACGCACGCCTCGACGTGATCCGCGTCCAGCCAATTGTCCGCATCGAGAAAGCCGATTCCGTCATAGGCCTCCGACACCGCCAGAAGCGCGCCGATGCCGCGCGCGACATTGCCGTAATCCTTGTGCGGCTGATCCAACCGGATATGCCGGATTCGCCCCTCGTCGATCCAATCTTGGGGAAAACCATCGGCGACGAGGAAATGATCGCATGTCACGGTCTGCGCCCGCACGCTCGCGATGCAGCGCTCAAGGATGGCGCGCGGCTCTCGAAAATAGGGGGTCACGACGGCGAACCGTTTTTGAGTCATGCAAACACTCCGTTCGTGCGGGATGTTAGCCTGGGTTCGCCGCAGCGGCCATCGACCTCGGCGGTCGGCGCTGGCGCGATCTCGGGGACGCCGATATAGAAACACAATGTGTCATCCCCGGCGTGACGTGGCATCAGCCACGGCACGGGAAGGGGATCCATTCGGCAGATGGATTCCCTTCCCCTCGCGGCCTAGGCCGCTCGGCCGGGAATGACAATGAGTGCAATGGGATTGGAAAGCAAAAAAATGACGGTTGCGAAGGCTATGCGGATTTGTTTCATCGGCGACAGCTTCGTCAGCGGCGCCTATGACGAGGAGTGCCTGGGCTGGGCAGGCCGCATCTCGGCCGATGCCAGGCGGCGCGGCCATGATATCAGCCCGTACAATCTGGGCATAAGGGGCGAGACCAGCGTGCAGATGGCGAAACGCTGGCGTTCCGAGGCGGAGCTTCGCCAATCGCCGCAGCAGGAAGGCCGGCTGGTGTTCGAGTTCGGCGTCAATGACACGCGCGAGGTCGATGGCGAACGCCAATTGGAGTTGGCGCAATCGCTCGCCGCGGCACGCGATATGCTCGGCGCGGCGTCGCGCTGGAAACCGACTTTGATGATCGGCCCCCCACCCTGCGGCAACGAAACGCGCCTGGGACGCGTCAAGGATTTGTCGGAACGGCTGTCGGCGCTCTGTGCCGAATTGACCGTGCCCTATTTCAATTCCTATTCGCCGCTTTTCGCCTCAGCCACCTGGATGCCCTGTATCAATGCGGTGGACGGCACGCACCCATCCGCGGCAGGTTATGCCCAATGGGCTCAGCTGATCGGGGCATGGCCGGCGTGGCGAGAATGGCTGCCGTGATCTCTCATCGACGGACAGGGGTTGGGTTTGCACTGCTCATCGCCGGGGCCTCTCCGGTCAGCGCGGCCGACGCGATGATGAATTTCGACGATTACAATGTTCGCAGCGCCATCATCTTAAGATGTCATATGACGCAAAGTGCGGCCGACATAGCGTATCTTGCCAAGGGAGAGGCCATGCGCCGCGCGGCATTGGAACAATTGCGCGCGCAGCTCGATGCCGCCGATCCCGCGCGCCGCAATGAAAACGTCAAGAAAGCCGAGGATATGCTGCGGCTCCAGAGTTCTGCCCGGGACTATGATATTTCCGAGCAGGTCCGTAATTACGGCTGCGCGTGGCTCGACGGCCAGGTCTTTTCGTCGGGTCGCTAGAGCCCTAAGCCGCTTGGGGCTTTCGCGGATTGTAGTTCAGGACGGGCCCCAGCCAGCGTTCGGCTTCGGCGAGGGTCCAGTTCTTCCGGCGGGCATAATCTTCGACCTGATCGCGCTCGACCTTGCCGACCCCGAAATAGCGGGCCCCCGGATGGCTGAGATATAATCCGGACACGGATGAACCGGGCCACATCGCGTAATTTTCGGTGAGCTTCACACCGGACGCACTTTCCGCATCGAGTACGCGGAACAGCGTCCCCTTCTCCGTGTGGTCGGGCTGCGCCGGATAGCCCGGCGCAGGGCGGATGCCGCTATATTTTTCGGCGATCAATTCCTCATTGGACAAAGTCTCGTCTGCGGCGTAACCCCAGAATTCCTTGCGCACGCGCTGGTGCATGCGCTCGGCAAAGGCTTCGGCCAGCCGGTCCGCCAACGCGCTCAAGAGAATCGCGTTGTAATCGTCCTTGTCGGCTTTGAAGCGTTCCGCGATCGCTTCCTCGCCGAAGCCGGTCGTCACCACAAAGGCGCCGACATAGTCCTCCTTGCCGATGCCCGCCGGCGCGACAAAATCGGAAAGCGCCAGATTGGCCGATTCCCGCTCCCGCGCCACCTGCTGGCGCAGGGTGTGAAATTTTGCCAGACGTGTTTTCCGCGTCTCATCCGTATACAGAACGATATCGTCGCTTTCCGACTCGGCCGGCCAGAAGCCGATGCTTGCCCGCGCCGTCAGCCATTTCTCGTCGACGATGCGCGTCAGCATCGCAGCAGCGTCGGCGAACAGCGAGCGTGCCACAGGTCCGGATTTCTCATCGTCCAAAATCGCGGGATAGCGGCCCTTCATCTCCCAAGCCTGGAAGAAGGGCGACCAGTCGATATAGGGGACCAGCTCGGAGAGGTCATACGCATCGAAACTGCGCCGGCCCAGGAAGCGCGGGGCGGGCGGCGTGTAGGAGCTCCAGTCGGGCGCGAAGCGGTTCGCCCGCGCCTGTCCCAGAGTCAGCCGCCGCTGCGGTCCGCGGTTGACGTCATGGGACGCAATAAGACGGGCATATTCGCTGCGCACGTCGCCGATGAAAGTGGCACGCGTCTCTTTCGAGATGAGGCTTGCCACCACGCCCACGGCGCGCGAGGCATCCGTCACATAGACCGTCTGCCCGCGGGTGTAATTGGGGTGGATCTTCACCGCCGTATGGACGCGGCTGGTGGTGGCGCCACCGATCAGAAGCGGGATGTCGAAGCCTTCGCGCTCCATCTCGGCTGCGACATGGCACATCTCGTCGAGCGAAGGCGTGATGAGGCCCGACAGACCGATGACGTCTGCGTTTTTCTCGCGCGCGATTTCCAGGATGCGCGCCGCGGGCACCATGACGCCCAGATCCTCGACCTCATAGCCGTTGCATTGCAGCACGACGCCGACAATATTCTTGCCGATATCATGCACGTCGCCCTTGACGGTGGCCATGACGATGCGGCCGGCGGATTCGCGTTTGGCGCCCAGTTTCTCGGCTTCCATGTAGGGAATGAGATAGGCGACCGCCTTCTTCATGACGCGAGCCGATTTCACCACCTGGGGCAGGAACATCTTGCCGCTGCCGAAAAGATCGCCGACCACATTCATGCCGGTCATCAGCGGCCCTTCGATCACGTCCAGCGGGCGCTTCGCGCCCAGCCGCGCCTCCTCGACATCGTCCATCACGAAATCGGCGATGCCGTGGACGAGCGCATGCGTCAGCCGCTCCCCGACGGGCAGCGCGCGCCAGGCCAACGCGACTTCGGGATCGGCTTCGGCGCCGGAACTGCGATGTTTCTGCGCCAGCTCCAGAAGACGCTCGGTGGCCTCTGGCCGCCGGTTGAACAGCACATCTTCGATGCCATCGCGCAATTCGGTGGGGATGTCTTCGTAAACCGGAAGATTCCCCGCGTTCACGATGCCCATATCCATGCCGGCTTTTATGGCGTGATAAAGGAAGACCGAATGCATCGCCTCGCGGACGCGATCATTGCCGCGGAAAGAAAAGGAGAAGTTCGACACGCCGCCCGAAACATGGGTGAAGGGCAGCGCCTGGCGGATGCGCGTCACCGCGTCGACATAGGCGCGGCCGTAATCATTGTGTTCTTCGATTCCCGTCGCGACGGCGAAAATATTGGGATCGAAGATGATGTCCTCTGGCGGGAAGCCGACGCGGTCGACCAGGATGTCATAGGCGCGGCGGCAGATCTGGAATTTGCGCTCGGCGGTATCGGCTTGGCCCTTTTCGTCGAACGCCATGACGACGACAGCCGCGCCATAGCGGCGAACCTTTTCGGCGGAGGCGACGAACGCCTCCTCGCCTTCCTTCAAGCTGATCGAATTGACGATCGGCTTGCCCTGCACGCATTTGAGCCCGGCCTCGATGACGCTCCATTTGGAGGAATCGATCATGATGGGGACGCGCGCGATATCGGGTTCGCCGGCGGCGAGATTGAGGAACCGCGCCATGGTGGCTTCCGAATCGATCAGGCCCTCGTCCATGTTGATGTCGATGAGCTGCGCCCCACTTTCGACCTGGCTGCGAGCGACCTCGAGCGCCGCTTCGAAATCGCCGGCGGTGATCAATTTGCGGAACTTGGCGGAGCCGGTGATGTTGGTTCGCTCGCCGACATTCACGAAATTCATTTCCGGCGTCAGCGTGAAGGCTTCGAGCCCGGAAAGCCTTAAGCGGCGGGGCTTGTCGGGAATTTTGCGCGGCGGCAGGCCGGCAACCGTTTCGGTGAAAGCACGGATGTGCTCCGGCGTCGTGCCGCAACACCCTCCCACAATGTTGACCAGCCCTTCGCGGGCGAATTCGCCGATATGGGCCGCCATGGATTCCGGCGTCTCGTCATAGCCGCCGAATTCGTTGGGCAGGCCGGCATTGGGATGGGCGCTCGTCAGCGTGTCGGCAATCTCGGAGAGATCGGAGACATGGGGACGCAGCTCCTTTGGGCCCAATGCGCAATTGAGGCCGATGGCAAAAGGATTGGCGTGGCGCACGGAGTGCCAGAACGCTTCGACGGTCTGGCCGGTCAGCGTGCGTCCGGAAAGATCGGTGATCGTGCCGGAAATCCACACCGGGAGACGTTCGCCCATCTGGGCAAAGACATCCTCGATGCCGTAGATCGCCGCCTTGGCATTCAGCGTGTCGAACACCGTCTCGATCATGATGAGATCGGCGCCGCCGCGGATGAGCGCGCGCGTCGCCTCGACATAGGTCGCGGCGAGCGCATCGAAACTGGTGTTGCGGTAACTGCCGTCGTTCACGTCGGGCGAGAGCGAGGCGGTGCGGTTGGTCGGCCCCAGCACGCCCGCAACGAAGCGCGGCCGGTCGGCAGTCGAATATTCATCGCAGACGTCGCGCGCCAGACGCGCTGCGGTCTCGTTCAGCTCGACAACCAGCGACTCGAGGCCATAATCAGCCTGACTGATCGAGGTCGAGTTGAAGCTGTTGCTTTCGATGATATCGGCGCCGGCATGCAGATAGGCGCGGCCGATTTCGCGAATGATCTCGGGCTGTGTCAGCACCAGAAGATCGTTGTTGCCCTTGAGATCGCGGCCATGGTCGCGGAACCGGGCGCCGCGGAAATCCGCTTCGCTCAGGCGATAATTCTGGATCATCACGCCCCAGGCGCCGTCGAGGACAAGGATTCGCTCGCGCGACGTCCGCATCAGCCAATCGAGACGTTTGCTACGCGTGCTGTTCATGCCGCGACCGGATTTTGGGCGCTCGGCTTGATACCCAGAATGCTGCAGACGGCAAAGGTCAGCTCCGCCTGATTGAGCGTGTAAAAGTGAAACTGGTCGAAACCTTCGTTCTTCAACTCGCGGACCTGCTCCACCAGAACAGCGGAGGCGAGGAGCTTGCGGCTCTCCAGATCCTCGTCGAGCCCGTCATAGAGCGCGCTCAGCCATTCCGGCACGCCGGCGCCGCAGCGCTTGGCCATGCGGGACACACCTTTGAAATTCGTGGTCGGCATCAGTCCAGGTACGATGGGTACATGGATGCCTGCCTTCTGCGCCCGGTCTCGCAAACGCGGGAAAACCTCATTGTCGAAGGCGAATTGCGTGATGGCGCGACTCGCCCCCGCGTCCACCTTCGCTTTCAGAACCTCGAGGTCCCATTCCCATGACGGCGAATCGGGATGTTTTTCCGGATAGGCCGAGACGCTGACTTCAAAGGGTGCGACAGCGCGGATCGCTTGGATGAGCTCGGCCGTCGTCTGATAGCCGTCCTTGTGCGCGCAGTAGCTCTGGCCCAGTTCCGGCATGTCGCCGCGCAAAGCCACGATGTGGCGAACGCCGGCGTCCCAGTAATCGCGTATGACCGCATCCACGGCCTCGCGCGGCGCGCCCACGCAGGTGAGATGGGCGGCCGGCTTCAGCGCTGTCTCATCGATCAGGCGCTTTACCGTGGCGTGGGTGCGATCACGGGTGGAGCCGCCCGCGCCATAGGTGACGGAGACAAAATGCGGACTTAGCGGCGCCAGGCGGCGGATGGCATTCCACAGCTGCGTTTCCATCTCCGCGGTTTTGGGAGGAAAAAATTCAAACGAGACGGCGCTCGTCCCGGCAGGTCCGGCAAGACGTTGCAAGCTCATACGGCGGCCTCGACCTTCTTGCGCCGCGTAGTGACGCCGGGCGTTTCCGCCACCCAGACCATGACCGTCAAGGTTTCGGATCCGGAACGGGGAGCGAGCGATTCGGCCGCCACCGGTTTAAGCCCGGCCAGTTTGAACCAGCTCTGCACCTCATGTTCGGAAAATCCAAGCCGCCGATGGGCGTGTTCATTGCGCAAGAATTCGAGATCGTGCGGCGCAAAATCGACGATCATGATTCGCCCGCCGGGCTTCAAGACGCGAATGGCTTCGCGGAGGGCGGCTTGCGGATCGTCGAGAAAGTGCAGCACCTGATGAAAGAGCACCGCATCGAAACCGCCCTTTGCTTCGCCATCGGCAAAAGGAAGGCGGTAAACGTCGCCGCGGCGCACTTGACAGTTGAACGCGCCGGCGTTTCCGAGGCGATCGCGCGCGATCGCCAACATCTCGGGGCTGACGTCGATTCCGATGCCGCGTTTGATGTGAGGCGCCAGCAATTCCAGCATGCGTCCGGTGCCGGTGCCGGCATCCAGCACGTAATCGGGCCGTTCCTGTTCGAGCAAACGAACGATGAGCCGCTCGACATCGGCTTCCGGCACATGCAGCGAACGGATGCGCTCCCAATGCGGGGCATTTGCCCGGAAATAGGCCGCCGCCTCCTGCGCGCGCTGTGCCCGCACCTGGGCAAGGCGCCGCCTATCGTCGATCAGCACCGGGTCGTTCTCGGAATCGGCAAGGAGTGGCAGCGCCCGGGCAAGCTCCGCCGCTCCCCCTTGATCGGCCGCGCGGTAGAAGACCCACGCCCCTTCTTTGAAGCGCTCGAGCAATCCCGCCTCGCATAAAAGCTTCAAGTGCCGGCTGACCCTGGGCTGGCTTTGACCAAGGATTTCCGTGAGTTCGCTGACGGTTAGCTCAGCCTTGACCAGTAAAAGAAGCAGCCGCAGCCGCGTCGAATCGCCCACCGCACGCAACATCCCCAGAAGTGTTTCCATGCCGCCACTCTTTTACCAATTGGCCAATGTATATAAACATATCTTTATATCCTTATGCAACGCTCCAAGAAAATCCTGCATCCGGTCAACATTCCGGCAAGCTCTGTGTGCTAAATATGGTTACCAAGGGGGGTTGCCACGGTTCGATTCGGTGCCGATGTAGGAAGACCAACCAGGGACATTTCAGCAAAATGAGATTTTTCACCGTCATATTCCTGGCCGCCACGGCCGGCGCGCTCCTGTCGGGGTGCGCCAGCATGTCGGCCGCCGAAGGCCCCCAGGCCATCAATGATCCCCTCGAGGGGTTCAATCGGGTCAGTTTCAACGCGACCTTGGCTCTGGATAAAGCCATCATGCGCCCGACGGCGCAGGCCTATCGCACGGTATTCCCGGCATTCCTGCGCGATTCGATTCGCAATTTTCTGAACAATCTGGACACGCCGATTATCCTCGCCAATGACGTCCTGCAAGGCGAAGTGACCCGGGCCGGCGATACGCTGATTCGGGTGGGCGTGAACTCGACGCTGGGTCTCGGCGGTCTGGTCGATGTCGCCAAGCGCTGGGGCTATATGCGCCATTCGGAAGATTTCGGGCAGACCTTGGCCGTCTATGGCGTTGGCGAGGGTCCCTACCTTTTTGTGCCGCTTCTCGGTCCGGGCAATCCGCGCGATGTTTTGGGTTGGGGCGTCGATCTGGCATTCGATCCCCTGACTTACGCGCAATGGCGTGAGAAAACACTTTGGCAGTTCGGGCGCGCGGGCGTCGATTTTGTCGATTTGCGCGCGCGCAACATCGAAACGCTCGACGAGATCGAGAAGACTTCATTGGACTTTTATGCGTCGGTGCGTAGCCTTTATCGTCAGTCCCGTAACAATGAAATCAGGAACGGAGCCACCGAAGTCCAGGATTTGCCGGATTTTTAGCCTCTGTTGAGGATTGTGCCGGGATAGGAACGAAGGCGGCCTCCATACGTTTGCCATTTTGGGGAACGAAGGTTTCCCGCAAGAATTGTAGGAGAGAGTTTCATGACGTCGTATTCGCAACGGACCGTGCCGCCATGGGCCGTCAACGTCGTGTGGGCATTTCTTGTGCTCGCGACGATCTTTTTCTCGGCGCCCACCTCCGCTGCTGCAGCCACTTCAGCGGAAAGCTTCGTGCAGCAGAACATCGACAAGGGCTACACGATTCTCAACAACACTTCGCTTTCCGATGAACAGCGTCGCGCGCAATTCCGCACGTTCATGCTGGGTCTGACCGACACGCGGCGGATCGGGCTGTTCACGCTTGGGCAATATGCGAACGGCGCCTCGAAAGCCGATCTGGATGCGTTCACCGAGGCGTTCCTCGATTACGCGGTGGCGGTCTATGAATCGCGGCTGAGCAAATATAAGGGCCAGACACTCAAGGTCACCGGGTCGAGCGAACGCGCCGCGGACGACATTGTGGTCAACGCGGATGTGGTCAATCCGAATTCTTCCAACGGTCAGCCTTTCAAAGTCGGGTTCCGCGTCCGCAAGACCTCCGACGGCCGGCCGATCATCACCGACATGCAGGTCGAGGGCGTGTGGCTGGCGCTGTCCCAGCGCTCCGATTTCACCGGATTCCTACAGCAGCACGGCGGCAGCGTCGCCGCCCTGACCGATCATCTGCACATGCAGGCGCAGCAGATTCATGCCGGCGCCAGCGAAGCATCGCGGCAAGGCCAAAAGTCATAAGCCGAAGATCGTCTAAAAAAAGGGCCGGCGTTTTTCGCCGGCCCTTTTTTTATGCGCGCGCGAATCGCTTGTACTTGATCCGGTGCGGCGTGTCCGCGCCCATCCCAAGGCGGCGTTTCCGATCCGCTTCATAATCCTGGTAATTGCCCTCGAACCACTCCGCGTGGGATTCGCCTTCGAAAGCCAGGATGTGGGTCGCAATGCGATCAAGGAACCAACGATCATGGCTGATGATCATGGCGCAGCCGGCGAAATCCTCCAGCGCATTCTCGAGCGCGCGTAAGGTCTCCACGTCGAGGTCGTTGGTGGGCTCGTCGAGCAGGAGAAGGTTGGCGCCCGATTTCAGCATCTTGGCCAGGTGAACGCGATTTCGCTCACCGCCGGACAGCTGTCCGACCTTCTTCTGCTGATCGCCGCCCTTGAAGTTGAATGCGCCGACATAGGCGCGGGATGGAATCGTCCGTTTGCCTAGTTCCAACACGTCCAGGCCGCCGGAGATTTCTTCCCACACCGTGGCGCTAGGTTTCAGCGAATCCCGCGACTGGTCGACATAGCCCATCACCACCGTGTCGCCTATGCGCATGGTGCCGCTGTCGGGTTTCTCTTGTCCGGTCAGCAGACGGAATAGCGTTGTCTTGCCGGCACCGTTGGGGCCGATCACCCCGACGATGCCGCCCGGCGGAAGCTTGAATTCGAGATGTTCAAAAAGCAGCCGCTCGCCATAGACCTTGCCGAGATCCTCTGCTTCCACCACGAGGGAGCCGAGCCGCGGCCCCGCGGGGATGACGATTTGCGCCGGCCCCTGACGGGTGTCCTGCGATTTCGCCAGCAATTCCTCATAGGCCTGGATGCGGGCTTTCGATTTGGCCTGCCGCGCGCGGGGCGAGGTTTTGATCCAGGCGCTTTCGCGGGTGAGCGCCCGAAGTCGCGCTTCTTCCTGTTCGGTCTCGTGCGAAAGGCGCTTCTCCTGCCCCTCGAGCCAGCTCGAATAATTTCCTTCGTGCGGGATGCCCTTGCCGCGATCGAGTTCGAGGATCCATCCCGTCACATCGTCAAGGAAATAGCGGTCATGCGTCACCAGCACGACGGTGCCCAGGAAGTCGCGCAAATGGCGTTCGAGCCAGGCTACCGATTCGGCGTCGAGATGGTTGGTCGGTTCGTCCAGCAGCAGGATGTCCGGCGCTTCGAGCAACAGTTTGCACAGCGCAACCCGGCGCTTTTCGCCGCCGGAAAGATTGTTCACGTCCGCTTCCGGGTCGGGACAGCGGAGCGCATCCATTGCCATCTCGACCTGCGACTCGAGATCCCAAAGATTTTGGGCATCGATCTTGTCTTGCAGCGAGGACATCTCGTCGGCCGTTTCGTCGGAATAATTGGCGGCGATCTCGTTGTAGCGGTCCAGAAGGGCTTTTTTCTCCGCCACCGCCTCCATCACATTGCCGAGCACGTTGAGCTGTGGATCGAGTTCGGGCTCTTGCGCCAGGTAGCCGACACGCACCCCATCCGCGGCCCAGGCTTCGCCGGTAAACTCGGTATCCAGGCCGGCCATCATACGCAGCAGCGTCGACTTGCCCGAACCGTTCACGCCGATAACGCCGATCTTCGCGCCCGGCAGGAAGGACAGCCAGATATCCTTCAGGATTTGGCGGCCGCCGGGGAAGGTCTTGGAGAGCCCCTTCATCACATAGACATATTGCGGTCCGGCCATGCGAATTCCTTAACTGGCGAAAAATGGAGGCGGGTTGTAACGGAGGATCGACGGCACGGCAACAGCCGCGCGAAAACTGCCGAATCCCTAAGGTATCAGAAGTTCAGCTTGGCCCGGGCGACGCCAGCAACCGCATTCTGGCC
Source organism: Micropepsaceae bacterium (assembly GCA_035318785.1). GTDB lineage: Bacteria > Pseudomonadota > Alphaproteobacteria > Micropepsales > Micropepsaceae > CAIYRG01. Next base: position 19,914 of record DATHDZ010000341.1, read on the forward strand.
ACGCGTACCAGCCGCATTGACCTGATAGGCGGCATTGGCCTGCAGCGCGAGAGTCCCGTCAAGGAAGGTTGTGACATAACCCAGCTCGACATCGGATTCCCGGGCCTGTGTGTTGGCGAGCGCGAAATTGGTGTTCAGGGCGCCGAAGCTCTTGCTGCCGGTATAAATCTGGAGCGGACGCGACAGAGCGATACCGAACGCGTCATCCCCAAACAATCCGGTTTTCGCAAGGCCTATGCCATAGGCTTGCGAACGCAGCGGGTCGGATTTCACGCCGAGCTGCTCTCGATTGAGGTCGAGCTGCGTCACACCTTCGGCATAGGTCAGCGTTGTCACCCAGCCCTCGGCAAAACCCACACGCGCCGAAATGCCCAAGGCGGAGCTCTCGGCAGGGCCGCCGCTCCGCAACGATCCACCGAGCAGCGAAGAATTGCCGCTGGAACGCGATGCCGTCAGTCCGATCGCGCCCCAATCGGCGAAATTCCAATTGAGGTTCGCCGAGGTCGTTCCGATGCTGCGCAGATTGGTGCCGAGACGGGCCGCGAGATCGCGCGAAAGAGTACTCGGTTGCGTGTCGCTCAGTGCATCCAGCCCGAGGGCCAAGTGCCCGACATTGAGATCGACATCGCGGCCGATCGCGAAACTTGCGCCGGCAAAATTATTGGTGCCGCCAAGGAAAGAGGAATTCAGAGATCCACTTGCCGGAAACACATCGTTGTACGGATCCCAGTTGCGGCCACGCGCGAGATCAAGCTGAAGGCCGCGCGCGACGCTGGCGCCATTCGGACGAAGCGACGACATGTCCTGGCCCAGAGGCGCCATGACGCCGCCAAGATTGAGGTTGGCGATGGAGGCGATGGAAGCTTGCGCAACCTTTGCTGTGGGCGCGGTCGATGTGGCAGCCGACACCGCGGACACCCAAAGGGTACCCAACAGCACCGACAAGGCTGCCGTCACAACGCGCATGCGCATATTCCCCGCTACTCCTCTGGGCGAAGGCCCAGCTATGGTGATTGTACCAGTTCCAACTCTCATAGGAAATGAACCTTCTGCTACAAAGCTCCAGTGCGGCCCCGCGCCACGGTGGGGTGCCAATTCGGCCGCGGATCTGAATTCCCATGATTGCTGAGCTACTTAGCTTAAAGCCCTCCGGCTGATCGGGCAAAAGAAAAAGCACATGTGCCAAAATCAGCGCTCCCCCAGGGCGCCCACCACCTTTCGCGCGAGGAGGCCTCTGATCTCAACCTCGCTGAACCCAAACTCCGTAAGGATCGATTCGCTTTCTTCTCCGACCCTCGGCGTCGGCCTATCGGCCTGCCGCTCGAGACCCGAGACTCGAAACGGCGAGCGCACGGTCCTAAGCGCCCCCTCGCTGGGATGGTCCACGGATCCGAACAACCCGACCGCGGAGAGATGCGCTTCGTCGAAAAGATCGTCGAAGCTGTTCACCGGCCCGCAGGGAATGTCGCGCTCATTCATCAGCGTCAGCCACTCCGCCGTGGAGCGCTGCGGCGCCGCATCGGCAATCACCTGATAGAGCGCATCCACATTCGCGCTTCGCTTGACGGGATCCTTCACCCATTCTTCGCTCAGCAGATCCGCCCTGCCGACGCACTCCATGAATCGCATCCATTGCTGCGTCGTGTAAGGCATAATCGCGACGTAACCGTCCCGCGTCTTATACGGCCGGCGGTTCTTCGCAAGCATTCGCTCGTAACCCGAAGGACCGAGCGGCGGCACGAAAGTACGTCCGGCAAGATGTTCGACAAGGAGAAAGGCGACCATGCTTTCGAACATGGGAGCTTCGATGGCGCAGCCCTCGCCCGTTTTCAGCCGGCGAACCAGCCCTGTGGCGAGCGCAAAGGCAAGATGCAGGCCGACCACCTTGTCGGCGATGATGGAGGGCAGGAAACGCGGCGCGCCGGTGGCGTCGGCATTGAGCTGCGCCAGCCCGGACATCGCCTGGATGATGTCGTCATAGGCAGGTTCATCCGCATACGGACCATCCTGGCCGAATCCCGGCGAATAACAATAGACGATGCCGCTATTCACGCGCTTCGCATCTTCGTAGGAAAGGCCGAGCTTCACGGCCGCCTTGGGCCGCATGTTGTGGACCACGGCATCGGCGCGCGCGATGAGCCTCTGCACCACGTCTCGCCCCTCGGGCTTGCGCAAATCCACGGCAATCGAACGCTTGTTGCGGTTGGTGTTGAGAAAGCCCGCGCCCATGTCGGGGGCGCGGCTCGGCCCCGGAGAACGGCCCACATCGCCATCGAGCGGTTCAACCTTGACGATGTCCGCGCCCATATCGCCCAGGAACTGCGTGGCGTAGGGCCCGAGATAGGTCGTCGTCAGATCGACGATGCGGATGCCCTTCAGAACCTCATACATCGCTATCCGCCATAGGCCTTTACGAAATAGTAGACCGAGAATATAGCGCCCGCCGCCGTCACGATCCGCCGCAGCCATTCGCCGGGGATGCGACGCGCCACACGCGCGCCGAAATACCCGCCCGCGATGGACCCGATCATCACGATCAAAGCGACCTGCCAATCGACCGCGCCCACGAAGATGAAGAGCAAAGCCGCGACGCCATTGATGAAACAGACGAGGAAATTGCGCTGCGCGTTGGCGCTCTGCATATCCTGTTCGCCGGCCAGCGCCATGGATGCCAGCAGCAGGATTCCGATGGCCGCGCCGAAATAGCCGCCATAGATCGCGCTGACGAATTCCATCGCCAGCAATTGCAGCTCGTTCTTGCGGTGCGGTCCCTGCGTGACCCGCCGGACGATCTGGCGCGAAAGCGTGAAGAGGATTGTCGCCACCGCCAGCAGCCACGGCACGAGATAGAAAAACAACGCGTTGCCCGAAACGAGCAGCAGCACCGCGCCGGTGAGCCCGCCCGCGATGGCCACCCCGATCCTCGCCGGCAATCGCGCGCGCACCCGCTGCAATTCGGGAAGGTAGGCATAAGCCGAAGTGAACGTACCGGGGACGAGCGCAACGGTGGTCGTGGTATTGGCGATCACCGGCGGCAACCCGGCCGCGAGCAGGACGGGAAAGGTGAAAAGCGTGCCGCCACCCACCAAGGCGTTGGATGTGCCGGCGAGAAAGCCGATGAGGATGAGGAACAGAATTTCGATGGGGGGCACGGGACCCGACGCGAATGGAGTGGGACACGCTTAATATGGGCGACCTACGGGGGCAACAGCGCTTCCACCCGCGCCGCCACGGCGCCCACATCGTTAAGCGGCGTATAGGCGTAGCGAGCGAGTGATCCGACGAAGGAACGGGTCACGCCGTCTTCGCGAAGCGCGCGGTGAAAGCGCTCGAATTTCGCAGAGCCGCCCGGGAGATCGACCACATAGACCGGCTTTCCGGTGCTCGCGCTTTCCGAGACCATATTCACCGAATCCCCGGTCACCACGATGTAATCGGCAAGGCCAAGCAGCCCGAAATAGGGATTCTCGCCGCGCATGTCCCAGAGATAATGCGGCACCGGGGCGAGCTCGGCTTTCAGGATGGTCAGGCATTCTTCGCTTGTGCGGCGCGACGGCGTCACCAAAAGGCTCGCCGTCAGGTCACGTGCAACCGCTACAAGCTGACGGGCCAGACGCGTCATCTCGGCGGGGCCCAAACGAAAGACGGAATTGGAGCCACCGATCAGAACGCTGACATAGGGCCTCGCCAGGCGAGCGATTTCCGGCCTGAGACGTTCGGCGCCCTTTCGCAGCAGTTCGGGCGTGATGCGATGGAGCGCTCCACGCGTGGAGATGATGTTGTCCCCGTGCAACTCGTCATGGCGGGGCACGACGACGAGATCGAAATGCCTGGACGCGATCACCGGATTTTGCAGCTGGACCGTGCGCGTCAGTCCGCCTGACAGCTTCCTTACCAGCATGGACGCGGCAACGCTGTGCCGTCCCGTGGCAATCAGAAGGTCCGGCCAGGGGGCCGCGAGGGAATCGCTGTCGGTAGTGAATTGCGCGCGTCCGCCCAAGCGAAAATAAGGCGTGATTTGCCGCCACGGACTTCGTAAGCGCACCCGCTTGACCAGCGGCGTCAGCCCTAGCGCCTCTGCAAGGCCGATGCATTGGCTTTCCATGCCCGCTTTGCCGTCGGTTACCACCCAACAGGAGAGCTTGCGCACCTCAGAATCCAAACATGTGGTCCAGGCTGAAAGCGCGTTCGCCAATAAGCCCGTGATAGCCGAACAGCCGGCAGGTCGTGTCGCGCACCACCACATAGGCGTCCGCGCCCGCTTGAGTGCGTTCGGCTTCGGTGAATGTCTCGTTGAGGCGCCAAAGCAGCGAACCGCCGCAAGGAATGCGAACATTGCGCCGCGCCGCTTCCTGCCCCTGAGACGACATCAGCATGAGCGCGGTGTCCGACGTCTCATGCCAGGGGCGCGAAACGGGATAAACCAGGTGGCACATGGTGTCGAAGGGCGCGGGCCCCACGCGCAGGAAGAGCCGCGTCGAAAGCCCCGGCGGCGGCCCTTTGTAGGATTGAGGTTCGCCTTTGTAGGTCACCAGCATGTTGAACATATGCGCGCCGAAGCTGGTTTCGGCGGCATGGCCGGTCTCGAGGTCTTCATAGCGGAACAGAGCGTGCAGCCAGCCATCGGCCTCTTGTCCCGCTTCGAAATCATAGACCAGCTCCATATGGCCGTAGCCGCCGTCGATGCGGCCGTTCAAGACCTCATTCGCCGCAAGGGCGATGGATTCGTTGCGCCGAAGATTCCCGAAACTGTGCTCGGCGGCTTTGCGCCCGGCACTGTCATAGATCAGCAATTTGACCGGCAGATGCGCCTGTACCGTCGACATCGGCGTCGGCAGGACCAGGCTGCGAAAGCGCTCCACCGGCAGCACCGGTGCGGGAAGGATAAATCCTTTGCCGAGCACCGCGCCGAGTCCGGGAAGCTCCCTATCCAGTTTCAAATCGCTGCGCTCGACATTGGGGTGCGCGATGCGGCGGCGCCCGTTCTTGCGCAGTATCTCATAGCGCGGGCGCACGAAATGCTTGCCGGCGCGTATCTCGAGCTGCTGCGGCCAACGCGCCGCGGGTAGAAGCTGGGACACCCTCAGGCTCTTTGTGGCAAAGGCGCCGACCGGTTCGTGCAAATGGGCGACCCTATCATCGCCCATCAGATTGAAACCGATTTCACCCGCGGGAATGGGATGGGGATGGGAGTTTTGCACCCACAACACCACGTCTTCGCCTTCCTCCGGCGCGGGCAGTCCCGCATAGACATCCGCGGGCCAGGAATTGGCGTCATGCGTGCATGAGAGCACGTCCGAGGAATCGCCATAGGTGTCGAGCGCGTATTTCACGATGTCGTGCCCGGCCGCACCCACGACATGCATGAACAATTGGCCGGTAAAAGGTGCAAGACCGAAGCGCGCGCGGACCTCCTTGCTGTCCACCACGATGGAGCCGTTGGCGGTCGGCAATATCTCTTTCCACTCGGCGATCGCATGTCCCCCGTCGTTGAAAAGAGTGAACCAGATATAGCCCCCCTTCCCTCCGTAGCCCGACCAATAATTGATCGTGACCAGACGGGTATGGTGGCCGTCCGCATCGCGGAAGAAAGCGAAATTGGTCGCGAAATTCAGGTTCGAGAGATAACGCGTGCGGTCCGACAGCATGTCGTCCGGCAGGCGCAAAGCATCGAAGCTCAGAAGCGAAGCGCCGTTGACGGCGTCGCGCAGATGAACGGCGGCAGGCCCCGCATCAAAAGCGGCGATGAGCACCGTGCCGGCGCGACATTGAGAGAGTTCGGCGACGGACTGTGTCCGATGTCCACGGAAGCTGCGGCCGATATGACTCACGTCCTGGACGAACAATCCGGCAATCTCGGTGCGGTCCAAAGGAAACAGCGCATCGAACGCCGCGAGGAGATTGTGCGGATCGTAGATCGCGACCGGCCCGCTTGCCTTCAGCTTCGCCAGAAGCATACGGGCCGGCTCGGCCGCCAAGGGATGCGTGACCGCCTTGTAGAAGGCGTTGCCTCCGACGGCGTTGTTGAAGGTCTCGATATTCAGGGGCATGAGCGCACCTTAGCGTTCACGCGCCGCGATTTCCCAGCCGCTTGAAAAACGCGCTGAGTCGATGACGCGCCTGCTCGCGGCGGACCACGGACGCGTCCGTCACCCAGTTCAATTGAATGACGCGGCGGGGGCCCGAGAATGGCTCGAAACCATGCCACGCGTGAGGATCGTTCTTGAACACCAGCAAGGTCCCGCGCTCGGGCGGAACTTCGGCGATGACGGCGTTCAGATCGTCGGGCGCACGCACAAGCCGAAGCCGCCCCCGCGCGCTCTCCCAGCTGTCATTCATGTAAAGGAGCGCCGTTACCAGCTTGGTCCGGCTGTCGGTGTGGATCTTGCCGTCCGCGGCGCGGCTCTGGCCCCGTACCGTGACCATGGTGGGGTGACCCGCGAGATCCATATTCAGTTTCTTGCCGACCGCTTCCGTCATCGCAGAACCCTGGATTTCGGCCATGAACGCGGCGAAAGCCGGGCCATAGCTCAAACTGGACAGCGGAAAGCTTCCGGGGTGTTGGATAGAAGGGAAATCCGCTCCTATGGCTTCAAGCGCCCCAGACCTGACAAAGCCGGGGACGATGAAGAAGGGAAACGGTCCGTGCTGAACCGGCGCGCCGCCCAGCGCGTCCATGTCCGCGGCCGGCTGCGGCAGAGATGCTTCGTCCCAAACCTGATTGGCTACGCGACTCATAATTCCCATCATGCCCTTAGGATGAGCGCCGGCTCGAACGCCGTCAAACGCCCCTTTGTCAGGTCATTGTCCCGAAGGCAAGCCTGATGGCGGCCTGCGGCTTAAGTTGGGCGTCCGGCGAGGCTCGCCTTTTGCCCGGATTGGCATTAGATGCAAAAAAGAACACGGCACACGAGGGCGGGGCATGGCAGATACACGAATCGCCGTCATCGACGATTGGCAGAACGCTGCGCGCGAGGTGGCCGATTGGTCGGGCCTGCAGAAGCGCGCTGAAGTGGTCTTCTTTCAGCGGCATTATCCGGCAGGGGAAGAGGATGCGGCGGTCCGCGACCTCAAGGATTTCGATGTCCTGCTCCTTACCCGCGAGCGTTCGAGCTTCCCCGAATCCCTCATCGCGCGCCTTCCCCGGCTGAAAATGATGTCGCTGACCGGTTCGCGCGCGCCCAACGTGGATCAGGACGCGTGCACCAAACGCGGCATTATCTGCACCATGACCTCCGGCGGGCACTCGCCCGCGCCTGCGGCGGAAATGGCGCTGGCGTTGCTGCTTGCGGCGGCGCGGCAGATTCCGGCTGGGGATGCCGCCATGCGGGCCGGCCGTTTCCAGGAAGGCATCCGCCCTGGCATCAATCTCGAAGGACGCACGCTGGGCATTGTCGGGCTCGGGCGCATCGGGGCCTATATGGCGCGATATGGCAAGGCGCTCGGCATGCGGGTGATCGCGTGGAGCCAAAACCTCACCGACGAAAGAGCCAGGGACGCCGGCGCCGAACGCGTGGACAAGGAACGGCTCTTCTCCGAGGCGGATGCTGTCACCGTGCATCTCGTGCTCGGACCGCGTTCGCGCGGGCTGATCGGCGCGGCCGATTTCGCGCGCATGAAAAAAGGCGCGATCTTCGTCAACACATCGCGCGGACCGATCGTCGATGAGGCGGCGCTGGTCGCCGCCTCACGCGAGGGGCGGATTTTCGCCGCGCTCGATGTCTACGATACGGAGCCGCTTCCCGCGGACAATCCGTTCCGCAATCTACCCAACACTGTTCTCACCCCGCATCTGGGGTTCACCACGGTGGAGGGCTTGGGCGTGTTCTATGAACATGCCATCGACAACATTCTCGCGTTCCTCGACGGCAAGCCGAAAAACATGGCCAACCCGGAGGCGTTGAAACGCGCGCAATAGCGGACACATCGTTATTCCGGCCAGTTCAGCGCCTCCGCCAACGCACGCCCTAAGATTTGGATAGAGTCCGACCACCGGAGAAGCCGCCTTCCGTCATGCATGGCGGGCACGTCCGGCGATGCTGGTGAGGGCTCGGAGTGAGGCGCTGACGATGTTCCGATCTATCTCAACGCCAAAAATCGTCCTGCCGTTCGGCAGCCCGGCTTCGACATAGGCCGCTGCCTGCGCATCGGATCCCGCACCAAGCGCGTGCTCGTGATAGGCGAGCACGGCGATATCGGCGATGCCGGCGCGCCGTAGCGCATCGACGAACGCATCGAGCGGGCCGCTGCCATGGCCTTCGATGATGCGCTCGTCGCCGCGATCCATGATCGTCGCATGGATCGTGCGCCCGTTGGCATTGGGAAAGGTGCGGTATTCGACGAGATCGATCTCGCCCTCACCGCGATATTTCTGGCAAAACATGGTCCAGATATCCGACGAGCTGGCCTCCTTGCCGGTGCTTTCGGTCCAGTCCTGGACGATGCGGCTGAATTCGACCTGAAGCGCGCGCGGCAGCTCGAGACCATGGTCGGTCTTCAGCAAATAGGCGACGCCGCCCTTTCCCGACTGGCTGTTGACGCGGATTACCGCGTCGTAGGTGCGGCCGAGATCCTTTGGATCGATTGGGAGGTAGGGCACTTCCCAGAGCTCGTCGTTGCGCTTGGCAAGCGCCTCGAATCCCTTCTTGATCGCGTCCTGGTGCGAGCCTGAAAATGCCGTGAAAACCAATTCGCCCGCATAGGGATGGCGGGGATGCACCGGCAGCCGGTTGCAATACTCGACCGTCTCGACGATCGCATCGATGTCGGCGATGGTCAGCTTGGGATCGACGCCCTGGCTGTAGAGATTCAGCGCCAGCGTCATGAGGTCGACATTGCCGGTGCGTTCGCCATTACCGAACAGCGTGCCTTCGACCCGCTCGGCGCCGGCCAGGACGGCGAGTTCGGCCGCCGCGACTCCCGTGCCGCGATCGTTGTGCGGATGCACCGACAGCACGAACCGGTCCCGGCCAGTAATGTGGCGGCCGAACCACTCAATCTGGTCCGCATAGACATTGGGCGTCGCCATCTCGACTGTTGCGGGCAAGTTCAGAATCGCCTTTTTCGTCGGCATCGAACCCCAGGTTTCGAGCACCGCCTCGCAGATCTCGACCGCAAAATCGAGCTCGGTACCGGTGAAGCTCTCCGGCGAGTATTGGTAGATGATCTCAGTGCCGGACACTGCGGACGCCAGATCGCCGATTAGCTTGGCACCGGTCACCGCGATGTCGATGATTCCGGCACGATCCTGCCCGAATACGACGCGGCGCTGCAGCTCGGAAGTCGAGTTGTAGAGATGCACTATCGCTCGTTGCGACCCCGCAATGGCATCGAATGTTCGTCGGATCAGCTCGGAGCGCGACTGCGTCAGAACCTGGATGGTGACATCCTTGGGCACGAGATCGCCCTCGATCAGCTCGCGCACGAAATCGAAATCCGTCTGCGAAGCGGCGGGAAAGCCAACTTCGATCTCCTTGAAGCCGAGCTTGACCAGAAGATCGAACATGCGGCGCTTGCGCTCGGCACCCATGGGCTCGACGAGCGCCTGGTTGCCGTCGCGTAGATCGACGCTACACCAGATAGGTGCCCGTTCGATCGTACGGGAAGGCCAGGTGCGGTCGGTTAGATCGACAGGCTGGAATGGGCGGTACTTGTGAACAGGCATGCTTGCCATGGCAGAACTCCTGATGCGATTGCGACGCGGGATTGTGAGCGGTCGACCGCTGCTATCAGCAACGGCCGGTGCTAAGTCGCGCGAAGAACCCGGTCAGGAGAGACCCAGGGCGGCATGGAAGAGGGAACACGGGAGCGACGAGCCTTTCAGGCGAACTTGAGACGACAGCGAATCGCCGGCGCGGTCAACGCGCCGGGAGGCTAAGTCGGAGTTGGCTCAGGTTCGTGCTCATCACGGCTTTGTACATAGCGACCGGACCCGCGCGCGTCAATTCGCCTCAAGTCCGTCCGGCGCACCTGGGACTGATACTCCGAACGCGCCAAGTTCCTTGAGCACGAGTTTCTCTGCTCTCACGTCTCGCCCGCTGCAATTTAGCCGCCTCGGGGGTCTTCTGGCGCAAGATGTTGCGCTTGAGGCCCAGCAATTTGCGCAGTGCGAATCTGCGCCGAGCGCGGCGCGCTCAACGCGTTTCCGGCCAGTTCAGCGCCTCCGCCAACGCACGCCCCAAGATCCACTCCTTGTCTTCGTTGGAGAGGAAATCGAGCGCATGCCGGAAGAGATCGAGGCATTCGCTGTAGCTGCTGGTAAGCCGGCTAAGGTCTGCGCCCCACAACATCCGTCGCTGGCCGTAAGCATCATAGATACGGCGCAGATGTTGATGCAGATCGTTAAACGGATAGGGTTCGTTGGAGAAGCATGGTGCCGACGAGACCATGACCGTGACGTTGGGATATCGCGCAAGCGTTAGCAGCTCGTCGATGCCGGCAAACGCCTCTTTCCCTCGAATATCCAGCGGACACCCCATATGGGGGATAAGGATTTTCAGTTTCGGATGACGCAACAGAACCGGGCTCAGTCGGTTCACATTCCCAGGCACAAGCGCCATGACGGGAAGCGCAAGCGAAGCGCATTCCGCCCAGAACCAATCGAGCGAACCATCGTCAAGCCAGTCGATGAACGGCTTGACGTGGAACGACATGCGCACGCCGAGCATGTGCTTGTGATCTAACCAGCCCGCGAGTTGCCGCTGGGCGTCCGGCGCTCTCGCGTCAAACCGTCCGACCACAGCAAAGCGCGTCGGATAACGGGAGGCCATCGCAAGCGCCCACTCGTTGCTCTCGCCCGCCCAGGTGGGAGGAACGATGACGGCACGGTCGACTCCGGCGGCATCCATCTTGGTAAGCATCTCTTCGGCGGAGAACCCGTTCGGCCGGTGGGGCGGGCGCGCCTGCGGCTTCGGCCAGGGCCGATCGGGCCGTTCCGCTTCCCACAGATGAACCTGAGCATCGGTCACGAGCATTCGGCCTGCTCCCTTATGCGCGGCACAGTGAGCCATCCTTCAAGAGATTGACAGACGTCTGATGATCTGTAAATGTTGCGCCTATCGGAGGTGCCCCCCAGGGAGAGCGCCCCATTGTGGATGGAAGCAAAACGGGAGGTCACCTTGAGCGTCGCCATGGACAAACTGCAGAAGGTCAATGTTTCCATGATGAACGCGGTCCATGACCTGCCATTGCTGGTGGCGAGGGACGAAGGCTTCTTCAGAGATGAAGGCCTCGACGTGAACATCCTGAAGACGCCTGGCACCGGGCAGCACGGCTCGGACCATCAGGCGCTGCGGGACAATATCTTCTCGCGCACGATGGAATCCCTCTACGAGGACGGAGCGTGCGACCAGTTCCGCATGTGCGAATGGGGCATCATGAAGCGCGCCGTCGAATCCAACCTCGACCTGGATGCCAAACATCGCCCGGCCAAGATTGTCGCGCTCGGCTCTGCCATGTCGTCCTTCGCGATCGTGACCGATCCGAACGCCGGCATCTATGAGCCGGAGCAGCTGAAGAATGTTCCCATCTCCGTCAGCCCGTTTAACGGCTCCCACTTCACCATGCTGAAGATGATGGACGGATTTCTGAAGCGCGACGAGATCAAATGGACGAACGCCGGAACCCACAAGGAACGCCTGGAAGCCTTGCGTGCCGGCACGGTCAAGGCTGCAAGCTTGCAGGAGCCGTGGATCAGCGTCGCCGAAGCGCAAGGCTGTCGCGTCCTGATCGAGAGTCATTCGACCCGCAGCGAAGCGGCCGGAGACGAGCTTGACGGTCCGACGCTGGCAAAGATGTTCAGGGCCGAAGCGCGTGCTGCCGAGGCGATCAACAAGAACCCTGGGAAATATGCGCATTATCTTCTCGAAGAGGCTGGCGGCGCCCTCGCGCCGGGAGACCTCAAGCTGTCGCGCATGTTGAACGCGCCGCCCGTGCCCTACACGCGCGATCGCTTCAACGACAATTACCAATGGACCCTGAGCTGGGGCCTGGTTCCGCCCGGCGCGACCTACGAAAACACGGTATCCAACCGCGCTTGGCAATAAAATCGCGTGGCGCCGTCGTCGAAAAGCTCGCTTGAAGAACTTTATCAGCGGCCTGGATTCCTGATTCGTCGAGCACAGCAAATTGCGGTGTCGCTCTTCCTTGAGGAAACCGGGGAGCTCGGCATCACCAACACCCAATATGGCATCTTGATGGTGCTCCACGACCGGCCGGGCATCGATCAGATCTCTTTGGCCAAGCTGCTTGGTCTTGATCGTTCGACCACGGGAATGGTGCTGGGCAAGCTCGAAAAGGCAGGCCTCGTCGGGCGCTTCATCGGAACGCATGATCGGAGGAGGCGCAATTTGGCGCTCACCAGCGACGGCCAAGCCATGCTCCAACGCCTTGCCGAGCCCGCGCGCCGGGCACAGGTGCAAGTCCTGTCACCCTTCACAGCTGAGGAACGGACGATGTTCCTTGCTTTGCTGGAGAAGTTTGTCGGCAAATTCAACGGCTCGACGCGGGTTCCCATCGAAGCCCGTCGTAGAATCGGCGAGCGGGCGATCGATCCATCGCATCGATGATTGCCCGGGACATCGCCATTGTCGGCGCCGGAATTGGCGGCCTTGCGCTCGCGCTTGGGCTGCACCAGCGCGGCCTCCCCTCTCGCATCTATGAGGTCGCGTCCGAGCTTAAGGAGCTCGGGGTCGGCATCACCATCCTTCCCCATGCGATGCGTGAGCTCAGTGCGCTGGGTCTGCAGGACAAGATTGTCGCTGCTGGCGTCGCGAACACGCAGAGCGCCTTTTTCAACCGCTTCGGCCAACTCCTCTATAAGGAGACGCGGGGCACCAATGCCGGCTATGCCTATCCGGAGGTCGGGGTCCATCGCGGGCGTCTGCACACCATTCTCTACGAAGCAGCGAAGGCGCGGCTGGGCGCGGAAAATATCGTCACCAACCGCCGCTGCGTCGGCGTCGACCAGGACGCGGATGGCGCCACCCTCTTATTGCAGGAGACCACCAGCGGCAAGAACTTGCCCCCGGTGCGCGCCGGTATCGTGCTGGCCTGCGATGGCATCAATTCCGCGGTGCGCCGCCAATTCTATCCGAACGAGGAATTGGCGTTCGAGGGCATCAACACCTGGCGCGGCGTGGCGCGGACCAAACCCATCCTCGACGGGCACACCTATATTCGGATCGGTTCGATCAAGACCGGAAAGCTGGTGATCTATCCCATCCTCGACAATGTCGACGGAAAGGGAACGCAGCTCGTCAATTTTACCAGCGAGGTGCCGCTTTTCGGCAGACCGAAGAACGATTGGAACAAGCCCGCGACGCTGGAGAATTTCTTGCCGGTTTATGAGTCCTGGCGTTTCGATTGGCTCGACGTTCCCCAGCTTCTGAGGAATTTGGAAGTCGTGCTGGAATATCCGATGGTCGACCGCGATCCGATTCTGCGATGGACCTTCGGCCGCATCACGCTGGTGGGCGATGCCGCCCATCCCATGTATCCGAGGGGCTCGAACGGTTCTGCCCAAGCGCTCATCGATGCACGCGTTCTCTGCGATCTGATCAAATCGAGCGATGATCCGGTTGCGGCGCTGGCAGCCTATGAACAGGCGCGCCTCGGCCCGACCAACAATATCGTGCGCACCAACCGCACGACGCCGCCCGATTTCATCAATATCAAAGTCGAAGAGCTGACCGGCGACCGGCCCTTCGACGATCTGGACAAATATATCAGCCAAGACGAGTTGCGCGCGCTTTCCGACAACTACAAGCGCATCGCCGGTTTCGGGCAGCCGGACATGGCGTGAAGGTCACGGGAGCCCTCAGCAGAATGTGATGTTTCGGTGCGGGAAAATCCCCTGCCCGTCGGGTTTCCCGGCTTGAAGACGAACCTACCGGTCTAGGTTTGCCTGCGTCTTGAAGGTACGCTCCGGCGGAAATGTCCCGAGCCGCGCCCCGATACAGCATGGTCAAATTCTCTCGCCGCGATGTCGTTCGCGCCGGGATTGGCGCTTCCCTGATTCTTGCGCCGCGCGTGGCTTGGGCCGCGCCCAGCGGGTTTCCCGTGAAGAACATCCAATTCATCATTCCCTATGCGCCTGGCGGCGGCTTCGATTCCTATGTTCGCTTCATCTCGCCGGTGATCGAGCAGCACCTGCCCAACCGCATCAGCATCGTTCCGATCAATGTCACGGCCGGCAGCGGCGCGCGCGGCATCAGCCAACTCTACCGTGCCAAACCGGACGGCTATACAATCGGGATTTTCGACGTGCCGGGCATGTTCATCCAGCAGGCGCTGCAGGGAAACAACGCTTACGACCTTTCGAAATTCGCCTGGATCGGCTGCATGGGCGAAGGCGAGCGTTACCTCGTCGGCGTCGGCGCGAATTCGCCGCTCAAAACTTACGCGGATCTGCAGACGCTCTCGGCCAAACGTCCGGTGAAGTTCGCCGTCACGGGCCTCGAAGGCACCGCCACCGCCGCGGCCATTGTCGGTACCGAGGTGCTCGGCATAAAGCGGCAATTGATCACCGGCTATCGCGGCTCGAGCGATTACATCGTTGCGGCGATCCGCGGCGATTCCGATGCCGTCATCTCCGCGACATCCACCATGATGCGTTTCGCCCGTGCGGGTCAACTTCGCATCCTCGCCTCTTTCGAGACGCATGCGACGATTCCCGGCATTCCTGATGCGACGAGCCTGGGCAAGCCGGAGCTAGACCAGATTACCGTGGACCGGCCCGTGGCCGCGGCGCCGGGCACGCCGCCTGAGATTCAGAACATCCTGTCCGGTGCACTGGCAAAAGCTCTGGCCGATCCAAAAGTGGTCGCCTGGGCAAAGGAAAACGACATCGTGATGAAGCCGAACACGCCGCAGGAAGCAGCGGCCTTGGTGGCCCGGCAACACGCGTTTTTCGACCATTGGAAGAAATATCTGGTGAACGGGTGAGCGCTATTTACCGTTGCATCATTCGTTAGGGACGACTTTATGGCGGGAAGACCAGGGAGCAAAAATATGAAACGATTCACGCGGCGCGAAATCGTTATTTCCGCGAGCGTTGCTGCGCCCGCGCTGATCCTGCCGCGCATCGCCCACAGCGCGGCCGCTTTTCCCGCCAAGAACATCCAATTTGTGATTCCCTATGCGCCCGGCGGCGGCTTTGACATCTATGTCCGCGTCATCGCGCCGGTGATGGAAAAATACCTGCCGAACAAGGTCAGCATCATCCCGATCAATGTCGCGGCAGGCGCGGGCAGCCGCGGCGTGGCGCAGCTCTACCGTGCAAAACCGGATGGCTACACGGTCGGCATCCTCAACATCCCGGGCATGTTCATCCTGCAGCAGCAGCAAGGCGCCGGTGCCTATGATCTCTCCAAATTTTCCTGGATCGGCAGCATGGGAGAGGGCGAGCGCTATGTCATCAGCGTCGGCTCGAAATCGCCGCTCAAGACCTATGCCGATTTGAAAGCGCTGTCGGCCAAACGCCCCGTGAAGCTATCCGTCACGGGGCCCGAAGGCACGGCCTTTGCCGCGACCATGATCGGCGCGCAATTGTTGGGGCTGAAGACCCAACTCATCACCGGCTACAAGGGCTCGGCCGATTATGTCGTGGCCGCCATTCGCGGCGATTCCGATGCGGTGATCGCGACCATTCCAACCACGCTCCGTTTTGTGCGCGGCGGCACCCTCCGTCCGCTGGCGAGCTTCGAGACGCATTCGAGCTTCCCCGGTATCCCGGATGCGACGACGCTCGGCCAGCCGGAGCTCGATAACATCTCCGTGGAGAGGCTGATTGCCGCCCCACCGGGCCTGCCGGTCGACATCCAGAACACGCTCTCCACCGCGCTCGCCAAAGCGCTGGCCGATCCTGTGGTGGTGAAGTGGGCAAAAGAGAACGACCTGATCATGAAGCCGAGAACGCCCCAGGAAACCGCTCGAATTATCGCGGATCAACGCGCCTTCTTCGACAAATGGAAGAAATATCTGGTCACCGGTTGACCCGGATTGGCCGTTGGGCCACTTGTTCGCCGTCCGCGCCGGTAGCGTTGCCATAGGGGTGTTTCTCTGATGTTGGACATGTGGCTCGGCGGTCTGCAGGGCCTGCTGCACATCGACGTGTTGTTGTTTGTCCTTCTCGGCATGGTGATAGGCCTCGTTTTCGGCGCTATCCCCGGTCTTGGCGGCACCACGGCGATCGCCCTTCTGATGCCGCTCACCTATGGGATGGAGCCGTTCACCGCGCTTGCATTGGCGGGCGGCGTCATGGGCTCCGTGCCGATGGGCGGTTCGATTACCTCCATCCTCCTCAACACACCCGGTACGGCGCCCAATGCCGCGACCTGCCTCGACGGTCACCCTTTGGCGCAACAGGGCAAAGCGGGGCTGGCGATCGGGGCGGCCGGAAGCGCCAACGCCCTGGGGGCGATCATCGGTACCGTTTCGGTATTGGCGGTTCTTCCTATCGCCAGCGATCTGGTTCTGTTGTTCGGACCCCCGGAATTCTTCCTGATGGGCCTCTTCGCGCTCGCTGTCGTCGCGACCACCTCACACGGCAAAGCGTTGCGCGGGCTCGTCGCAGGGGGCCTCGGCCTGATGATCGCTTTTGTCGGCTACAACGACATCGCCGGCGGCGAACGGTTCACCTTCGGTGTCGAATATTTGTGGGACGGCATCCATCTGGTGCCTGCTTTGATCGGGCTTTTCGCCGTCGCGGAAATGATCCATCTGATGATCAAGGGCGGTTCGGTCGCAAAGAGCGCGGCCGCCGTCAAGATCACCAGCATGACAAGCGGCCTGGTCGAGACCTTCCGCCATTGGCCCACGGTGCTCCGCGGCTCCTTCATTGGAACGACAGTGGGCGCGATCCCCGGCCTCGGCGGAACGGTTGTCGCGTTCCTCTCCTACAGCGTGACCGCACAGGCCTCGAAGAATCCGGAATCCTTCGGCAAGGGCAATATTCAGGGCGTCATCGCCCCCGAGGCCGCCATCTGCGCCCATGACTGCAGCGCGCTGATTCCCACCCTGACCTTCGGCATTCCCGCCGGTGCGGAGATGGCGGTCTTCATGGGCCTCTTGATCATCCACGGCATGCAGCCCGGGCCCTTGATGCTGCGCGATCATCAGGTCGAGATTTACGGGCTGATCTGGGCGCTGACGGCGTCCTGCGTGCTGGCGTCCTTCGTCGGCCTGCTGTTCGTGCGGCCGCTTTCCAAAATCACCTTGCTGGATTCGGGAATCCTGGTGCCGCTTGTTCTGAGCACCGCCTTGGCAGGGTCCTTTGCCATCGACATGACGATCGAGAACGTCGTTGTGACGGCCGTCTTCGGCGTGTTGGGCTACATGATGATGCGATACGATTATCCGCGCCTGATGATCGTCGTGGCGCTTGTGCTCGGCGGCAATATCGAGCGGAATTTCCATCAGTCGATGCTCATGGGCGACGGCGGCTGGTCGGTGTTCTTCAGCCGCACCATCTCCATCATCCTCATGATCGCGACCGTCGCGGTGTTGCTGCTTCCCGTCTTCCGCGGCGTACTCCAACAATTCCACCCGCGAAAGGTTCAGGCCGAGAGAGGCCATTCGTGAAGCGGTTCTTGGGTACGCCTCTGATCGACTATCTGCCGGCCTTTGCGCTGCTCGTTATCGCCATAGCCTATCTGGCGACCGGTTACAGCTACACGCCCCAGGCGCGTGCATTCCCGGTCAGCGTCGCGTGGGCGACGATCGTGCTTGTTGCGCTCGATATCACCTCGCGCACGCATACGGCGTTGGGGGAAACACTGACGCGCTTGTTCAATCCGGCAGCCAGCGCCGGGCACGATGAAAAACGCCCGGCATACCCGGCATGGAAACAGATCTCGGCGGTGTTGTGGGCTACGGGATTCGTCGTCCTGATCTTGCTGATCGGGTTTCTTTATGCGATCCCGATCTACGTATTTGCGTCGACATATTTCCGCGGCCGCAAACGCCTTTTGTTGTGCCTGCTGGTGAGCGCCGGGGTGACCCTGTTCATCTGGCTGCTGTTCACGCAAGTGCTCAAGCTGGAGCTTTACCCAGGCGTGTTGTTCAGTGAATTTTGAGGGGAACGCATGACGGAAGCGGAAGGCGGGAGGATCTTCTTCTCCAGCAAAGGACGCACGCTCGAGGGCGAGGACGAAATCGTCATCCTCTCCGTTGGCGTCGATATCGGGTCATCGACATCGCATCTGGTGTTTTCCCGCATCGTGCTGGAGCGGCTCGACAGCCGTTACGTGGTGACGACGCGCGAGACTTTCTACGAATCCGACATTCTGCTGACGCCTTACACCGAAGAAGAATCCATCGACGCCGAAAAACTCGGCGCCTTCATCCAGAAACAATATGGCTTCGCCAAGGTGCAGCCGGATGAGATCGACACTGGCGCGCTGATCCTCACCGGCGTCGCGGTGCGCCGGAAGAATGCGCGCGCCATCGCGGACCTCTTCGCGGCCCAAACCGGCAAGCTGGTCGCGGTGAGTGCCGGCGACAGCCTTGAAACCGTCATGGCTGCGTATGGTTCGGGCGCGGTGCAGCGTTCCTCACGCGACAAGGCGATGGTGATGAATGTCGACATCGGCGGGGGCACATCGAAAATCGCCGTTTGCTCCGGCGGCAAGGTCATCGACTTGACGGCCGTCGACGTCGGAGCACGTTTGGTCGTGACCGATGCGGATGGCCGCATCACGCGGATGGAAGAAGCGGGCCGCCAGTTTGCCGCCGAGCTCGGACTGAAGCTCGCCATCGGCGCAACCCTGAAACCGGAAGATGCCCGCGCCTTGGCGGCGCGCATGGCGGATAGGCTGTTCGATGCGATGCGGGGCAACTCGCCCAAGGTGGGGGCTTCGTCCCTGCTGCGGCTCGATGCTCTCACGCATCGCGGCGATATCGACGAGGTGACGATTTCCGGCGGTGTCTCGGAATTCGTCTATGGCCGCGAAAAGGGCAGTTTCGGCGATCTTGGACCGCTGCTCGGGCAGGAAATCTGCGCCCGGATCGAAGCCTGGGGACCTCGCCTCGAAAAGCCCAGTGAAGGCATCCGCGCCACGGTGATCGGCGCCTCGCAATACACGACCCAGGTCAGCGGCAGCACGATCTATGTCTGGCCGATGGAAATCCTTCCCTTGCGCAACGTGCCCGTGATCGCGCCCGACATGCGTATCGACGGTGAAGAGATTGACCCGAACCAGGTCGCGGCCGCGATCAAAGCGGTGTTGAAGCGGCTCGACCTCGCGGACGGCGAGAAACCCGTCGCCGTGTTCGCGCCCTGGCGCGGTTCGGCGACCTTCGCGCGCCTCGACGCGTTCTGCCGCGGCATCGTCGACGGACTCGCCAATGTGCTCGCCCATGGCCATCCCATCGTGCTGGTGGGCGATGGCGATGTCGGCGGCCTGACCGGCATTCACATGCGCGAAGAGCTAGGGCTCGATTTCCCTGTCGTCTCGATCGATGGGCTTGAGCTTAAGGAGTTCGACTACATCGATATCGGCGCGATCTTGGATACGTCGGGCGCCGTACCGGTGGTGATCAAGTCGCTGATCTTCCCCTCGACGGCCGCGCTAGGCAAAGCCGGCGCAAAATAGCACTCCGCCCGCCGTGCCATGCTCGTAGCGCGCACGGCGCAAAACCGCGCTTACGCACCGCCGGAAGAGCATTGATGTATAAAGGGGCCTGCCCTCTTAGCGCGGACTTGTGCAGACCGAGCGGGACGTATGAGCGTCGGCATCGTCCGATGCCCTGCTCCATAACAGCTCACCGGCGCCATCGTCGTCGAGGCTAAAGAGGAAGTGTTCGAGACCGCCGGCACCGCCGGCTATCATCAAGTGAATAAGGTTATCCCCGAGGGCCATGTCGAATATGTCGGCACCCGAGGCGCGAAGACTTTGTTCGCCTTCGCCATGCCAATTCAGCACCACGTCAAAGCCCTTGTCGTCTCGCGCCAGCGCGACCTGCGACGCAGCGCCGGTCGCTGAGCCGAGGCGCGCATCGGCAAACGCCTGAGACAGCTTGGCTAAGGGAGCCATTTGAGTCGCCGACAGCGGAGTGAGGTCCGGTCTGGAGCAAACCGTAAGGATATCGGCCACTGCCGGTGTCACAAACAGGGCCAAGACTGTCACAATTGAAATACCAAGACGGCCCATTCGAACTCAGCCCTTTGAAAATACGTGGTTCTTCGAAGACGGCGCGAGGTGTCAATGTCCTGCTAGAACGTTTTTGTAACGGTTTCATGACAAACCCGTGAAAGTCGGGGCGTATGGTGATATTATTTCCCCGGCTTGAGGTTGGGCCGTTTGCGTAGGAGGTAGGAATGCGCGGCAAGAAAGTTTGGATTGCGTCTTTGGCATCGGTGATGTTTATCGCGCTTCCTCGGATGGCGGCTGCCGAAGAAGGCATCGCGCTTGACGCGCTTCGGGGCCACGATTGGGTCGTCGCGGAACAGCAACTCTTGGCTGGACTCGAGAAGAATCCGAGCGACGTATTCAGTCGGCTCAATCTCGCCTGGGTCTACGCCCAGACTGGCCGAAAGGCGGAAGCTGCTGCAATTTATCGGGACGTCCTGAAGCGTGATGGGGACCGTTTTGCGTCCACTCCGCGCGCCGGAACGTCGGTTACGCTGCTTGCAGAACGTGGACTTGCTCTGTTGAAGAACAAGTAGTGCAACGATTCACCGCAGCGTGGAGCGGTTGGGATGAATGGGCGTGGCACCAAGAGATGCCACGCCATCCTTACAGTCTTTGCTAGAACCTCACCGAGCCCTCGATGCCAAAGGTGCGCGGAGGGTTGAAGTTGGCATAGTCGCCCAGCACATTGGCGTTGGCCGCGGACCGGCGATAGATGTGCGTTTCGTCGGCCAAGTTGCGCACCCAGACCGATAACGTCAGCGTCTGCCCAAACGAGCCTACCGGAATCTCGGAGAGCGCGACGCGGCCGTTGACGATGAAACTGGAGTCTGTCTTCACGGGCTCAGCCTGGAAGCTGTAGGT
The DNA here is from genome assembly GCA_035318785.1 of Micropepsaceae bacterium. Lineage (GTDB taxonomy): Bacteria > Pseudomonadota > Alphaproteobacteria > Micropepsales > Micropepsaceae > CAIYRG01. The sequence goes on from DATHDZ010000341.1 coordinate 40,907, forward strand.
GGCATCGGCGTAGTTGGCGTCCAGGTGAAAACGCGCGCTCATTCCACCATTGCCTAGCGGCAGCTCATAATCGAGGAACGCCGAGGCGGCATTGGGTGGCGTGAACACGACGAACACCGGGAACAGCACATTGCCGAGGAACGGGTTCGGCGTCGCCGGCACCTTGACGTCTGTGTAGGAGTAGGCCGCACCCACCGTCAGCCCGTCGGTCACCCTGACAGTCAACTCCGCTTCGGCGCCCCGGATCTTTGACGTGCCGGGAGCATTGCGGGTTTCTTCGGTGTGAAGGTTGAAGGTCGGGCTGGTCGGATTGGTATCGACATTGTCGAAATCCGTTTGTGTGCCGGTACGATCCATGATGTAGCCCGCCACGTTCAGGCGAACACGGCGATCGAACAGGTCCGTCTTCGCGCCGATTTCATAGGACTTCACCTCTTCCGGGCCGAAAGCAGTAAAAGTCTGCGAGCGGTCGTTCGCACCGCCGGCGCGGAAGCCGGTCGCATAGGTGGCGTAGAGATTGATGTCCGGCGTCGCATCGTATGCCAGCGTGACCATGGGATCGAACCGGCTGTTGTCGAATTTGAAGGGGAAATTCGTGGGCAGGTTTACGACGGTGAAAAGGACGCCGTCGCGTTTGTCCTGCGTGTACCGTCCCCCGGCCGTGAGGTGCGCCATTTCGAGGAACGCCGGTGTCCAGGTCAAACTGCCGAAAGCGGAATAGCTCTCCGCTTTCGCCCGGCTGGCGCGCTGCACGAACCACGAACTCGGGTCCCACCCCTGGTTTGCGGAGGTGATGGGAGGAAAAACGATCTCGCTGTTGATCGTGTAACCGGTGCCGGTGGCATTCCACTTGTTGCTCGACGGCGTCGCCGCCTTTTCGGAGGCGTGTTCATTGAAGTAGTAGAGTCCGAACACGTAGTCGACCTGCGGGAAGCTGCCGATCGCCTGGAACTCCTGGCTAAACTGATGTTGCTGCAGCATGGAAAGACTGTAGCGGCTGAAATTGGCGTTCGGGGCGAAGATGGTACGGTGCGCGCCGCCCGAGTTGTCCCACTGATCGGTCGATACGCCGCGCCAAGCGGTGATCGAGCGCAGCTCCAGATCGGGCAAGAGCTCGTATTTGAGCAATGCCATCGCCCCGTCCGTCTTATCCAGGCTCTGCTGCTGCGGTACGCCGATTTCGGCCACGTTCTGACGGTCCGCATGGACCTGAACCAGCGGCGACAGCGGTGCGATGCAGGTCGAGCAGGTGGGGGCGCCGGCGGGACTGCCGGGCGCAACCAGCCGGAGGGTGACCGGATCATAGACGCCGACCGTTTTTTTGTTCGGGTTGTAGTTTACGAGCTGGCTGTAGAATGGCGTGTTGTAGTCGACGCCGGAATCGACGGCGATGTCGGCGGTGAAGTTGGCGGCCGGCGTCCAGCGCGCGGCAATGCGGCCGCCGTAGCGGTTGAAGTAGTCCCAGCCGGTTTGGCCCGCCAGCGGGTTGCTGACCGTCGCATTCTGGTGCTCGATCACGCCGTCGATTTTGACGGCGATGTTGGCGGTTGTCGGGAGGTCAAGATGCAGCCCGCTGCTGTACGAGCCAAAGTTGCCGATGCCGCCAGTAACGCGGCCACCGAACACGCCCGAAGGCGCCTTGGTGATAATGCTGACCGCGCCTCCTTCGGTGTTTCGGCCGAACAGCGTCCCTTGCGGTCCCCTCAGCACTTCGATGCGCTCAACGTCCAGCAGCGCGGTATCCAGACCCTGCTGGCGACCAAGATAAACGCCATCGAGATAGATACCGACGCCCTGGTCGCGCGCGGTCTGGTTGGCGTCGAACGGCACGATGCCGCGAATGCCAACGGTCAGCGCCGATTGGCGCGCCTCAAAGGTTGCGATACGCAGGCTCGGAATCGCGCCGCCGGCCAGATCGAGCAGGCTTTGCACATGCCGCTTCTCCAGCTCCTCGGTGTTCACGACCGCGATTGCGATCGGCGTCTCCTGCAACAAGGTTTCGCGCTTGAACGCCGTCACGAGGACTTCTTCGGGCGCTGATGTCGCCGCCTGCGCCACCGTGGTGGGCGCGGAAGCCGGTGTGGCTTGGGCGACGACGATCGTTTTCTGGTCATCGGCCTGGTGCCGTCCAATCGTGAGCGCCGGATTCGGCGGCGTCACTTCAACCGGCGCCGGCGCGTCGCCTGCCCAAGCCGGCTGCGCTACGGCATATGCGAGCGCGGCAAATGCCGCGCCTTGAAGATAATTTTTCACTGATGATCCCCCGGGGATTGTTGACGTTTGCGAAAGTCCCCGGGGCGGGCGTCAGAACTGCGACAATCAGGTGAATTTTTTACGACAGCGCTAGCGCAAGATTGTCACGCGTGGGCCGGACGGCCAAGCTGGAAGCACCATATCGTATGCCAGCGTGGCAATTGCGAGCGGGTAAGGTCCGTGACACTGGTGTGAAGGCATGCCACGGGTCAACCCGCAGTGAAATCGACCTGCGCGGCTAGCGCGAGCGGAGGAATGCGTTGCGCCTCTTCATAGGACGCTTCTGGAGCTTCAGGCCCGAGCATCTGCCGTTCATCACCTTTGCGCGGGCGGTATACCGCGACAGCCTCTTGGCCGACTCTGCAGCGGGCGATCGCATCGCGATGGTGGTGACGCGAAAGGAAAGCGTCATTCCCCAGAACCGCGGACGGCTGCTGGGCATGGCGGAGATAGGCGCTCATCCGGTCGACACGGCTGATGTTGTCGATTCCGCGGCGATGACGCCGCGCGAATGGCTGGGCGGGGAGCCGCGCTGTCCCAAAGGCATACCGATGCTACGGGCTTGGCGCTTTCTCCAGCCGCCTGCGGTGCCGGTGGTCATCGACGCGGCGTTGCCGCAAACGACGGGCGGTCCCGCTATTCTTCTCACTGCCAAGCAAGCGACGCAGATCACGGCATTCCCGTATGAAGCGGTCCCGCTTCGGCAGAGCCGATGGCTGCTAAACGGAATCCCCTGGGCGAAAGACGGCACCAGACGCGGGGACGCCTCAGGTTCAGCGGCTCGGCCCGCAGAAACGGAACAGGGCGAAGTGCTCGTCTTGCGATTCGGCAGCCGCGATGTTTGGCGAATTGGAAATTCCTTCGATCCTAGGCGAAACATCGAAGCCATGAATCGCGATATCCCCTGGAGTGTCACCCAAGAACGTTGGGTGATTTTGTACCGGCGGCCGATATCCTCCGAAGCGGACGCGCTCGTCTGCGAGATGAAGCTGATGGAGCTGCTGATGCAGCATCGGATCGCCGGCGGGTTTTTTGCATGCAGCGCCACGACAATTGAGCGCGTCTGGAATGAGACTCTCGCTGCGACGCGCATCGTCTGGACAAAGGGAGGCATCGCAGCGTCGTAAACAGCGATATCGCCGAGAACGGGAATCTCCCTTTAGGTCGCCTACCGTCGAAAGGCGCTCCCGTCGCAGAGAGAATCCCGTCTGGTGGCACTACCGGATCGAAATCCGGTCTGAGTAGCGTATTCGTACAGGCCCGGTAGAACCGAGGTGGTCTCTTTCGTCACGGCCTTCAGTTCGTTCGGATCGATGCCGCGCGCGGGGGGACCTACCTCCTGCTTATTGCTTTGCCTTGGCTTGCCACAGTCCCATCACGGCACCGGTCGGGTCCTGGATGATCGAGAACGAACCCATGCCCGGCACTTCCGAGACGTCGCGAATGATCTTGGCGTCCAAATTTTTCGCTTTTTTCGTCGCGGCCACGACATTGTCGACCAGCACATAGGGAACCCAGGCCGATGGCTGACCCGGCATCGGATGTTTCATCATGCCGCCGCCGGTTCCCTCGCCCACTTTGATCAGGGTGTAGGTCATACCGCCGTCCATCGGGACATCTTCCAATTTCCAATCGAGCAGCGATCCATAGAAGGATTTCGCCTGCTTGACGTCGGTCGTGACAAGTTCGACATGCACAAAGGGATTTCCCATGATTGCCTCCAACTGCTGACTGGAAACTGCGAAAACGCGAGCGACCATCGATTGTTCCGGTGACAATCGCGCGACAGCAAGGTTGTGTACGGCGTTCATCTTGCCGTAACCGCGCTCTTGGCATATTATGCCAATCCTCTCGTGGTCGCGGAATAGGTCTATGCCAACTCGCAATATTGTCCTCACCGAGCGCCAATCCGAATTGGTCGAGCGACTTGTCGCTTCCGGCCGGTATCAGAACGCAAGTGAGGTGCTGCGTGAGGGACTTAGATTGATTGAAAGCCGCGATGCCGAGGAAAAAGCTCGGCTTAAAACATTACGCGAAGCGGCACGTATCGGCGTTGCCGATCTGGAAGCGGGCCGTTACGAAACCTTCGAAACAGCTGAAGCGCTCGAGGCACATGTCAAAGCGCTGATGGCTGGGGCGTCTGTGCGTATCCCATCACAGCGCGGCAGGTGATAGTCAAAGGCAAGCTTGGCGGGTGCGGCTCGCCTCGGCAGCCCAGAACGACTTGCGAGAGATTGGTAATTGGACGGCTGAACATTTCGGCAGAGTTCAAGCTGAAACGTATGCAGAAACAATCGCTGAGGCGATAGCGGCGCTCATTGACGGACCTGCCGTCATGGGGGTCAAAGAACGCAGCGATATCGCATCAGGAATGTTCTCGCTCCACGTCGCGCGCAAGAAGCGCAAAGGACGCCACTTCATTATCTTCAGGATCGACCAACTCGAAAATCGAGAGATCATTGAGATTCTGCGAATCCTCCATGATTCGATGGACCTTGCGAGACATCTGCCCCCCAGATCTCAAGATTAAGGCGAAGTGCTGTCACATGGAATCACTCCTGTCATGCCCGGCAAGCGCGAAGCGCGCGGAAGGGCATCCAGGCGGCGAAGAAAACACTCGATCTTCACGAAATGGATTCTCCCCTCGCGGCATACCGCCGCTCGGCCGGGAAGGACAAATGTTTCCACTTGAATGGACGACGCTTTAGACCAGTAGCGTGGCGGGTCGTCAACCGCGCGTCAGCGCGGGAGGTCTGATGAACCCATCAGGAATTGATCGACCGCACGCGCGGCCTGGCGGCCTTCGCGGATCGCCCACACCACGAGCGATTGCCCGCGTCGCATGTCGCCGCAGGAGAAGATTTTCTCGACCGTCGTTTGATAGTTGACGACGTTCGCCTTGACGTTGCCGCGCCCATCCAATTCGACCCCCGCCTGGTCCAGAAGTCCGCGCTTGCGCGGGCCGACAAATCCCATGGCAAGAAGCACAAGATCGGCCTTCAGAGGAAAACCGCTTCCTTCCATCTCCTTCATCTGGAAACGGCCCGAAGTGTCTTTCACCCATTCGACGCGCACGCATTCGAGCGCCTCGATCCTCCCTTTGGCTCCGACCGCGCGTTTGGTCAGCACAGCCCAGTCACGGTCGCAGCCTTCCTCCTGCGAAGAGGACGTGCGCATCTTCAGCGGCCAATCGGGCCAGGTCAGCGCTTTGTTTTCCTTCTCTGGCGGCTGCGGCAAAATCTCGAGCTGCGTGATCGAAGCGGCACCCTGCCGGTTGGCGGTACCGATGCAGTCCGAACCCGTGTCGCCGCCCCCGATGACAATGACATGCTTGTCCTTCGCCGTGATGGTACCGCGCGGCGCGGCGCGGGATTCATCATCACCCGCCACGCGCTTGTTCTGCTGCGTCAGATAATCCATAGCGAAATGGATACCGGTAAGCTCGCGGCCCTGCACCTCCAAGTCGCGCGGTGCTTCGGCGCCGCACGACATCACGATGGCGTCGTAGCTTTCCATCAGAGATTTCACCGAGATGGTCACGCCCACTTCGACACTGGGGCGGAACTCGACGCCTTCGGCTTCCATCTGGCGCATACGGCGGTCGATGTGCCGCTTCTCCATTTTGAAATCGGGAATGCCATAGCGCAGCAGCCCGCCGACCCGGTCGCTCTTCTCGAACAACGTCACCGCATGCCCGGCGCGCGCCAATTGTTGCGCGCACGCAAGCCCCGCGGGGCCAGAGCCAATCACCGCCACGCGCTTTCCGGTTTTCTTCGGCGGGAGATAGGGATGAATCCAGTTCTCCTCCCAGCCGCGGTCGACGATCTCGCATTCGATCGTCTTGATGGTCACCGGATTGTCGTCGATGTTCAGCGTACAGGACGCCTCGCAGGGCGCAGGACAGATGCGGCCGGTGAATTCCGGGAAATTGTTGGTGGAATGCAGCGTTTCCAGCGCCACCTGCCACTGATCGCGATAGACGAGGTTGTTCCAGTCCGGGATCATGTTGTTGACCGGACAGCCGGTGTGACAGAACGGAATGCCGCAATCCATGCAGCGTGCCGCCTGCGTCGCTACTTCCGCATAGGGCAGCGGCTTGACGAATTCCGTCCAGGTCTTCTTGCGTGACTCGGGCTTTTCATAGCCGCGGTCGTGGCGCGCGATTTCCATGAAGCCGGTCGGTTTACCCATGATTCAGCCAGACAATTTCAAGATTTGCGTTCGTCGGGAATGAAATTCCAGTAAGCCATCTTGTCTATCGGCTTTCCGGCAACCGGTTCAAGGAAATCCTGCCGCGGCATAAGGACGGACGCGCGGCCATTACTCCGCCGCCTGCATCGCGCGTTCTTTTTCCAGATCCTTCAGCGCACGGAAATAATCCGTGGGCATCACCTTGACGAAATGCCTGAGCGCATCGTCCCAATTTTCGAGCAGCATGCGAGCGCGCGCGCTGCCCGTATAAAGCAGATGCCGCTCAATCAAGATGAGCAGACGTTCGGCATCAAAGCGCAGCATGTCGCCCATGCCGCTGTCATAGGCCGAGATCGAACGTTGGCGAGGCCGCGCCGCATCGTCCAGCGCGCCCAATGTGGGCAAGATGGCTTCGAGTTTGACCATCGCGGGATTGCACAGATCGCGGAAGCGCCCGCGCGGATCGTAGACATAGGCGATGCCGCCCGACATGCCGGCGGCAAAATTGCGCCCCGTATCGCCCAACACGGCTACGACACCGCCGGTCATATATTCGCAGGCATGGTCGCCAGTGCCTTCCACGACGGCGATGGCGCCGGAATTGCGCACCGCGAAGCGCTCGCCCGCTACGCCCTCGAAATAGGCCTCGCCGGCGATGGCGCCGTAAAGCACCGTGTTTCCGATGATGATGTTCTCGGTCGGATCGCGGCGCGCTTCCTTGGGCTGGCGCACGACGACGCGGCCGCCGGAAAGTCCCTTGCCGACATAGTCATTCGCATCGCCGACGAGGTCGAGGCTGATGCCGCGGGAAAGGAACGCGCCGAAGCTTTGCCCGGCCGTACCGGTGAGCTTGACGGCGATGGTGTCCTCGGGAAGGCCGTCATGGCCATAGAGCTTTGCCACCTCGCCCGACAGCATGGCGCCCACCGTGCGGTTCACATTGCGGATCGAACGCTCGACGCGCACGGGCTCGCCTTTTTCCAGGGCCAGCTTCGCCGCGGCGATGAGCTCGTGATCGAGCGCCTTTTCCAGCCCATGGTTCTGCGTTTCGCAATTGTAGATCGCGACGCCGGGCTTCGCCGGCATCTGGTACAGGACCTTGGTGAGGTCCACCCCGCCCGCCTTCCAATGGGAGAGCACACGTGTCGTATCGATCCGGTCCACGCGCCCGATCATCTCGTTGAAGGTACGGAAGCCAAGCTGCGCCATGATCTCGCGCAGCTCTTCGGCGACGAAGAAGAAATAATTGATGGCGTGCTCGGGCGTACCGGTGAACTTCTTGCGCAGCACCGGGTCCTGCGTCGCGACGCCCACAGGGCATGTGTTGAGGTGGCATTTGCGCATCATGATGCAGCCCAGCGCGATCAAGGGCGCTGTCGCGAAGCCGAACTCGTCCGCGCCGAGGATCGCGCCGATGGCGACGTCGCGACCGGTGCGCAAGCCGCCGTCGACTTGGACGGCGATCCGGCCGCGCAAACCGTTCAGCACAAGCGTCTGCTGCGTCTCGGCAAGCCCGATCTCCCACGGCGAGCCGGCATGGGTCAGCGAGGTCAGCGGCGAAGCGCCCGTGCCGCCTTCATAGCCTGCAATCGTCACGTGGTCGGAGCGCGCCTTGGAAACGCCGGCCGCTACCGTGCCCACGCCCACTTCGGAAACCAGCTTCACCGATATGCGCGCGCGCGGATTGGCGTTCTTCAGATCATGGATGAGTTGCGCCAGATCCTCGATGGAATAGATGTCGTGATGCGGCGGCGGCGAGATCAATCCGACCCCTGGTGTCGAATGCCGCACCTTGGCGATGTTCTTGTCGACCTTGTAGCCGGGCAATTGACCACCCTCGCCGGGCTTGGCGCCTTGCGCGATCTTGATCTGCAGGTCATCGGCATTGACGAGATATTCGATCGTCACGCCAAACCGACCCGACGCCACCTGCTTGATCGCCGAGCGCATCGAATCGCCGTTCGGGAGCCGCTTGTAGCGGTCCGACTCCTCGCCACCCTCCCCCGTGTTCGAGCGTCCGCCGATGCGGTTCATGGCAATGGCGAGCGTGGTGTGGGCTTCGCGGGAGATGGAGCCGAAGCTCATCGCGCCCGTCGAGAAACGCTTGACGATCTCGGACGCAGGTTCGACCTCGTCCAGCGACACGGGCTTATCGGCCCATTTGAAGTCCATCAGCCCGCGGATGGTGAGCAGCCGCTCATTCTGTTCGTTGATGCTCTGCGCGAAGTCCTTGTAGGCGTCCGGCAGATTGCCGCGCACCGCATGCTGGAGCTTTGCCACCGAGTCCGGCGTCCACGCGTGGTCCTCGCCGCGGATGCGGAAGGCGTAATCGCCCCCGACGTCGAGCATGCTCCGATAGATCAGGGAATCGCCATAGGCGTCCTTGTGCCGGCGCACGCATTCTTCGGCGATTTCCTTCAGGCCTACACCTTCGATGGGCGTGGCCGTGCCGGTGAAATATTTCTCGACGAACGCCGAAGATAGTCCCACCGCGTCGAAGATCTGCGCACCACAATAGGATTGATAGGTCGAGATGCCCATTTTGGACATCACCTTCAAAATGCCTTTGCCGACCGCCTTGATGTAATTCTTCTGCATGTCATAGGGCTTGACGGGGAGCCCCATCTGCATGCGCACCTGCTCCAGAGTCTCGAAAGCGAGATAAGGATTAATCGCTTCCGCGCCGTATCCCGCCAGCGCGCAGAAATGATGCACCTCGCGCGCTTCGCCGGTCTCCACCACGAGGCCCGTTTGCATGCGCAGGCCTTGGCGGATCAGATGATGATGGACGGCCGCCGTCGAGAGCAGCGCCGGAATGGGAATACGGTCGGCCGAAACCGTACGATCGCACAGGATCAGGATGTTGTTGTCGGCAAGCACGGATTCTGTAGCTTCGCGGCAGATGCGGTCGACGGCTCTTTCCAGCCCATCAGCGCCCTCGGACGCGGGCCAGGTGCAATCGAGCGTCGCGGTGCGAAACGCGCCGTCCAGCAATTCCGAAATCGCGCGGATCTTTTCCAGATCCGCATTGGTCAACACCGGCTGAGTGACCTCCAGTCTTTTGTGCGAGCCCGCATCGCGCCCGAACAGATTCGGCCGCGGCCCGATGATCGAGACAAGGGAGGTCACCAGCTCCTCGCGGATGGCGTCGAGCGGCGGGTTCGTCACCTGCGCGAAATTCTGGTGGAAATAATTGTAAAGCAACTGCGGCCGCTTCGAGAGCACGGCGATGGGCTTATCGGTGCCCATCGAGCCGATGGGATCGTCTCCATCTTTCGACATCGGCTCGAGGAAGAACTGGATGTCCTCCTGCGTGTAGCCGAAGGCCTGCTGACGATCGAGCAGCGCCGAGGGCTCGTTCGACGCGGCGATCAGCGGAGTCTCGGGCAGATCGGGCAGCTCGTGCAGCTTGAACTGCGTGTGTTTCAGCCACTCCTCATAAGGCTCGGCTTCCGCGAGCGTGCGCTTGATCTCTTCGTCCTCGATGATACGGCCCTGCTCGGTATCGATGAGGAGCATCTTGCCGGGCTGTAGCCGCCATTTGCGAATGATCTTCTCTTCGGGAATGGGAAGCACGCCGCATTCCGAGGCCATGACGACGTGATCATCGTCCGTGACAATGAAGCGCGCCGGCCTGAGGCCGTTGCGATCCAAGGTCGCGCCGATCTGGCGGCCGTCGGTGAACGCGATATCGGCCGGCCCGTCCCAAGGCTCCATCAGCGCGGCGTGATATTCGTAAAAGGCTCTGCGCTTGGGATCCATCAGCGGATTGCCGGACCAGGCCTCCGGAATCAGCATCATCATGGCGTGCGAAAGCGGGTAACCGCCCGCCACCAAGAGTTCGAGCGCGTTGTCGACGCAAGCGGTGTCCGACTGCCCGTGCGGGATCAGCGGCCACATCTTGTCGAGGTCGGGCCCGAGGAGGTCCGATTCCATGGTGCGGCGGCGCGCATTCATCCAATTGACGTTGCCGCGTACCGTGTTGATCTCGCCATTGTGGGCGATGAAGCGATAGGGGTGCGCCAGCCGCCAGGACGGGAACGTGTTGGTGGAAAAGCGCTGATGCACCAGCGCGAGCGCGGATTGCGTCAGCGGATTGCGAAGATCGCAGTAGAACCCTTCCACCTGCGGTGCGAGCAGCAGGCCCTTGTACACAACCGTCCGGGTCGAGAAGGAGGGCATATAGAACTGGGTCAGGCCGGGCAGCCGGTGCTTCTTGGCGAGCTCAGCGAGCGGATTCTGGGTCTGCTTGCGGATGGTGAGGAGCTTGCGCTCGAAGGCGTCCTGGTCCTTGACGCGGGCTCCCCGGCCGACGATCGCCTGGCGGATGACGGGCATCTCGTCCAGCACGGTCTTGCCGAGGCCCGTGGTGTCGGTCGGCACATCGCGCCAGCCAAGCAGGATCTGGCCCTCGACCTTGATGAAATGGGCGAAGCGGCGGACCGCGAAATCCCGCGCCTTCGCTTCCTGGGGTAGGAAGCACATCGCCACGGCGTAATGGCCCGGCGCCGGGAGAATCACCTTGTTCTGATCCGCCCAATCGCGAAGCAGGAGGTCCGGGGTCTGGATCAGCACGCCTGCCCCGTCCCCGACCAGCGGATCGGCGCCGACCGCCCCCCGATGGTCGAGATTCAGCAGAATCTGCAGCGCGTTGCGGATGAGGTCGTTCGATTTGCGGCCCTTGATATTGACCACAAACCCGACACCGCACGCGTCATGCTCGTTCCGCGGGTCATAAAGACCCTGTTTCGGCGGCAAACCCATTCAAACAATCCCAATTGTATCCGGCCGGGAGGCCTTTCCAACCTCGCGACCTAGCAGGCTCTTCAACCTACCGCAATGCAACAACTTAGCTCATGAGGCGACCGCTGCAAGCGGCGCTTTTGCCTAATCCTGAAGCGCCTCGCGGTGCAGCTCCAGCGAGCGCCCCATGGCAAGATACGCGAGGGTCGCCACGAGCGGTGGGATGGCGGCAAACAGGAAGATGGTGCGGATGTCCACATGGGTCGAAAGCAATATGCCGCCGACCACGGGACCGACGATCGAACCGATTCGTCCCACGGCCAACGCCCAGCCGACGCCGGTGGCCCGAATCGATGTGGGATAGAATTTCGCCGCGACACCATTGTTGCAGTTCTGCGCGCCGACCGTGCCGATGCCGATGCCGAACGCCATCACCATGGTAAAGGCGACCGCCGAGCCGGCCAGACCGATGCCGGCGATGCAAAGTGCGGCGATGATGAAGGCGACGGGCAGAACGCGCTGCGGGCCGTAGCGATCCACCAGCGGACCCATGGCGAAAGCGGCGGCGACGCCCGCGAACTGGACCACCGCGGTCGCGATCACGGCGTAATATTCCGCAACGCCCTGGGCCCCGATGGTCGTTGGAAGCCAGCTGGTGAGGAAGAAGAGCTCCATCAGATTGGCGAAGAAGATGATCCACAGCAGGATCGTGATCCGTGCCCGTCCCTCGCTGAACAGGCGGCCGACGGGGATTTTCGGCTTGGATTCGCCCTGTGGCACGTAAGATTCGGGCATGGCGACGACGAGAACCGGCCATAGGACCAGGGCCAGGCCACCGCAGAAGATAAGCACCGATCCCCAGCCATAGGCCGGGATGAGCCAGGCCGCGATGATCCCGCCGAAACCCGCACCGATGGAATAGAAGGAGAACATGGCGGCGACCGCAGAGGCACGCTTGGCGTTGGGGCTGAACTCGGCGGTGATGGCAATGGCGTTCGGCATGGCGCCGCCGAGGCCAAAGCCCGTGAGGAGCCGAAGCACGATCAGGGCCGGCAACGTTTCTACGAATGCCGTGGCAATCGTCAGGATGGCGAAAGCAATGACCGAATATAGCACGACGCGCCGGCGGCCATAGGAATCCGCAAGCGGCGCGATCAAGAACCCGCCAAACATCATGCCGACGAGCCCGGCGGCAATCGCCAGCGTGAGGGAGCCAGGTGCCACCCCCCAATCCCTCGCGATGCCAGGCACCACATAACCCATGAGCTGGGCGTCATAGCCCTCGACGAACATGGTCGCGGCACAAAGCGTGAGGGCCACCCAGCGAAGGCGCCTGCGGGGCTCTGCGGCGGGCACGGCTTCGGCAATTGTGGCGTTGGACACGGGCACCCCTCCTTACGGGTGCCGGCCGCCGCTCTATTCGGCCGCGCTCCGGTAACCCGACACTTGCCAGCCGTCATCCGGCTTGAGGCGCCGGAACCCTATCGCCGAAGTCGCCATTAGCAAAGCGATGGTGATGAAGACGATTCGGAAATCCCCGACCGTGATCGGCCCCAAGCCCGACAAGACGGCGAGGAGGCTGGCGCTGATCCCGACCCCGAGGCTCTGCGCCAATCTCTGAGCCAGAGCAAATATGCTGGTGGCCTTGGACATCTCCTCGGGCGGCACATCGGAATATGCCAGCGCGCCCATCCCGATCATCTGCCCGGAGCGCAGCACGCCGAACGTGAAGAGATAGACCGCGATGAGGATATGCGGCGTTGTTGCCTCGAACAGGGCGAAACCGGCCATGAGCAGCGAACTCAGGGTCAGGCCGGCCAGAAACACGGCGCGAAAGCCGAAACGTTTCACCAGATGCGAGACCCAGACGCGCATGCTCATGGCGCCGGCGGTATTCAGAAAGGTGAGCAGGCCGGACTGAAACGGGTTGAGACCAAAGCCAACCTGCAGCAAAAGCGGCATCAGGAAGGGCACGGTCGCGATGCCTGCCCGGATCACATTGCCCGCGAGGACGGCCACGGAAAATGTCCGTCCTCGAAACATGCGCAAATCCAGCACCGGATTGGGGTGGCGGGCGGCATAGAAGGAATAACCGGCGAGGATCGAGGCGGCGCCTGCGAGAAGCAGCGTCTCGGTCACCGCATCGAGCGTGTGGCGGCCGAGATTTTCGATGGCGAACTGCCCGATTCCAAGGCCGACCGCGATGATGAGGAATCCGGGAATGTCGAAGGCCGAGGGTCGCGGCATGCGGACGTCGGGAATGAATTTCAGCGCCAGCGCGATCCCGATGAAACCGATCGGCACATTGATGAAGAAATTCCAGTGCCATGAGAAATAGGTGGTGATGAACCCGCCCACCAGGGGCCCCATCGTCGGGCCCAGCATGCCGGGAAGCATGTAATAGCTCATCGCCTTCATGAGCTGATCCTTCGGGAACGTGCGTGTCAGGATCAGGCGGCCGACCGGCGTCATCATGGCGCCGCCGAAGCCCTGCACGATCCGGCTCATCACCAGGGCAGACAATGTTTCCGACAGTCCACACAACACCGAGCCCAAGGTGAAGAAGCCGATGGCGCTGCAGAAAACGAAGCGCGCCCCGAACCGGTCGGCGATCCAGCCGCTGATCGGAATGAAGATCGCGAGGCTGATCAGATAGGAGGTGATCGCCGCACTCATCTGGGACGGCGACACCTGGAAGCTCGCCGCCATTTGCGGCAGCGAGGTCGAGATGATGGAGGAATCCAGGCCGTCCATGAAAAAGGCGCCGGCGATGACCGTAGGTACGATCCGCGACATTTGCGCGCTGGGCGGTTCGGTACGTCCTGAATCCAATTCCGTGACCAATAAGGATGAGCGGTCTATGCGGCGCCGATGCGCCTTCCGTCAAGCAGCGCGCACAACCGAAAGCCGCGGTGTGGCCGTTTGCCCTTCAACATCGGGTCAGACGGCGTCATATAGGCTTGAATAGAGCGTGGCTGCGCGGCAGAACGTACCCGCCCACATAACGGCCAGGAAGACGGCTTGTCGGAAAGCTCCAATATCCCGCCCGAATCGATCGAGGTCGTGCTCACGAGCGTGCGCATGGCGGCGCGGGACACCAATCTCTACACCTTCGAGCGGCCTGATCGCGGACCGCTGCCGGGCGCCGAGCCGGGGTCCCATATCGGCGTCATCCTGGCAAACGGAATCGAGCGGCAATATTCCCTTCTTCATGCCGGGCCGGAGCTCTCGGAATATACGGTCGGGGTGAAGCGCGACGCGAACAGCCGCGGCGGTTCGCTCTACATGCACGATCAGCTGCGAGTCGGTTCGAAGATTTTCATCGTGCCGCCGCGCAACAATTTCCCGCTGAAGGAAGATGCCCAGATGGTCGTGCTGCTGGCCGGCGGCATAGGCATCACGCCGATCTATTGCATGGTCAAACGGCTGATCGCGAAAACGCGGCCCTGGGCGCTTTACTATTCCTGCCGTTCGCGGATGGACGCGGCGTTCTTCGGCGAACTGTCGCAATATCAGGAGGCGCATTTTCATTTCGACGACGAGGAAGAGGGGCGCTTTCTGAACGTCGCGGCCATCGTCGAAAACCTGCCGAAACACGCCCATCTCTATTGCTGCGGTCCGGCCCCCATGCTCGCCGGTTTCGAGGCGGCGACGGCGCATTGGCCGCCCGAGCAGATCCATGTCGAATATTTCACGCCGAAATTCGCCGCCGCACAGGGAGGCGGTTATGTCGTGGAGCTCGCGCGCTCAAAACGCGAGCTGACCATTCCGCCCGGAAAATCCATCCTGCAGGCGGTGCGCGAAGCCGGCATCCAGGTACCGCATTCCTGCGAGGAAGGCGTGTGCGGCGCCTGCGAGACGCGCGTGATCTCCGGCATCCCCGATCATCGCGACACCATCCTGACCGAGCAGGAGCGCAAAGAGAGCGCAACCATGATGATCTGCTGCTCCGGCTCCAAGAGCCCGCGCCTCGTTCTCGACATTTGAGGAGCCGCGTTGTCCGAAGACACCCAGATCGATCCCAAAGACGCCGTGCGACGCTTGCGGCGTCTGGATTGCTGCGCGGTTTCCGATGCGCTCGATCGGCTGAAGCTCGGCAGCGTGGTGAGCGGCGTACCTCAGCAATCGGGCGACACCCGCATTGCGGGGCGCGCTGTCACGGTGAAGCTCGGCATAGGCACCGGACCCAAAGGCCCGCCTCGTCATCTTGGCACCGCTGCCGTGGATCGGGCCGGGCCCGACGATGTCATCGTCGTCGAGCAACGCTCGGGCATCGAAGCGGGTAGCTGG
Source organism: Micropepsaceae bacterium (assembly GCA_035318785.1). Lineage (GTDB taxonomy): Bacteria > Pseudomonadota > Alphaproteobacteria > Micropepsales > Micropepsaceae > CAIYRG01. The sequence continues at coordinate 56,384 of DATHDZ010000341.1, forward strand.
GGTGGCCTGCTTACGCTTGGCGCCAAGCTCCGGGGCGTCGCGGGAGTCGTCTGCGACGGGCCGGTACGGGACATCGATGAGGCGCGCGCGCAGGGCTTTGCGATTTTCGCGCGCTCACTGACAGCCAGGACCGCGCGCGGCCGGATCGTCGAACTCGGCACCAATGTGCCCGTTCTATTTGAAACCGTAAAAGTCGAGCCGGGCGATTACGTCATCGCGGATCGGAGCGCGGTGATCTTCATCGCCGCCGCCTACATCGCGCGCGTGCTCGATGCCGCCGAAACCATCGCCGCCAAGGAAGCCGCCATGGCCAAGGCGCTGATGGCAGGCGAACCCATCAGTCAGGTGATGGCCGCCGATTACGAACACATGCTGACGCGCTGAACGATACCGCTATCATAAGCAAAACCCGAGGGGACCCATGTCGCAATTGAACCTTTCCATCGCCACCACGGATTACGATCACTTCCGCGATTTCCGATTGGGCTTCGTCAAAGCCGAGGGGATCGACCACACCTGGCTCAATCTCGGCCATCACGAATGTTTCGCGCGCTTCACCGCGAATCGCGAATTCGATCTGTCGGAATTGTCTTTCGCCAAATTCTCGACCCAGGTAACTCGCGCGGATTCCGACATTATCGGCCTTCCGGTGATCTGCTCGCGGCTGTTTCGCTTCAGCTCGTTCTACGTCAACAAGAAGAGCGGCATCAAAAGCGCGAGCGATCTGAAGGGCAAGAAAGTCGGCTCGCCGGAATGGGCGCATTCGGCAGCGGTCTATATGCGCGGCTGGCTGCACAATGAGATGGACGTGAAACTTACCGATGTCCACTGGTACCAGGCAGGCGCCAATGCGCCGGGGCGCGAGGAGAAAGTGGAGCTCAATCTGCCCAAGGGGCTGAAGCTCACGCGCGTCGCCGACAAATCCTTGAGCGAGATGCTTGCCGCGAACGAAATCGACTGCGCCATCATCGCCCGCCCGCCGACCTGTTTCCTGGAGGACCATCCCGATGTGGTGCGCCTCTTCCCGAATTATCTGGAGATGGAAGAGGAATATTACGAGCGCACCAAAGTGTGGCCGATCATGCATATCATCGCGATGAAAAAATCGATCCTCGACGAGCATCCCTGGGCGGCGCGCAATCTCTACAACGCATTCCTGGAATCCAAACGCCGCAGCATCGAGCGCATTCTCGATCCCGCCGTATCGCGCTATCCGGTGCCGTGGCTGACCACCTATGCGCGCAAGATGCGCGACCGGTTCGGCGATCTGTATCCCTATGGCATCGAAGAGAACCGGCCGACCTGGGAGCAGATGGCGCTCTATACGTTTCAGCAGGGCATCGCCCACCGGCAGTTCAAGCCGGAGGAAATCTTCCCCAAAGGCATCATGACCAAAGTCGTGATCTGATGGAGTCTTGCTTCGACGAGAATGGACAAGCTAACCCATGTCATTCGCGCGAACGCGACGGCGCCTTCACAGCATGAAATCGCCGGCGACGAGCGAGCCAACGCCATCGACGGCGATGCTGAAATCCGCCACGCCATCGCCATTGAGATCGCCTGAAACGACAAGGTCCGGCCCGTTGGTCGCATAACGCAGCTGTCCGGCGGCGTTTGTGAACGCGGCCGCGCCGATGAAAGTGAACGCCTGGTTGCCGGCGAGAAGGGTGTTGGCATCGAGGCCCGAGACATCGATTCTGTCGGCTTCCGCGTGGCTGAAATCGACAAGCGTGTCGAAGGTCGGCCCGGGGGCGATATCGGATAGGCTCGCGAAGATAAACCTGTCCGCTCCCGTGCCGCCTGTCAGCGCGTCGGCGCCGGCGCCACCGGTGAGAGTGTCATTGCCGATACCGCCGAGCAGTTGATCGTCGCCCGCAGCTCCGATGAGGGAATCATTGCCGAGGCCGCCATCCAGCGTGTCGTTGCCGATCGCGCCGCTGATGATATTGGCAGAATCATTGCCGGTGCCGGTGAAGGCGACCGTACCAGTATAGGTCAGGTTCTCGAGATCGGTGCCGAGAGTGTAGCTAGACAAAACCGTCTTGACCACATCGGTTCCGCCACCGGGAGCCTCCGTCACCAAATCGCTCACGCTGTCGACGATGTAGAGGTCGTTGCCGGAGCCCCCAGCAAGCGTGTCGTTTCCAGTGCCGCCGTCCAGCGTGTCATTGCCGGCGCCACCATTAAGGCTGTCGTCATCGGCTCCGCCAAGAAGCGAGTCATGGTCATTGCCGCCCGTGAGCGTGTCGCCGCCGATGCCGCCGATCAGCGAGTCATTGCCGATACCGCCATCCAGCGCATCATTGCCGGTTCCCCCGGTGATGGTGTTGGCGAGATCGTTCCCGGTGCCCGTGAATGTGCCAACGCCTGTATAGGTCAGGGCCTCCACATTGGCGTTGAGCGAAAAGGTGGAAAGGATCGTTTTGACCGTATCGGTTCCTGCGCCAAGCGCTTCGTTGACCTGATCGGCGACACTATCCACGATGTAGCTGTCATTGCCGGCGCCTCCGGCCAGCGTGTCATCGCCAGTCCCGCCGTCGAGCGTATCATTGCCAAGCCCACCATCAAGACTGTCATTGTCGGCGCCGCCGAGAAGCGAGTCATTGTCGTTGCCGCCCATCAGCGTATCGCTGCCGGCCCCAGTGTTCAGCGTATCGTTGCCGATGCCGCCGGAGAGCACATCATTGCCGGAGCCGGAGAGAATATTATTGGCAAGATCGCTGCCCGTACCCGAGAAATCGCCCGCGCCGGTGTAGGAGAGGTTCTCCACATTGGCCGCCAGCGTGAGGGCGCTCAGTGCGGTGAGGACCAGGTCCGTTCCAGAGCCGCTCGCCTCAACGACCAGATCGAGTGCGTTATCGATTTTGTAGGTGTCATTGCCGATCCCACCGGCCAGCGTGTCCGCTCCGGCACCGCCGTCGAGCGTGTCATTGCCATCAAGAGCTGAGAGGCTGTCATTCCCGGCACCGCCCGTCAGGATATTGGCAAGGGCATTCCCGGTGCCCGAAAAATCGCCCGATCCAGTGAAGGTGAGATTCTCGATATATGCTCCGAGAACATAAGCGTCGGCCGAAGCAAAGACCGTATCGGTTCCCCCATTCGCCGCCTCAACGATCACATCGCCCGCATTGTCCACCAGATAGCGGTCATTGCCCGTTCCGCCGGCCAATGTGTCGGTTCCCGCACCGCCATCGAGCGTGTCGTTCCCTGAAAGGCCCGCGAGACTGTCATTGTTCGTCCCGCCGGTAATCAGATTGTCACCGCCTGTACCGGTTCCGATGAACGCCCCCAGCCCGATGAATGTTAGCGTCTCAACATTGCCGGTGAGCGTGTAGGCCGCGAGCGTCGTGAAGACGGTATCCGTGCCTTGACCACCGCTTTCGGTCACCACATCGGCAGCATTGTCCACGACGTAAGAGTCGTTCCCCAATCCGCCCGCCATGGAGTCGGCGCCGGCGCCACCATCAAGGGAGTCGTCCCCGGCTCCGCCAACAAGGCTGTTGTTCCCGCCATTGCCTTGCAGCGCGTCGTTGAACGCCGATCCGATAAGGTTCTCGATATTGACCAGGGCGTCGCCCTGGGCATCGCCGCCGCTGGCGAACCCTGTCGCAAGGCTGACATTCACGCCCGCCGCAGACGCCGCGTACGTGGCCGTGTCGATGCCGCCGCCGCCGTCGAGCGAATCTGCGCCGCCGAGGCCTGCCAGGATATTGTTGCCGCTATTGCCGGTGATCGCGTTGGTAGCCCCGTTGCCGGTGCCGTTAATGTTGGTGGTTCCGGTCAGCGTCAGATTCTCGAGATTGGCTCCCAGCGTATAGGTGATCGAGGCCTGGACACTGTCCGTACCTTCTCCAGCATTCTCCGTAACGATGTCACCGGTCGAGTCGACGACATAGGTGTCATCCCCCAGCCCGCCGAGCATCGTATCGGCGCCGGTGCCGCCATTGAGCGTGTCGTTGCCGCCGAGCGCGTTGATACTGTCACTGCCGGCCGCGCCGTTGATGTTGTCTTCCTCACCCGTGGGAAGGGGCTGACCTGCGACAGTGGTGGTTGCATTGATGATGTTGTTCGCAGATGTGCCGGTGATGGTGACGCCGGCGACGTTGGTCACCGCGATGGTGAAGCTCTGCGAGCTCGTCAGCGTGCCGTCCGAAACCTGGACAACGATGTTGTGGCTGGTCGCCGTTTCGAAATCGAGCAGCGCCCCGTTTGCCACGCTGACAACGCCCGTCGAAGCATCGATCGCAAAGCGGCCCCCGGCATTATCCGTGAGCGAATAGATGAGTGTGCCGCCGTCGATATCCGTCGAGAATGCGGTGATCCCGACGAGTGCGCCGTTCGCCATATTCTCCGCGACGCCGTTCGCCGCGGCATTGCCATCCACCGGCTGCGACGGCGCATTGTTGAGAAGCTGGTTCGCGGCGAACGTGCCGTCGGAGAACTGAAATTTCTCCACGTCGGTAACTTCATCCGTACCATCAGGTGAAGCGCTTCGATTGTCTGTGATGGTATAAGTCGATCCATTCAGCGAAATCGCATAATCGGATCGCGCGCCGGTATAGATGGCGGTGTCCGTATCTGCGCCGCCGTCTATCGAGTCGTTTCCGGAGCCGCCCGCGAGCGAGTCGTTTCCGTCCCCACCGGAGAGACTGTCTCCACCCGGCGCGCGCTGCACGTTGGCAAGTACGACCGCGCCATTGATGTCGTTGAACATCACCTTCTGCCCATCGCTGGACAGGATGGGGTTATACCCGCCGATGGGCGTTCCGTTCTCGTCGATCGATAGACAGGTGGTCAAACCGGTCGCCAAGTCTTTGAGAAATACATCCGCAACGCCATCCGTGTCGTTGGCTACCAGATTGGCCGCATCACTGGAATATGCGATTTTGGTGCCATCCGCGGAGAGAGAGAAGTTGACTATGCCAATTCCGCCCACGGCCTGGGATCCGTCCGATGCCGTGTCCACGCGCGTGATTGCACCGGTTGTCGTATCTTTGATGAAGAGGTCCTCGGCGCCATTCGTATCGCCGGGGACAAGATTATCGGCGTCGCTATTGAAGGCGATTTTGCCGTCGGGCGCAGCAAACGTGGTGGCATGGGAATGATTGTTTGATTGCGAGCCGTCCGCAGTAGTGGAAACCCGGACGATCGCGCCCGTCGTCAGATTTTTGACAAAAACATCTGCAACGCCGTTGGTGTCTCCCGCGACAAGATTATCTGCGCTGCTGGTGAACACGACCGCATTGCCGTCGGACGAAAACGAATTCCAGTACGATCCACTATTCGCCTGCGTTCCATCGGCGGCCGTGGAAACGCGAGTGGCCGTGCCGCTTCCCAAATCCGTAACGAAAATATCTGAGCTATTGTTGGTATCGCCGGGCACGACACTCGAAGCATCGCTGGCATAGAGAATCTTAGACCCGTCCGGAGAGAAGACCGGATGATAGAGGTTGGGAAAAGATGCTCCGCTGTTCGACGCTTGAGCGACGCGCGTCGTGGTGCCGGTCGTCAGGTTTTTGACAAAAATATCGAAGGCGTTATTCGTATCGCCAATGACAAGATTGGTCGCATCGCTGGCGAACACCACTTTGGTGCCGTCCGGTGAAATGGCAAAATTGTCGAGATGAAATCCCCAGAATGCGTTGCCCGCTGAGCCGTCGGATTTGGTATCCGCACGCGTAACGATGCTCGACACCAAATCCATGACGAACAAAGGGCCGAATGTATTACCGCTAAAGACGACTTTCGTGCCGTCGGCGGAAAACCCTTCATTGGACGAACCAGACGTTGCACCAAATGGTGCGTTCGGCAGCATGGTATAGGTGTTCGCGAACGCGCTTGCCGAGCCGGCGATCAGCACATCGTCGCCCGCTCCGCCATCCAGCGTGTCGTTGCCATTTCCTCCATCGAGCGTGTCATTGACGACTCCGCCGGTAATCTGGTTCGCCAGATTGTTCCCGGTACCGGCAAAATTGCCCGTACCGATGAAAATCAGGTTTTCGATATCCGACCCGAGTGAATAATCGTTCAAACTTGTCTTGATCGTATCGACGCCCTCATTGGGATTTTCCATCACAATGGCCCCGGCACTGTCGACGATATAGGTGTCATTTCCGCGTCCACCCGCCATCGTGTCGGTGCCACCGCCGCCGCTCAGCGTGTCGTCCCCTTGGCCACCAGTAATGCGATTGTCCAGTCCGTTCCCGATGCCGCTGAAATTGGCGTAACGGACATAGGTCAAATTCTCGACATTGCTGCCCAGGGTATAACTCGCCAAATTTGTGAGGATGGTGTCGGTGCCCTCGCCGGGATTTTCGGTGACCACATCGCCTGCATTGTCGACCCCGTAGGTGTCGTCGCCTAGGCTTCCTATCATTCTGTCGGCGCCCTGCTCGCCATCGATCGTGTCGTTGGCCGTGGTACCGATCAGCAAGTCCGACGCGGACAGAACGTTGCCGCCGATAATGAGGAAGCCTTCGCTCTGATTGTGCAGATCGATGGTGATGGAAGTCGTTGCACCCCATCCCAACACACTCTCGACATTGACGATCTGTGCGTCTGTCGCGTTGTTCAGATCGCTGGATGTCACCCAAGCAAAAATCGAGTCGCCGATCTTTCCCGTGACGAGGAAGGCACTGCCCGATGACACCCCACCATCGTCGGTGCCACCATCGACCATATCCGCGCCGACAAATCCGGCGAAAGTGTCGTCGGCTCCGCCGCCGCTTAGAGTATCGGCGCCATAGCCACCGTCGATGCGGTCATGTCCCGCACCGCCGATGATCGTGTCGTTGAAATTGCCTCCACTGATGGAGATGTTGTTCTCGGTTTGGTTGTGCAGATCGATGAGAAGAGCCGCTGCCCCGGCATTGGCCGTCACGTTTTCGACATTGATGATCTGCGCATCCGTCGCGCTGTTGAGGTCCGAAGATGTCACGTCCAAAAAGATCCAATCGTAACCGGCTCCACCATCGATCACGTCGGCGCCGACAAATCCCATGAAACCGTCATTGCCTAAGCCACCGGTCAGAGTGTCGGCGCTGCTGCTGCCCGTAGTCGTGAGAGATTCGGATTGATTTGCGAGATTGATACTGACGCCCACGGCGGCGCCCGCAGCCGATACAAATTCGACGCCGACGATTTGGGCATTTGCTGCAACGTTGAGATCCGTTGACGTCGCCGTCAGCGTGATCGTATCTAGTCCGGTCCCGCCATCGACAGTATCTGCGCCGACGAAACCGACGAAAACATCACTCCCCCCAAGGCCGCTGATGGAATCGTTGCCGCTCGTTCCGGTGAGCGTGTTGTTGCCGCCGTCGCCAACAATCGTGGCGCCGGCTTGGGGATCGTAGTTGTAAGGGCTTTCAAAATTGTCGGCAGTGAAAGCGGTCCTTGTCGTGTTCGCTAACGTCAGGACGGTAACAAAATTTGCGCTGCCGCTCGGCCCGTCGTAGTCGATCTGCAAGAGCGTGTCGGGACCGCTCTGCAGCAATCGAAAATATCTTTCGGAGAACGGATTGGAGCCCGCAGGAAACCCAGTCAGAAAATTTGTTATATCGGGACTGGTGATGTTGAGGATGTCGCCGCCGGGTCCAGTGGCAAAATCCGTGATCACATCTGGAACCAGCACCAAGCTGGAAAAAAAGGTATCGAAACAGTAAGTGTCACGGCCCGCACCACCGGTGAGCGTGTCTGAGCCAGGCGGACCAATTTGGTTGGACACATCGTAGAAGAGATCATTTCCGTCGCCGCCATCGAGCGAATTGGCGCCTTGATAATCCTGAAGCGTGTCATTCCCGGCCCCAGCAATGATCGTATCGTTGCCCTCATCGCCTCTCATGATATCGTTACCGCCGGCAGCTATGAGGCTGTCATTTCCTTCGAACCCCTCTAGCGAATCGTTGCCGCTGGTTCCGGTGAGTGTGTTGTTTCCGCCGTCGCCAACGATCGTAGCCATGCGTGCCCCCACGCGCGTTTGCACTCGACGTGCCCGGCGAGTGACGGCGCTTAAGTTCAATCGTGCTGAGTGCCCCCCTCAGCGCGCGATACTAGATCAGGGGTACGTCGGCACGGCAAATTGAGATTTGCGAAGATTTAATTTACGTGCGTACGCGGGGGAATTTACCATAAGGCGGATAACACCCGATGACGGCCACCCCGCGCGGGGATTAGGGCTCGCCCGCGTTTCGCGCCGTCGCTTGTGCCGCGCCGCACATCGCGCTAACGGGTTGAACGCTCGCGGTTTCCTTGTTGCTTGCATAGGCCAATCGCATTCTGTATCGCCTTCCCCAGGCGACCTGCGGGAGAAAACCATGGCAGACCCGGTGCCCTATTCGCGCGATGATGTCAGCGCGCAACCACCGACCAAATTTGCCGATTTCAAAGCCTCGGCGGTACGTACGCCATCGCACCCGCTCATCCGCGCGCCCCATACGCTGACCGAAATCACCGGACCATCGGGCGTCGACGTCTGGGAGAAGCTCGCCGGCCCCGCGATGACCGACCTCACCCGCCAGCACAATGGCGAAGCACTGGGCGAGCGCATTATCGTGTCGGGCCGGGTGCTGGACGAGAACGACAGACCAGTGCCGAACACGCTGATCGAAATCTTGCAGGCCAATGCGGGCGGCCGCTACGTGCATGAATATGACCAGCACGATAGCCCACGCGATCCCAATTTCACGGGCGCCGGCCGCGCGATCACGGATGCCGATGGGCGCTATCGCTTCATCACCATCAAGCCGGGCGCCTATCCCTGGTATAATGCGCGCAATGCATGGCGGCCTGCGCACATCCATTATTCGCTTTTGGGCGCGGGCTTCGCCCAACGCCTCATCACACAGATGTATTTTCCGGGCGATCCGCTGTTCGCGCTCGACGCCATCGCCAATGCAGTGCCGGAATCCGCGCGGCAAAGGCTCGTCGCGCGGTTCGATCTCGAGACGACCGAGCCCTTCTGGGCGCTGTCCTATCGCTTCGACTTCGTGCTGCGCGGCCGCGACGCGACGCCGATGGAACAATAGCCATGGCCGAGCAGACTCCCTGGCAGACGACCGGGCCGTTCCTGCATTTCGGCCTGCCGTGGAACGGCGCCGCCGATCTGACTGGCGATAGCGACCTCGGCGCGCGCCCCGATCTCATCGCGCCCGGCCATGATTATGCGGTGCTTCGCACAAAGACGGGCCGCGACCGGACTTTGGGTCAAAGGATCGAATTGGTCGGCAACGTCTGGGACAACAGGGACGCACCGATCATCGATTCGCTGATCGAGATTTGGCAGGCCAACGCCGCGGGGCGTTACGCGCATCCCGAAGATACGCGCAACGATGCGCCGCTCGATCCCGCTTTCATCGGATTTGGCCGCAGCGCCTCGGACAAGGAGGGCGCGTTCCACTTCCGCACCATCCGCCCGGGCCGCGTTCCCGGTCCCGGCAACACGCTGCAGGCGCCGCACATCGCGCTCGCCATCATGGGACCCGGTTTCCTGAAGCGGCTCGTGACGCGGGTCTATTTCCCGGACGCGCGCGAAAACGCGGAGGATCCGATCCTGGGCCTAGTTCCCGAGGAGCGACGCTCGACATTGATCGCGGTGAAAGAACCGGGCGCAACCCATCTCTACCGCTTCGACATTCATCTGGGCGGCGCACGCGAAACCGTTTTCTTCGACATCTGAGCGCGAGGAGTCGCGCAACAACGGAGTTTCTTATGGAAGTGACACGCATACTTGCACGCTATGTGGTGAATTCACGCAGCATCGACATTCCCGATGTGGTGAAACGCGAAGGCGTGCGCTCGATCCTGAACTGGCTCGGCTGCGCGGTCGGCGCAGCGCACCACGAGGCGGTAGAGAGCGCGCTCGCCGCGCTCATCCCCTTTGCCGGACCGGCGCAAGCCTCCGTGTTGGGCCGCGAGGACAAGACCGACATCCTGACCGCCGCGTTGTTGAACGGCATCACAAGCCACGTCTTCGATTTCGACGATACGCATCTGCCCACCATCATCCACCCTTCCGGTCCGGTCGCCTCCGCGCTCTTCGCCCTCGCCGAGTACCGGCCGGTCTCCGGCGCCGAGTTGCTGCACGCCTTCATCCTGGGCGTCGAGGTTGAATGCCGCATCGGCAACGCCGTTTATCCCAACCATTACGATGTCGGCTGGCACATCACTGGAACCGCCGGCGTGTTCGGCGCGGCAGCGGCAGCCGGCAAGCTGCTCGGCCTTTCGGAGCAGCAGATGGTCTGGGCGCTCGGCATCGCTGGGACCCAATCCTCCGGCTTTCGCGAGATGTTCGGCACCCATTGCAAGAGCTTCCATCCCGGGCGCGCCGCGCAGAACGGCCTCGCCTCGGCGCTCCTTGCGGAGAAGAACTTCACCAGCTCCAACCAGGTGATCGAGGCCAAGCGCGGCTTCGCCAATGTCATGTCGACGAAGCAGGATTACGCGAAGATCACCGAGGGCCTCGGCAAAAGCTTCGAGGTCACGCTGAATTCCTACAAGCCCTTCGCCTGCGGCATCGTTATTCATCCTTCGATCGACGCGTGCGTGCAGTTGAAGCGCGAACACGGGCTTTCCGGCGCCGAAGTGGAAAACGTCCAACTGACGGTGGCGCCCTTGGTGCTGGAGCTCACCGGCAAACGAACCCCCCAAGTCGGCCTCGAAGGAAAGTTCAGCGTCTTCCATTCCTCCGCGGTTGCGCTCCTCTACGGGGCGGCGGGCGAGAAGGAATATTCCGACGACATCGTGCGCGATCCCAAAGTCATTGCGCTGCGCGATCGCGTTGAGGCGGTGATCGATCCGAAGCTTCGCGACGATCAGGTCCGCGTTCGCCTCACCCTCAAGGACGGACGCACGCTCGAGAAATATGTCGAGCACGCTATCGGCAGCAAAGAGGTGCCGATGACCAACGAACAGCTCGAAGCGAAATTTCGTGGGTTGGCCGACGACATTCTCGGCGCCGAGCAAGCGGCGCGGCTGTTGGCGCTCGCCTGGTCCATTGAGACGCTCACCGATGCCGCCGAGATCTGTCGTCTTTCCGCGCCGCAAGCGCGTCCGGGACGTCAGCCCCGCCGGGCGTAGTCATCAGCCCCCCACCCGAACCGCCTCGCTCCGTTCGTCGGTCCCACCTCCCCGCGTTGGGGGAGGTGGGACCAAGGCGAGCAAAATTCAAACTGACCCGTCAGCGAAATTCTGCTCTACCATAACGGCCCTTTCCCAATTCACGGGACACCAATGGCTCGACTTGTTGCGGCTTTCGCCTCGTCCCACAGCCTGATGCTGGCGGCGACGACGCAAGATTGGATCGGCGGTTTTCGCCAGACCGATCGGGGCATGCCGCTGTTCGACAAGGACGGAACCCCGCGCGATTACGAAGAGCTGCTGGCGATGGCCCCGCCTGATGCGGCAAGCCTGGTGACGCCGAAAAAGATGAGCGCCGCCTATGAGCGCACCTTTAAGGCAGTGGCCGAACTCAAGCGTCACATCGATGCGACCGAGCTCGATGCGCTTATCATCGTCGGCGATGATCAGCACGAGCTCTTTCAGGACTCCATGATGCCCGCGCTCGGCATCTATTACGGCAAAACCATCCGCAATGCGGCGCGCGAGGAAACGCCGGAGGGGAATTGGTACCGGCGCGCAATGATGGAGCGGCTGGAGCCGCAGCGGGACGTGCATTATCCCGTTCACGCGGGCTTGGCGCTGCATATGATCATCGACCTGACCAAAGCCGAGTTCGACCTCTGCGCCCTGCGCGAGATCGCGCCCAATCAATATGAAGGCCACGCCTATTCCTATATCCACCGCACCTATCTCGAGGGGCGGAATCTTCCTGTCGTGCCGATCATGATGAACACCTATTACGCGCCCAATCCCCCGACGCCGAAGCGCTGCGTGCAGCTTGGTTGGAAGCTCAAAGAGGTGATCGAGTCCTATCCCGCCGAACTTCGAGTCGGCGTTCTGGCATCGGGCGGCCTGTCGCATTTCGTCGTTGACGAAGAGCTGGACCGCGGCGTGATTGAAGCCCTGCATGAGAAGGACCTCGATTATCTGGCCAGCCTCGATCCGAAGCGCCTGCAGGCGGGAAGCTCCGAGATCCGGAGCTGGATCGTGACCGCGGCGGCGGCGGTCGCCGCCGATTTCCAACTCGACTGGATCGAATATATTGCCGCCTATCGCACGCCGGCTCTGACCGGCGCGGGGCTAGGTTTTGCCCGCTGGTCATAGAATGGGATCGAGCATGAGACAGAAAAGCATCGAAGTGAAAGGGCTCTCCCATCATGGCGCGCCTATCCCCACCGCGTGCCGTGTCGGGCCGATCCTCGTCACCTCGCGCATCATGGGCAAGGATCCCGAAACCGGCGTGATGCCGACCGATCCTGAAAGCCAGGCGGTGCTGTGTTTCGAGAATCTGAAACGGGTGCTGGCGGCGGGCGGTATGGATCTGGGCGATGTGGTCAAACTGACAGTCTATCTCGTCAGCGATTCCTATCGCACGGCCGTCAACAAACCGTGGCATGAACACTATCCGGACCCCGAGCACCGGCCGACTCGTGACTCCCTGGTCATGCCCCTGAGGGGTGGAAATCTGATTCAGATTGAAGCCTGGGCGGTCGACAAGAGTCTGGGTTGAACCTCGCTTGTCAGGCGCAATTCCCGCTCCTATACCCTCTTCATCTCGACATCCGAAAGGCTTGCCATGAGCGCGAATTCCGGCCCCGACGCCAAGGTCACGATTCCTGGGCTGCAGCAGATGAAGCGGGACGGGCGCAAGATCGTCGGCATCGTCGCGTGGGATTATCAGATCGCGCAGATCATCGACCGCGCCGGCGTCGATATCATCTCGGTCGGCGACACGGTGGGCATCAATCTGTGGGGCCACCCGACGCCCCTGGAAGTCACCCTGGAAGAGATGCTCGTCGTCTGCAAAGCGGTGCGGCGCGGCACCAAGCGAGCACTTGTCTCCTGTGATTTTCCGTTCGGCCCGCTGCAGGAAGGAACGGACTCGGCCGTGAAGGCCGCTATCCGCCTGGTGAAGGAGGCGGGCGCCGACATCATCAAGCTCGACGGCGCCGCCGACTTCCCGGAGGCCGTCCGCGCGATTGCCCGCGCCGGCATTCCGGTCTTCGCGCAATTCGGTATCACGCCCCAGACCGCGCTCGCCTACGGCATGCAATACAGCGCCATGAACAAGCCCGGTGCGGAATTGGCGGCCGACATGGCGGCCAAGATGGTGGATGAGGCCAAAAGGCTGGAGGATGCGGGTGCTTCGCTGCTCGACTTCACCAATTCGGGCGCCGTCGCCGGTGAAGCGGTGGTGCGTGCCGTCTCGATCCCGGTGATCGGCGGCTTCGGCGGCGGGCCCTGGCTGGACGGGCGGATGCGCATGGCCCATGCGGCGATCGGTTATGGCGCCGCAGCGCTCGACTCCAAAACCGAGAATTACGCCAATGTCGCCAAGACGACTCTGGATGCCATCACGGCGCTTGCCGCCGATGTTCGCGCGGCGCGCCAGATCAAGGGCTCCGCGCCGGCGAAGCTTCCGTGAGTTTCTAATTTTTCGCCGGGCGCCCTTCCAGCAAATGCTTCAGCGCGGTGGCGCGGGCGACAATGAATTCGTTGAACGCTTTGACGCGCGGCACGTCCTTCATTCCCTCCTGCGTGACGAGGTAATAGCCATATTGGAATCGCGGCAGCGCGAAGCAGCGTAAGAGATCGGGGTCGAAATCGCCCATCGGACATGGCAGCGGGCCGACGCCGTGACCCGCTTTGATCGCGGACAGGACATTGGGAAGACTGTTGCACACATTGCGTATTGTCGCGCGCGGCGCAGTCTCGACCAGCCACGTATAGGGTTCAAGTTTCGCCATTTCGCCATCGGAGCCGATGGCGAAATGATCGTTGAGGACGTCCGCACAGGCGGGAAGGCCGCGTTTCTCGGCATAGGCCTTGCTGCAATAAAGCGCCCATGGGGCATCGGCGAGTTTGCGCACCACGATCCCCGCCCCTTTGGGCATATACCCGGCGCGGATGGCGATGTCGGCATCGCCGCGCGCAAGATCGAGCCGTAGATCGGTGACGATCACGTCGACACGAATATCGGGGTATAAATCCATGAACTCGCTGAGCCATGGCGTGAGCATCATGTTTGCGACGCTCTCCACCGTGGTCACGCGGATCACGCCCGAGAGCTGCCGGCTGCGCTGCGCGACAAGGCGCTCCAGTGTTTCGGCCTCGACCGCGACATGCTCGGCTTGCGTGAGGATGGCAGCGCCCGCCTCGCTCAGGCGATAACCGTCCTGGTGGCGGTCGAAGAGGCGCGCACCGAGAGCCTCTTCCAAAGCCGCGATGCGCCGCGCAACCGTGGTCTGGTTGACCCTCAGCTCGCGCGCCGCCCCTAACGTGCTGCCCGCTCGCGCCGCCGCCAGGAAGAACCGCAAATCGCCCCAATCATACATGCCGGCATTCTGCAACTATGCAGAACAAAGCTGCAAGAGTTCGGCTTTCGCGGCCCCTGCCTTGCCCGTATTCGAAGCGCACACAACAAGCCATGGGGAAACCGATGCTGACGCTCTATCTCGATCCCGCCTCGACGACCTGCCGTCCGGTCACCCTGTTCGCCACGGACGCCGGCATCCAGCTCAATACGGTCCATATCAACCTGTCGCTGGGCGAACATCTCATCGCCGGTTTCTCCGAGATCAATCCGAACCAGGCCGTGCCCGTGCTGGACCATGACGGCTTTCGCCTGACCGAATGCTCCGCCATCCTGAAATATCTCGCCGACCTGGTGCCGTCGCCGGCCTATCCCAGCGACCTTCAGACGCGCGCCCACGTCAATCAATGGATGGACTGGTTCAATACCTTGTTCCTCAAGGATTTCGGCTATGGCTGCGTCTATCCTCAGATCTTCGACTTTTTGCGGCTTTCCGAAGCGGCCGAACGCGAGCGGACCGCCTGGCATGCGCCGCGTGCGGCGAAACGGTTGAAGATCTTGGACGATCACCTCGCGGCGTCGGGTCCCTATTTATGCGGGGATGCGATCACGCTTGCCGACTATATGGGCGCATGTTTCGTAAATCTCGGCGAGCTGGTCGATTTCGACTTTTCGTCCTTTCCCGACGTGCAGCGGTGGATCGCAACCATGAAGGCCCGCTCCGCCTGGGACGCTGTGCATGCCGGCTTCTATGGCTGGCGCGCCGCGCTCCACCAGTCACGCATCGCCGCTTAGCACCGTTTTTCGACTCCACGACAAGAGAGGGCAAATACCATGAGACATCTTGCTTATTACGGCGCGGCCAGCGCCGCTCTGATGGTTGCGGGCTTTCTGTTTTCGCAACCGCCAAACGCTGCCAGCGCAGCGGAATCGCAAGTCGAGCGCGGCAAATATCTTGTCACGTTCGGCGGCTGCATGGATTGCCACACGTCGGGGTATTTCTTCGGCAAGCCCGATATGGCGCGTTTTCTCGGAGGGTCGGAGGTCGGCTTCGAAATCCCGGGACTTGGAATCTTCCATGGCCGCAATCTGACGCCGGACAAGGAGACCGGACTCGGCACTTGGAGCAAGGAGCAGATCGTGACCGCGATCCAGACCGGGATACGGCCCGACGGAAGAGAACTTGCGCCGATCATGCCGTGGCGCGCTTTCGCTAATCTTACCAAGCAGGACGCGGAAGCTATCGCCACCTTTCTGCAGAGCCTGCCGCCGGTGAAGAACAAGGTCCCCGGTCCGTTTGGACCGAGCGAGAAGCCGACATCCTTCGTGATGAAGGTGGTGCCGCCGGATTCACTAACCGCTTCGGCAAAATAGCGGGTTGGTTCGAACCCTCCCTCCCCCGTCTTTCATTGGGGGAGGGGACCGCCGAACCTCGTCTTTCCTCCGCTGCGCCTTTCCGTCTAAGTTCTTGCAGGGAAGATCGCTCGCACCGGGAGGAGCGCCGATGGGCATGTCGCAGAGGAATTTGCTTAAGAGGTCGGCCAAGGCGTCGGCGTTTGTCCTGGCGATGGCCGGCGCCCTCGCGCTGTCCCAACAGGGTGCAAACTCCGCCGAAGGCGGCGCGATGCCGAAATTCACCTATGACGGAAGCTGGCCGAAGCTCCCGCTCCCAAACAAATGGACCTTCGAAGGCATCACCGGCCTCGCCGTGGACAAGGACGATGTGATCTGGGTGCTCAATCGGCCCGGCGATTTCGACATCGATCCGATCTTCCGCGTGCCCGAGAAGACCGAGAATTATGCCGCTCTCAATCCGCCGACCGCGATGTGCTGCCTGAAGCCCGAAGGGATCCTCGCTTTCGACATGCAGGGCAATCTGCTGCGCCATTGGAATCAAGCAGACAAGATCGACGGTCACCTGATCCTCGCCGACAAGGGCGGCAATATCTGGATCGGCTCGGACACGATGCGCAAATACACCAAGGATGGGAAGCTCCTGGGCGCGATCGAGCGCGTCTCCGAATCGCAGCCCAAGCCGGGGGCCTTCCCTGCCGAGACGCCGAGCATCGTCGGCCGCATCGAAGGCGGCGAATTCGACGAAGATGCGCGGGAACTGTTTGTCACCGACGGTTATCTGCGTGGGCGTGTGCTCGTTTTCGACATGGACACCATGAAGTTCAAGCGTGGCTGGGGCGCATACGGCAAGCCGCTGAAAGAGATCAACTTCGATCCGGCTGCGAAATACGATCCCAAGGGTCCGCCGGCGAAGGATTTCCTCGGCCACATCACGCTGACGGTCTCACGCGACGGTTTCGTCTATGCCGCCGACCGGGTGGCCGACCGCATCCAGGTCTACACCAAGGCCGGAAAATTCGTGCGCGAATTCACCGTGGCCCCGGAAACCCTGGACCGCGGTTCGACCGGCGGGATGGCGCTGTCGCCCCTTCCGGACCAGCGTTATCTTTATGTCTCCGACATCATGAACAATGTCATCTGGATCGTGAACCGCGCCGACGGCAAGACACTCGGCCATTTCGGATTCGCCGGGCATAGCGGCGGCGGCTTGCACTGGGTGCACATGGTGACAACCGATTCCAAAGGCAACGTCTACACCGGAGAAGTCGACACCGGAAAGCGCGTGCAGCGCTTCCTGGTCGGCCGCTAGAAAGAGACCGCGCGAAACATATGGCAATTGCGGTCATCGACGGAATAAAGACGCGCTATGAAGTGATCGGGTCGGGGCCGCCGCTTCTGATGTATGCGCCGGGCGGCTTTGACGCGACCGTGGAGAAATGGTCGACGCAGGGCGTCTACAAAACCGTCAAGCTGCTCGATCATCTTCCGAAAAAATATAGCTGCATCGTCTTCGACCGGCGCGAATGCGGCCTATCGGGGGGACGCGTCGAGCGACTGACCTGGGCCCATTATGTGGCGCAGGGCAAAGGGCTGCTCGAACATCTGAGCATCAAGCGCGCGCACATCATGGGTGGCTGCGTGGGCTGCTGTCCGGTGACGGCGTTTGGCGTCGCCTATCCAGAGGCGACGCTCAGCATGGTCCTGTGGTGGCCGGTGGGCGGCGCGAAATATCGCATCAGCGGGCATCAGCGTTTTGCGATTCATCTGGCCTATGTGCAGGGGCACGGACTGGAGCGCGTCGTCGAACTCGCCACCGCATCGGGCAAGAGTTTCGGCGAGGATCCGCGCGGCGGACCTTGGGCGGCGGTGATCCGTACCGACCGCGCGTTTGCGGAATCCTATGCCAGGCAGGATGTGGAGAAATACAAACTGATCGTGACCGGCACGGCGCGAACGCTTTTGGATCGCGACACCGCGCCGGGCGCCGAACCGGAAGACATGCTGCGATCCGATATCCCCGCGCTCATCATTCCGGGACATGATGCCTCGCATGCGACGTCGGCGGCGCGCTTCCTCGAAGAGTGCTTGCCCAAATCGGAATATTGGGACGTTCCCGTCGCCAGTCAGACCGAAGACAACGCGCCGGCGCGCATCCTTGAATTCCTGGATAAGACGACGCTTTAACAACATCGATTTTCTCCCCCCGTTCACGGGGGGAGCGCTGCCGACGGCAGCGAGGGGGGCGCCCCTTCCCGTTGCCAGCGGTGCTGGAGAAAAGCGAAGGGGACAGCAATGCTGTCCCCTTCCGTTTTTTCAGCTTCCAAATCTAGGGCGATGTTATTTCAAATCGGATGCGACCTTGTCGATGCCGGCTTTGGCACAGGCTTCATCCTTGTCGCCGCCCGGTGCGCCGGAAATGCCGACGGCGCCGATGGCATCTTCGCCGACCATGATCGGCAATCCGCCCTGCGCGGGAACCATGTTGCTGAGATGGATCGCCCCGACGGTGGGATTCATCTTCACGGCGTTGGCGAAATTGAGCGACGGCGCCCGCTGGGCGCGGGACGTCCAGGCCTTCTTGAACGAGTTTTCATAGGTCTGCGGGCCCGTATCGTCGCCGCGCATTGCGACGAGCACTTCGCCGGCGCGGCCGAGCACATGGGCTGATACGTTGTAGCCCTGCGCCTTGCAGGTTTGAACGGCCGTTTGCGCGATGGCGACCGCGGTGGTGACCGATAGGTCCTTGTGGGCGACAAGTTGGGCATTGGCCGAACCGGCGATGGCGCCGATCAGCGCGATGCCGGCGATAATGGCAATCTTCTTCATGGCAAGTCTCCTTGATGAGGCCGCGATGGCGCGGCTTCGAAAATGTCGATGATGGTCTAGCGGAGTTGGGCCGCGACCTTGTCGATGCCGGCCTTGGCGCAAACTTCGTCCTTGTCGCCGCCCGGCGCGCCGGAGATGCCGATGGCGCCGATCGTGTCTTCACCCACCATGATCGGCAGCGCGCCCTGCGCCGCCACATAATTGGAGAGGAAGAACTGGGCTGCGTTGGGATTGCCCTTGACGGCGTCGGCAAATTTCCCCGAGGGAGCGCGCGTGGCGCGAGCCGTATAGGCCTTCTTCATCGAATTTTCGTAAGTCGCAAAGCCTGCAGCAGGATTGCGGATGGCTACGACCACCTGACCTTCGCGGCCAAGCACATTCGCCGATACGTTGTAACCTTGCGCCTTGCAGGTTTCGATGGCCGTCATCGCGATCGTCGTCGCCGTCGCAACCGACAGGTCTTTATGAGTCAAAAGCTGGGCGTTGGCCGGAACGGCAACGCTGAAGATGACTGCAAGCGATACGCCGGCAATCGAGGCTGTCTTGAACATGGGGGGCTCCCTCCTGGTGAAAGCCGCATAGGCGGCATCGGCGCCATAATATCGCCGTTTGGCCGTTTTGTATCTAAGGCCCCCAGCTTGAATTCATGCGTCAAGCCATCAGGTCATATGTCCCGTTTGCGAACAGCTCTTCCACGGCGACGGGCTTGGTGATGATGCGCTGCGTCAGCGCGTGCTGGATCAGTTCTTCGAGGGTTTTTCGGTTGGGCGCGATGCCATAGGGCAGCGGATCGCCGCTGATCTCCATCACGCGGCTGTGAACCTTGTCGACCTCCGTCGGTTTCTCGATGCGGCCGGTCTTCAACCGCTCGATGTAGAGGCGTTTGGACTGCGCGAACGCGTTGAAAACGTCCGCCGCCAATTCGGGATGTGCCGCCAGCAGCTCATCCCTGATCACCACCGTGTGGTTGATTGGGTAATGGCCATTGCGCTTATGCGCCGAGAGGCCCGCCTCGAGCGCATTGGGAATGAGCGGCTTCACGTCGGGATGGTCGATTTCGACACCGATCGCGGCGACGAGCTCGCCGGACGCGAGCATGTCGGCCATCTTCTTGCCCGGGTCGATCGGCACCACATTGGAGGGCGGCACATACTCCGCGACATGCTCGTCGCCCGAGAGCACCCAAGTGATCTTGCTCAAATCGACGCCGTATTCCTGCTGCAGGATGCCGCGCGCCCACACGCCTGTCGTGACCGTGTAGCCGCGATTGACGCCGACACGTTTTCCTTCGAGGTCCTTCGGCGTCCTGATACCCGCCTTGGTGTTGACCAGGATCGCGCCATGATGGAAGGCGCGCACCAGGAAAATCGGCACCGCCGTCATGCGCTTCCCATGCGCGCGGGCGCAGATATAGGTCGTGATCGCCATCTCGCAGATGTCGAATTCGTTTCCCCGCACCATGCGGCGGAACGCGTCGATCAGCGGATTGACCTCGACGAAGTCGAACGCAAAGGTGGTTGGCTTCACCGTGCCGTCTTTGAGCGCGCTGTTGTTGCCCTGCGTGCGGGTGACGGTCTTCAGCTTCATATCGGTCATGGGGAATCCTGATAGGGACGGAGTGCGGCTGGGACTTCTATGCCAAACACGGAACGCTCCGTCGAGCGCACGTCTTGCAAAGTCCCCCCACCGCTCGCTTCGCGAGCACTTCCCCGCAAGCGGGTGAGGAAAACAGACCGCTGCTTCGCGTTTCCTCCCCTGCGAAGCGGGGGAGGTGCCGAGCACGAGATTTCGTGCGAGGCGGAGGGGGCTTTGTTCCCGCCATCCTGTTCCGGCTTTTGAATCGGTGCCATGATCGCGCCGCCCCTTTGAGCAGGAGAAACGTCCGATGATCACGCCAGGAACGTGCCGTGTCCTGCGAATTTTCGCGATCTGCGCGGCAGTTCTTGCTTCGAGCGCTGCTGGCGCGGCGGAATTCACGCTGATGCCGACGCCGAAAACCGTCAACATCGGAAACTTCAACGCGGCCAACAAACCGGTTCTGACCATCAATTCCGGCGACATCGTCACCCTGGAAGCCGCCACGCAATTGGAACCCGAAGCGATCGATGCGTCCCGCGTCGTGGCACCCAGCGTCGTGCCGCAATATGTGCGGGACATCTATCGCGACGTGAAGGACAAGGGCCCCGGTCCGCATGTCCTCACCGGACCGATCTTCGTCAATGGCGCGATGCCGGGAGACGTGCTCGAGGTCCGCATTCTCGCGGTCGATCTCGCCGTCGGCTATGGCTACAACCGCCAGCGTCCCTATACCGGCGCCCTGCCCGACGAATTCACGGGTTTCTGGCAGCGGGTGATTCCGATCAACCGCCAAGCCAAGACCGCCGAGGTCGCGCCCGGCGTCGTGGTGCCGCTGGATCATCCCTTCTTCGGCACGATGGGCGTCGCGCCGCCTCCCGTGATGGGACGCATCGGCAGCGGACCGCCGGGAATCCACAGCGGCAATCTGGACAACAAGGACCTTGGCGCCGGCTCGATCCTCTATATGCCTGTGCATGTGCCGGGCGCGTTGTTCTCGGCGGGTGACGGGCACGGCGCGCAAGGCCAAGGCGAGGTCGATCTTTCGGCCGTCGAGACGGGCCTGCGGGGGCGCTTCCAGTTCGTCGTCCACAAGGACATGAAGCTGGTCTGGCCGCGCGGCGAAACCCCGACCCATTGGATCGTGATGGGGCTGAACACCAAATTGGATGAGGCCATGAAGATGGCCGTCCGCGAGACCATCAGTTTCATCACCCAGCGCTTTCCCAAGCTGACGCGGGAGGAGGCCTATATGATCGCCAGCGTCGCGGTGGATTATCACGTCACGCAGGTGGTGGACGGAACCGTGGGGATCCACGGCATGATCCCCAAGGCGATCTTCGTGAACCGTTGAGCCGCGTCCAAACGCTCGCTCGGCTAGGCCAAGTTCTCCAATTGCGGGCCCGGGAGTCAAACGTTTGTTGGCTTTCCTGACGTCAGAACGTACCCCGCCATTGGCGTCTACGCTCCAGGAGCAAGGTCGGCGAGGTGTGAGATCTGCCTTAGGCACAGCAGTTTGAACGGTGGGATTCGCGGGCATAACCACGATCGAGAGCTATCGAGACGACGGGCCAGGCGCCCGTTGGAGGTCTGATGAAAGGCGCGCCTGCGGCGTGATACGCCGCCTGACCCAAAGCCTTGTCGCCTGAAGTGCCGCCATTGCAACCCGCGCCGGGACACCTAGATCCTCCCTAAACCAAAGGAGGACCAATCATGACGATGAGCAGACGTAGTTTTTCGGCCGCCTTGGTTGCCGGTGCTGCCGCCTCGTTGATCTCCACCCGCGGCATGGCCGCGAACTCTTCTCCGGTCGTGGCCCGCAACGTTGTTCTCATTCACGGGTTGTTCGCCGACGGGTCATGCTGGTCCGAGGTGATCAGGCGATTGCAGGCCTCAGGACTCAATGCCACGGCCGTGCAAAATCCCCTGACGACGCTGCATGAATCGGTAGCTTCGGTCCAGCGAGTGCTGGCTCGACAGGACGGCCCGACGGTTCTGGTCGGGCATTCCTTTGCCGGGATGATCGTCACCGAGGCCGGCGTGGATCCCCGTGTCTCGGCCCTCGTCTATGTTGCAGCGCGGGCCCCGGATGCGGGCGAGGACTACACGACACTTGCCAAGACATTTCCCACGCCACCGGCGTCCGCCGGCATCATTTTCGACGGTGACGAAGGGCGCCTCAGCGAGCAGGCATTCTTGCGCGATTTCGCGGGCGACCTGCCGGAAGCGAAGGCGAAGGTGCTCTATGCCGTCCAGGAGCCGTTCCAAAAGGCTCTGCTCACGGGTAAGACCACGCAGGCGGCTTGGCGCTCGAAGCCGAGTTTCTATGCCGTCTCGACGGAAGATCGGACGATCAATCCCGATCTCGAGCGGTTCATGGCCAAACGCATGGGCGCAAAGACCATCGAGGTAAAAGCCAGTCATCTGTCGCTGATCTCCCACCCTGATGAGATCACGAATCTGATCCTGGAGGCTGCGGGGCAACGCAAGTAGCAGAATTCGCCGTTCCATAAGTTCAAACTGAGACCGCGCCCGGCGACAGTCATTCTTGCTGCAAAGACAGCGATGCTTTAATTCTCCCCTTCTCTTAACCCTTCGGAGGTTTTCTCATGCTTGCTCAGCGTCAGTCCAAAATTCTCCTCGCAGCCGGAGGCATGGTGCTGGCTTCGTGG
This sequence comes from Micropepsaceae bacterium, assembly GCA_035318785.1. GTDB lineage: Bacteria > Pseudomonadota > Alphaproteobacteria > Micropepsales > Micropepsaceae > CAIYRG01. The sequence continues at coordinate 79,241 of DATHDZ010000341.1, forward strand.
GCCCTAAGCGACTTCGTATATGCGGCCGCGGCGCCCTTCGCACTGACATCCGCGACGTTCAAAGACGGCACCATGATGCCGAAGAAGGTCGCCAACATGAATGCTCCCAATGCCCCGATGCCCAATCCGAACTGCGTCGGCGAGAACGTCTCGCCGCAGCTCTCCTGGGGCGGCGCGCCTGAAGGCACCAAGAGCTTCGCGCTCACGATGGTCGATCCGGAAGGCCGCGGTGGTCTGGGCGTCTTCCATTGGGTGTCGTACGGCATTCCCGCCAATGTGACCTCCTTCGCGGAAGGCGAGGTCAGCAAGGCGTCGGACAAATATGTCGGCGGCAAGAGCACCCAGGGCGTGGGCAATTATTCCGGCCCCTGCACGCCGCCGGGCTCGCCGCACCATTATACGTTCAAGATCATCGCCACCGATCTGGACCCCAAAGAGCTGCCGCCGGGCCTCACGCTACCCGAATTCGAAGCCAAGCTCGCCGGTCATGCCAAGGGCGCGGCCGGCCTCGTCGGCCTGTTCGTGAAGCCGGAATAGTCTGTCTGTTCCCGAGGCACCTTCCCCGCTTGTGGGGGAAGGTGGCCCGGAGGGCCGGAAGGGGGGAATCCCCCTTTCAGCAGCACTCGCAGCCGAAGCCCTCGGGAAGGATCAGCGATTCCTTCATCCAGGCGTAGGGAAGGTTGTCAAAGGCCACCTCCTCCACCGGCTTGAACAGCTTGAAGTGGTGCCGCGTCTCGCCCTCCCAGAACACCACCGCGGTCTCGAGCGGCGGGCAGCCGGGAAGATTGCAGACGATTTCCGAGACCAGGATCGCCGCATCGGCGGATAGCTTGAAGCGCGCCCGGGTCCACTCCCGCACCCGTTCCAGGGCGGCGAGATGTTCGGGACCCTTTTTGACGCCGAAGCCCCCCCCATCATCGGAAGGATCGGGGCTCCGGGGAAACCATCCCGCGAGCGCAGCGTCGTAATCATTGTCCACACTCATCCGCCGACCATTGCCTTGGCGCTCACAGCCTATCATAGGCGCGCGGCACCTAACGTTTTGCCATGGTTTACGGGCTTTTCAGCACAATATCTTGCGCTGCGCCCAGAAGAGTTTACAGGCGCTTGCCGCGAAGGTAGATAGCCCCCACACGATCTATCGGAGGTGAAGGCAGTGGTTGAGAAAGTCCCAGCGGCCGTGAAGATGGGCCCAAACGAAACGGTGTATCGCGAATTCGACATGCCGGAGATTCCGGAAGACGGCGCGCTGATCAAGGTGGAAATCGCCGGGATTTGCGGCAGCGACGTCAAGAATTACTCCAAGCCCATCCAGAACGTGATCATGGGGCACGAGAATGTCGGCGTCATTGCCAAGGCCGGCAACAAATTCCTCAAGCGCAAGGGCGTCAAGGAAGGCGACCGCGTGCTGCTGGAGCATTATCTCCCCGACATGACCTGCGAATGGTGCCATCAGGGCGAGTACCGCCATTGCGAGGCCACCGACTGGCACACCAATCCCAACGCCATCCGCTATGGCTACACTTCGGCCGACGTCGCGCCGCATCTGTGGGGCGGCTTCGCCCACTACCTCTTCGCACCCTGGAACGCCATCGTGCACAAGGTGCCCGACAATGTGACGCCGGAGCTCGCCGGCATTGCCACGCCGCTCGCCAACGGCATCCAATGGGCGCTGTTCGAAGCGGGCATCGGCTATGGCTCCGTCGTGCTTATCCAAGGCCCGGGCCAACAGGGCCTCGCCCAGATCGTCTCGTGCAAGCAGGCGGGCGCCGACTGCATCATCATCACCGGCACCACCAAAGACGCCAAGCGGCTGGCCGTGGCCAAGCTGCTGGGCGCCGACTACACGATCGACGTCCAGACGGAAGACCCGGTCGCCCGCATCAAGGAAATCACGGGCGGCAAGGGCGTGGACGTCTCCATCGATTGCACCGCGGGCGCCGGTACGGCGGCCATGATGCTGGGCGTGACGGCTCTCAAGCGCAAAGCCGGCGTGCTCGTGATCCAGGGCAATGAGATGAACACGTTCCCCGATTTCCCGATCTATCGCGTGACGCAGAAATACGCTTCGCTCAAAAGCGCGCGCGGCCACAGCTACAAGGCGTGCGAGCTGGCACTGAAGCAGCTCTCCTCGCACCGCTTCCCGCTGGAGAAGGCGATCACCCACACATTCGGGTTGAAGGAAGTGGACTGGGCGATCAAATCGGTGGCGGGCAAGGGCGCGGAGGACGTGATCCACGTTTCCGTGAACCCCTGGAAGGACGCGGCATAACACGAGGCGTTTTGGGCATCGACAACACGCCCCCACCGCCTCGCGCGAACCTGCGCTCGGCACCTCCCCCGCAAGCAGGGGAGGAAAACAAAGCTATCAGCCCACTTTCCTCCCCCGCGGCGCGGGGGAGGTGGCGAAGCATGGACGCATGTCCATGCGAGACGGAGGGGGGACCGCTGCTGCGCTTGTCAGGCCTTTGCGCCGCTCCTATACAAATTTCATGAGCCCCAAAACCAGCCTTGCCGCCGTCATGACGAGCCCGCGTCAGACCGAGCTGCGCGAGCTTCCCTTGCCGGAAATCCCCAGCGATGCCGGGCTGCTGCGGGTGGTCGCGACCGGCATCTGTGGCAGCGACTGGGGCAAATATCTCAGCGACAAGTTCAGCCCCTGCATCCTCGGGCACGAGATCGTCGGCTATATCGAAAAACTCGGCGATGCCGCGCGCTATCGCTGGGGCGTGAAAGAAGGCGATTACGTTGCTCTCGAGGAGTATCTCCCTTGCGGCCATTGCGAGTTTTGCCGCACCGGAGAATATCGCTCCTGCTTAGAGACCGACCATTTCAATCCCAAAGGCGTGCGCTACGGCTCGACGCCGCTGACGGTCGAGCCGTCGCTCTATGGCGGTTACAGCGAATATCTCTACATGCACCCGCGCACGGTTATTCACCGCCTGCCCGCGGACGTGCCGCCCCATATCGCGGCGATGGCGCTGCCCTTAGGTAACGGCTTCCAATGGGCGTTCATGGATGGCGGCGCGGGACCGGGAAAGACCGTCGTCATCCTGGGTCCGGGACAGCAGGGCTGCGGCTGCGTGGTGGCGGCAAGCGTCGCGGGTGCGGACAACATCATCGTGGTGGGTCTCGCACGCGATGCGAACCGCTTCGAGACGGCGCGCAAATTGGGCGCCACCCATACCCTCGCCATCGACGAAGAGGATGTGCGCGAACGGATCAAGGACATCACCGGCGGCAGCATGGCCGATATCGTCATCGAGGTGACGAATGCCGGCCCCGAGATCATCAATGGCGGGCTTTCGCTGCTGAAGAAGCGCGGCCAGATGCTCTGCACGGCGTGGAAGAAATCCGCGGTGCCGCTTGATCTCGATCGCTTGATCCGCTTTCAGGCGAGTTTGCGTGGGGTGCGCGGCCATTCCTATGACGCCGTCGAGCTCGCCATCAACACCATGAAATCGAAGGACTATCCGTTGGAACTGATCTCGACGCATGTGGTCGGCCTCAAAGATGTCGACCGGGCGCTGAAGATCGTCGGCGGCGAAGCCAACGAAAACGCTATCCACATCACAGTTGAGCCTTGGAAGAGTTGAGGAGAATGTTCGTATGCTGACGGTTGAAGAGAACGAACGCCTGACCCGAATAGGCGCGGGTACGCCCGCGGGAAAATTTCTGCGCCGCTATTGGTGGCCGATGTGCCTCTCGACCGAATTGCCGGAGCGCGACGGCGCGCCCCTGCGGGTCCGCTTGCTCGGCGAAGATTTGATCGCGTTTCGCGACACCGAAGGAAAAGTGGGATTGGTAGAGGCTTATTGTCCGCACCGGCGTGCGCCGCTGTTCTTTGCGCGCAACGAGGAATGCGGCCTGCGCTGCGTCTATCATGGCTGGAAATTCAACCGGGACGGCGATTGCGTCGACATGCCCTCGGAGCCGGCGGGCACCACGCTGCAGGCAAAAGTGAAGATCCTCGCCTACCCCACCGTGGAGAAAGGCGGCGTGGTGTGGACCTATATGGGGCCGAAAGAACTGATGCCGGCCGAACCGGATTATGAATGGACCCGCGCGCCGGCGACGCATCGCTATGTCTCTAAGACCTTCGAAAACTGCAACTATCTACAGGCGCTCGAAGGCGGTTTGGATACCGCGCACTCGTCCTTCGCGCATTATAACAAGCTGGGCGACCGGACCAATCTGCGCCAGCACGACCGCGCACCGCATATCGACGTCGAGCGCACCGATTACGGCTATTATTATGTGTCGCAGCGCAATGTGGACGACGGCAAATATGTGCGCGTCTATCATTACGTGATGCCGGCGCAGCAGCTTCGCGCCAGTGTCATCGGCTATGAGGGCGTGCGCAACAAACCGGCGCGTCTCGACGGACATATCTGGGCGCCCATCGATGATGTCACGACCTTCGTCTACAACATCATGTGCGCGCCCCATCCCGAAGACGAACTGACGCCCGAGGCTGTGGAAACCCGCGAGAAGGCGGCGGGCCGCGGGCGCGAGGATTCCCTGCCGGGCACGTTCCGCCTCAAGCGCAACCAGTCGAACGATTATATGATCGACCGGCAGATGCAGAAGACGCAGAATTTCACCGGCATTGTCGGGGTCAACACACAGGATTTCGCACTGCAGGAGGGCATGGGCCCGATCTGCGACCGCTCCCGGGAATTCCTCGGCACCTCCGATAAGGCCATCGTCGCGATGCGGCGGCTGCTGATCGAAGCCATCTCGGTTAATGAGAAGGGCGGCACGCCGCGCGCAGTCGATCCCAAGACATACCGCAACGTCCGGGCTTATGATCGCGTGGTGCCCGCGGGTCAGGATTGGAAGACGGTGATGGAGAAGGATCTCGTCGCGATATGGTGAGATGCTGACCCCGGAAGAAAACGCCCGACTGACTCGCGTCTCGCGCGGCACGCCGATGGGCGAGCTGCTGCGGCGTTATTGGCAGCCGGCGTGTCTTTCCAGCGAGCTTCCCGAAAATGACGGCGCGCCGCTGCGCCTGCGCCTGCTTGGCGAAGACCTCATCGGGTTCCGCGACACCGAAGGCAGGATCGGACTTGTCGATGCGTTTTGTCCGCATCGGCGCGCGCCGCTCTTCTTCGCGCGCAACGAGGAATGCGGCTTGCGCTGCGTCTATCATGGCTGGAAATTCGATCGGAACGGAGCATGCGTCGACATGCCGTCGGAACCTGCTGGCACGACGCTCCAGGACAAGGTGAAGCTCCTCGCCTACCCTATTGTCGAAAAAGGCGGCGTGGTGTGGACCTATATGGGTCCTAAAGACCTCACGCCGCCCGAGCCCGATTATGAATGGACGCGAGCACCCGCAAGCCACCGCTTCGTGTCCAAGACATTCGAGAACTGCAATTGGTTCCAAGCACTCGAAGGCGGCCTCGACACATCGCATTCCTCCTTCGCGCACAACAATTTTGGCAACAACAAAGCCGAGCCGCGCCAGCGCGACCGCTCGCCCAGAATCGACGTGGAGCGTACGGATTACGGCTATTACTACGTCTCGACCCGCAATCTCGGCGATGAAGGAAACTATGTCCGCGTCTATCAATATGTGATGCCCGCCCAACAGATGCGCGCCAACAATGTGGGCTGGTTCGGCGGCAAGAACGAAGTGCCGCGCGCCGACGGACATATCTGGGCGCCCATCGATGACACGACGACCCATGTCTATAATTGGATGTGCTCATATGACGAGACGGTCGAACTCGCGCCGGAATGGGTCGAGGAACGCGAAACCCAGATGGGTCGTGGGCAGAACGATCTCATTCCCGGCACATTCCGTTTGAAGAAAAACCAATCCAACGACTACGGAATCGACCGGCAGATGCAGAAGACGCAAAATTTCACCGGTATCGTCGGCGTCAACACGCAGGATTTCGCGCTGCAGGAAGGCATGGGAGCGATATGCGACCGCTCGAAGGAGTTCCTCGGATCGTCTGATAAGGCGGTCGTCGCCATGCGGCGGCTGATGCTGGAGGCGCTCGACATCGCGCAAAACGGCGGCACGCTACGCGGACTTGATCCGGAAAGCTGCCGCGCGGTGCGTCCGCACGATCGCATCGTCCCGCCGGGCCAGGACTGGCGGCAATTGTTCGAAGGGGAATTGAGGGCAAAATGGTGAGTGCCGAAGATGGTCATTTCGTACAGGATTCCACGCATCCTGGCCGTTCGGTCTTGGAACTGTCCGTCGCGCTCTCCGACAATCCGCGAACCCGGCCCGTGATCGAAGGACGCGTGCCGTTCGAGGGTCTGCGTCTGGTTCCGACGATCGTCCATCCTTCCGAGATGTTCTGGCGCCAATTGCGCTTCGGCGATTTCGACGTCTCGGAAATGTCGATGTCGACGCTGACGATCCTCACCTCCAAGGGCAATCGCGATTGGGTGGGGCTGCCGATCTACACCATGCGCAAATTCTTCCACAACGAGATCCTGGTGCGGAAGGATTCCGGCGTCAAAACCCCCGCCGACCTCAAGGGCAAGCGCGTCGGCGTGCCCGAATATCAGCAGACCGCGGCGATCTGGACACGCGGCGTGTTACAGCATGAATTCGGCGTTGCGGCGCGCGACATGACCTGGTGGATGGAGCGCAATGACGACAAGAGCCACGGCCATTCGTCGGGTTTCAAAGCACCGCCGGGCGTCTCCATCACGCCGGTGCCGCTGAATACAAACCTCGGCGATATGCTGCTGAAAGGCGAGATCGACGCCATCGTGCATTACATCGCCAACAACAATCTGGTGGACCGCAGCCGCGTCGACGTCGCGGCCGATCCGCAGATCCGCTACCTGTTCGAAGACCGCGAGGCGGAATCGGCGCGCTACTTCAAGAAGACCGGTATTTTCCCCATCAACCACGTCGTGGTGGTGAAACGCTCCGTATACGAACGGAATCCCTGGATCGCGCTCAATCTGTACACCGGTTTTGCCAACGCCATGGAGCAGGTGAGGAAGGACTCGCTTGCCTGGATGGCGCCCTATTACGAGATGGGATTGGTGGACCCAAGCGTTCGCCGCGTGGTGACCAAATCACCGATGCCTTATGGGCTGAAGGCGGCGCGGCCCGTGCTCGAGATGGTTACGCAATATGTCCATGAGCAGGGTCTGTGCGAGCGGCGCGTGGCGCTGGACGAGATCTTCGCGCCCAACACGCTGGAGCTTTAGCGCGCAGTTGCCCCC
>DATHDZ010000342.1:0-23426 GCA_035318785.1 Micropepsaceae bacterium
ACCGCCTACGGTACGGGCGAGATGGTGGCTTGGATGATCGAAGAGAAAGCCATCGAGCCGCACGTGCCCTTATGGGACAAGGGCGAGCGCGATGACGGGACCTTCAGTCGCTCGGACTTCGTCTTCGACGCAGACTCCAACACATTTACCTGTCCGGGCGGCACGCGCTTGCAACAATATCGGCGCAACTTCGAGCATGAACGGAGCGGCGTCACCAAAGCCAACACCCGTATCTATCGTGCAAGCAAGGTCGATTGTGGGCCGTGCGCGCTCAAGCAACAATGCTGCCCTGGCCAACCCATGCGCAAAGTCATGACGAGCATACACGAAGCCGCACGCGACGTGGTGAGGCGCCTCCGAGACACGCCCGAATATCTGCAATCACGTCGCGACCGCAAGAAGGTCGAGATGTTGTTCGCCCATCTGAAACGCATCTTGAAGCTGGATCGCCTGAGATTGCGCGGCTACTCCGGCGCGCATGACGAATTTACACTGGCTGCCGCTGCCCAAAACCTTCGCAAACTGGCGAAGCTCGTAACCCACCCGCCACCTCTAGCGCTGCAGACTGCATGACGAAGGCAGTGAAGACCCGCTCTTCAGGCGCCAACAGCGCCGAAGGCGGCAAGTCCAACGGCATCATCAACACCAAACGGCGACTACGCATCCTTCCGCAAAGGGTTTTTCAACAGAATTGGCGATTAGCGGACATTCCGATTTCGAGAGCGAACGTCCGGTATGCGCCGCCTGATTCCCGACATTGTGTTTTCTCGCGGCTCAGCCATCGTTCTTGTGTGCTGCCGTCCAGCCGTTGCCCTCCCCACCGTTTCCACAATCACGGAGTGAAAAGTTGCGGCTCGCCCTCAGCGCCGTGATTCTCAGCGCCATGATTCATTGGGCACTTGGGCGCGAACTCGTTGGCCCAAGGAGCGCGAGATCTCGACTGTCTTATTGACTTGTCGGCGGCTTCGCGCCGCGCTCGTTGAGGATCCGGGTGAGAAGACCCGGAGTTGCGAATCCGTCCGCCGGCAGGCCGCGCGCTTTCTGATAGTCGCGGATCGCTTGTTGCGTACGACGCCCGAGCACGCCGTCGGTGCCCCCCGTCGAAAAGCCCAGAGCCGTCAGACCTTCCTGCAACGCGGTTCGACTCGTTTCATCGAGTGGGGATTCGTCGACCGGCCAGCTCGCCTGAACGATGCCTGCGCCTTTCAGCCGATCCGAAAGCAGCCCGATCGCCAGCGCATAGGAGCTCGCCGCGTTGTAACGCAGGATGGCGTTGAAATTGTTGCGCGTCAGAAAAGCGGGCCCGCGATAACCGGCGGGAAGGAAAATGGCCGCCTCATCTGTGCTGTCCGGCAATGGCTCGCCCGCGGCGTTGCGCACGCCGAGCTTCGCCCATTCCGCGATCGGCTTGCGGTTACCAGCCTCGGCTTGCTCATAGGCGAAACCTTCCGGCAAGCGCACCTCTTCGCCCCAGGATTCCCCGGGGCGCCACCCTGATTGTTTAAGATAATTGGCAGCGGAGGCGAGCGCGTCGGCCGGCGAGTTCCACATATCCCGCTTGCCGTCGCCATCGCCATCGATCGCGTGCTCCAAGAACGTCGTGGGCACGAATTGCGTGTGGCCAAAGGCGCCCGCCCAGGAACCCGTCATCGTGGCCGGATCGCGCCCTTCGACATCGGCAATCTTCAGCGCCGCGAGGAACTGACGCCGGCCATACTCCATGCGCGGCCCTTCAAAGGCTAGCGTCGCCAAGGCCTCGAACAGATTGAACGAGCCTTCATTCTGCCCATAGCCGGTTTCCAGACCCCAAATCGCGGTAAGGACTTCCGCGGGCACGCCATAAGAATCCTGTAGCCGCGCGAAGAGCTGCGCATTCGCCGCCATCGCATCGCGTCCGCGGCTGATTCGCGTCTCGGTGATCGCACCGGCAAGATATTCCCAGATCGGCCGGACGAATTCGGGCTGCTTCTCATTCAGCTCTTCGATCTTCGGATTGAGGGCGATGGTGGCGACCGCGCGATCATAAGTCGCGGGCATGATTCCGACCTTCAGCGCCTCGGCACGGAAGTCGCGAAGGAAGGCATAGAACCGGGCCTCCTGATCGGGCGTCTCAATCGGCACCGGCACGCTTTGCGGAGCGGGGGCGGCCGTCGCCAACGGGCCGGCGACGGTCACCAGGAACGCCGCTACCACCGCCATCTGCACGTTGGGACAAGCCATGCTTAGGTTCCGCCGCCCTGACCGGTCAAAGGATGGCCGGCAAAAATCGTGATCAAATGCGCTGCCATCAGAAGGATAACGACAATACAGGCCATCTGGACCACATGGTAATTGATCATCCGGACCTTGAGCGGCTGGGCCGGCTGACGGGCCCGCCAGTTCGCAAAGCCGAAAACGCCGAAACACAGCACAACCACCCCCAGCGTGACGGGTAAGCTTAAATCCATGCCCCTCTCCTACTAAACCAGTGCTACTGTTGCCCTAATGGCATTTCCCTCGCCGGGTGGTTGACAGCCCCCCTGGCGATGCATAGTTTCCCGCCCCTTTCGGCACCCTGCCAGTTTAACACCGGAGACGACGATGAAAGTGCGCAATTCTCTGCGCTCGCTGAAAAAGCGCGATAAGGACTGCCGCGTCATCCGCCGCAAGGGCCGCGTTTACGTCATCAACAAAAAGAACCCCCGATTCAAGGCGCGGCAAGGCTAAGGCCGGTTCACAAATCCGTTCCCATTTGGGCGCACGTTCTCCTATCGCCACTCGGGTTGTTTTTGGCTAGCATGGCACCATGCGCCAGATGCTTCTGAGCTTCGTGCTCGTCGTGCCCATCGCCTCCGCCGCGTGGGCACAGCCTTCGCCCATAGACCCCCATCAGATACCCCCGCAAGAGCAGGTGCCCGATTTGCAGCTGCTTCCGCCCCCCGGGCTCGGCGACGTGCCGCCCAAGGGGCCGCCGGACGGACGTCCCGCGCAGCCGCCGCAGAATCAGGCCGCGCGGCCGAACCGGCCTCCGCCGAAGGCGCCCGAAACCGACGAGCAGCTTCTGGCGAAGCTCGCCAAGGCGCCCGACCAGCGCGGCGCGCGCGCGATCGAACGCGAGCTCAAGGCCCGTTGGGCCCATTCGGAAAGCCCGAGTGCGAGCCTGTTGCTGAAGCGGGCGGACCAGGCGATGGAAGCGCATGATTTCGACACGGCTCGCGAGATCGCGCAGAAGCTTACGACCATCGCGCCCAACTTCGCCGAGGCTTGGCACCGGCGTGCGACTCTGGCGGCGCAAAAAGACGATTATGAAGATGCGTTGACCTCACTGCGCCACACGCTTGCTTTGCAGCCGAAGAACTTCACTGCGCTTGCCGAACTCGGATCGATGCTCGAAGAGTACAACGACAAGCCGCACGCATTGGATGCCTATCGCCAAGCGAAGGCGATCAATCCCTTCATAGACGGGGTGGAAGATCGCATCCGCGAACTCACCAAATCCGTCGAAGGTCAGGGTATCTGAGCGAAAAGCGCCACGCCGGCATGCGCAAAAAGATTCCTCTGCTCTTGGCTGCCGTCATGTCTTGTGGCTTCGCAATGCCGTCCGCCGCAGATCCGACACTCGTCGGCATCTGGTACAGCCCTTTCCAGCCCGACGAGCCCAATGTGATGTCGCTGATCGAATTCCGCGCCGACGGGACATTCCGCGAGGAATTCCGCAAATGCGACGATGGGAACTTCGTCGGCTACCAAACCGAATCGGGGACCTGGTCCGTAACGGGCGACATTGAGCTCATCGTTGCCGATCAGATCAATGGCGATGCGGCCAAGGTGGAAGGCAACTATAAGATCCTCACCCTCACCGATACGGAGCGGCGCATCCGCCTGGATCCGCAAGGTTATGTATTTATAGGCCACCGGGTACAGAATTTCGAATTCCCCGATTGCGCCAACGGGGCCTAGGTCACCGTGTCATTCTCCGCAATTCTGCAGCGATCGATCCTGTGTGCGTTCGGGATGATGCTCTTGCTTGCGCAGAGCGCTGAGGGCGCGGACGCGTCTTTCTTCGTCGGCAATTGGTACGGCGTAGGCGAACCTGACGATCCCAGTATTTCCTACATCGATTCCTATCACGCAGATGGCACGTTCAATTCGGAATTCCGCAAATGCGAGAGGGGCGAAGTCGTTTGGCATCAGACCGAGACCGGCAAATGGTCGCTTGCGAACGGCGTGCTGCGTATGGTTTCGGACACCATCGACGGCAAGCCGGACCGCTTCGAAAATTCCTATACGATTGAATTGGCAAGCGGCGATGAGTTTCGCGCCCGGCTGCACATGCCGAATTTTCTTTTCATCGAAAGACGGCTGCCGAAATTCGAATTCCCGCCCTGTTACGTCGGGGCTTAGTCAGCCCGGTTTGCGGCTGACGAAAGCCACGCGCAGCATGTTCGTCGCCCCCGGTGTTCCCAAAGGCAGACCCGCGGTGATCACCACGCGCTCGCCCGGCTTGGCGAAACCTTGCGAGAAAGCAAGCTGACACGCCCGCTCGGCGACATCGTCGAGGTCGTGCGCGTCCGCGGTCTCCACGCAGTGCAGGCCCCAGGCAAGCGTCAGACGGCGTGCCATCGCTTTGATGGGAGTCAGCGCAATGATGGGAACTTGCGGACGCTCCCGGGCGGCGCGAAGGCCCGTGGAACCCGATTTTGTCCAGCATACGATGGCGGCCGCCCTAATCGTCGATGTGACGTCGTGCACCGCGGCGAGGATGGCGTCGGGCATCGTGTGCTCGGGCGCCTGACGCTGCGCGGCGATGACGCCGAGATAGTGCGGATCGCCTTCAACCGCTTGCGCGATGCGGTCCATCACCGCCACCGCTTCGGCAGGAAACGCGCCAGACGCGGTCTCCGCAGAGAGCATGACCGCGTCTGCCCCTTCGAACACGGCGTTCGCAACGTCGGAGACTTCGGCGCGGGTCGGCACCGAAGTGGTGATCATGGATTCCAGCATCTGGGTCGCCACGACGACGGGCTTCCCTTGGCGTCGCGCCTCCTGGATGATCTGTTTCTGCCGGCCCGGGACCATTTCCAGCGGCAGTTCGACGCCGAGATCGCCGCGCGCCACCATCACCGAATCGGAGAGCATGACGATCTCCTCCAGGGCGTGGAACGCGGCCGGCTTTTCGATTTTGGTCATGACGCCGGCGCGTCCCGCAGCCGCCTTTCGAAGCTCCGCCACGTCGTCGGGCCGCTGCACGAAGGAAAGCGCCAGCCAGTCGATGTCCAAGGACAGCGCATAGTCGAGATCACTGCGATCCTTGGGTGTCAGTGCGGGAATGGGCAACAGCGTGTCGGGGAGATTGACGCCCTTATGATTCTTGACCATGCCGCCGTGGAGCACCGTCGCATCGATGCGCATATCGGACACGTGATCGGCGACAAGGCGGACCTTGCCGTCGTCGATCAGAAGATTGGACCCGGGCTTGAGTGCAGCGAAAATCTCCGGATGCGGAATCGGGAGATCGGACGGGTGAGACGTGGTCTCGGCGCGGACCAAGGTCACCCGCTCGCCGGTTTCCAGCCGCCTCTCGCCGCCCTCGATCTTGCCCAGGCGAAGCTTGGGTCCCTGCAGGTCGACCAGAATGGCGATCGGCCTTCCGACGTCGGCTTCCACTGCCCGCACGGTCTTCACCAAAGTGGTGAGATGGGCGTGATTGGTGTGGCTCATATTGATGCGGAACACATCCACGCCCGCGACGAAGAGGGCGCGAATCTGCTCTTGTGTGTGGCTGGCCGGTCCCAGCGTGGCCACAATCTTGGTTTTGCGGCTGCGTCGCATCGTTATCGGAGAATCCTCAAATTCGAGCTTGCGTCAATCCGCCAAGTTTTCGGTCCAGTCGGTCGAATTGCCGGTGTCCACTTGGAAGAAACGCTTCACCTCATAGCCTTGCGTCATGCAATCTGTACGACTGAGGATGGCGAAGCGCCCCTGTTTGACGCAGAAGCTGCGGTCGCCTTCCCAGGCGCCGCCCACATCGTGATGCTCGGCATAGACATAATAATAGCGGCCGTTGAGCGGCTCCTCGATCAGCGCGGTGCAGTTGCCCGCTGCGACCGTCCACCACCCCGCGCTTCCCCAGTTCTTGCCGTCGAAGAACCCGAGGGCCAAAGATGCGCTGTGCGTCGTCTTGTTGCAGACCGAGAGCTTGGCCAGCGCGGGTGGCGCGGAGGCAACAAAAAAACTTCCGGCAAGCGCCGGAACGGCCAACAAGAGCAGGAGCGGAGTGCGGCTCACTTGAGCAAGGGTGTCGGTCCCTCCTCCGGAGGTTATGCGGACGCAAGCCGCGCATTTCCACGGCGGTCAGCGATCACGCCCGCTATAGTCGATTCATGACTGAGTCGGTCGCGGAACACTACGAAATTCGCAATGCCGGCGCGACGCTCAACCTGTTGTTCCTATGCGACCACGCCGCGAATGGCTTGCCGGCCGAGGTGGGAGGCCTCGGACTCTCACCTTCCGATTTCCAGACTCATATCGCCTATGACATTGGCGCGGCGCCGCTCACGCGCGCGCTCGCGGACCGTTTCCGTGCCCCCGCTATCTTGGCGCGCTGGTCGCGCCTCCTGGTCGATCTGAATCGGGGTGCCGACGATCCTACCGTGGTGATGAAACTTTCGGACGGGCGGATCATCCCGGGCAACCGCCTGCTCGACCGGGCCGGCGTTCTGGAGCGCGTCGCGCGCTATCACGCCCCCTACCATGATCGAATCGCTGCCGAAATCGCGGTTGCGCGAGAAGCATCCATCGTGCCCGTGCTGGTCTCTGTGCACAGCTTCACCCCCGTTTGGCGCGGGAAGGCGCGCCCGTGGCACGTTGGAATCCTGTGGGATCGCGACGGCCGCTTGGCCAAGCCGCTGATGGCGCGCCTCGCGCGCGAAGGGGACATTGTCGTGGGCGACAACGAGCCCTATTCGGGCGCGCTCGAAAACGATTGTCTCTACCGGCACGCAACAATGAACGGTCTGCCGCATGTGCTGATCGAGGTCCGTCAAGACCTGATCGCCGATCCGCAGGGGGTCTTGCGCTGGGCCGAGCGCTTGGAACACGCGTTGCGCGACGCTATGGAGGCCATGGGCAGGCCTGGTATTGTGTTCACCCGGGCCCTCAAACCCCTGATCGGAGGTTCAGAGATGGACGAGAAGACACGCACCGAATTGGAGGCGGCAGCCTTTCGGCGCCTGGTTGCGCATCTGCGCAGCCGCACCGATGTGCAGAACATCGACATGATGAATCTCGCCGGGTTCTGCCGCAATTGCCTGGGCGATTGGTACCGGGAGGCGGCCGCCGAAAAGGGCATCGCGCTGGAAAAGGATCAGGCGCGCGAGATCGTCTACGGCATGGCGCCGGCGGAATGGAAAAAGCGCTATCAGAAAGACGCCTCTCCCGATTCTCAGGCCCAATTCGCCAAAGCGTCGCAGAAGACTCACAACTAAGCGCTGCCGGACGGATTGCCAGTTCCGCATCTTTCATCTTGATTGCCGGGGCCCGCGACGTGCGGGCCATCCAAATGGTCAAGAGCTCATGCGCGGCGCACATCGCCGGCATCGATCGTGAGTGCGGGAGATTTGAATATGGCGAAATCCGGCTTCGCGGCGGGGCAATTGAAATCCTTGGTCGAACGGGTCGAGCGGCTGGAGGAGGAGAAGGCTGCCCTCGCCGCCGATATCCGCGAGATCTATGCCGAAGCCAAGGGGAACGGTTTCGACACCAAGATCATCCGCCAAGTCATCCGTATTCGCCGGCTCGATAAAGCGGACCGCCAGGAACAGGAAGCGGTGCTGGACCTCTATCTTTCGGCCCTGGGTATGCGAAACTGACGAATGATCCGCCCTGCGCCGCTCGTCGCCCTGCTCCTGGCAATATCAGGCGATGTGTTGGCTGCGGAAAATCCTGATCCCGTGCCCTCGGTGGGCGTCGCCACCATGCTGGAAAATGGAACCATCCTTGTTGGGATTCGGGGACCCGCGCCGGGCGGCCCGCTCCAGGCGGTGCTGATGGTCGAGCCCGGCGACACCAATTATCAGCAGATCATCGATCATCTCGGCGGACTGAAGCCGGGTGAGACGAAATCCATCCCTCCCTGGCCGGGCCAAGCGCCGAAGCAGCCCGACAAGCCCGCTGAATCACCAGCAGGGGAAGAGTAACAGGTCAGCCATTCGCGACGCGAGGGATGTCCGTTAGCCCATCATCGGGCGGGGCCTCCGCTCCGTCCTCCAGACCGAGGTCCTTCAGCTTGCGGTAGAGCGTCGAGCGCCCGATGCCCAGCCGGCGGGCGATTTCGGACATCCGCCCCTCATAGCGTGAAATCGCCATGCGGATGATTTCGGCCTCGAGATCTTCGAGCTTGCGCATATGGCCGGCCGTATCGGTTGCTCCGATCGAATAGGGCGACGCAACGCGCGGCTGCGCGGAAGACACGCCCGCCACGGAACGGCCTGGAACCGGGGTTCCGGCAGGAACCTGCCCGCGTTCGCGCGGCGACACACCCATGGCGGTCGCAATCTGGGGAAAATCCACGACGTCGAGCGCATCGGTATCGCACAACACGACGGCGCGGAATATTGTGTTCTCGAGTTGGCGCACATTGCCCGGCCAGCCATAGGAATCGAGCAGCGCCAGTGCTTCGGATGTGAACCCGGAGACTTGTTTGTTTTCTTCGGCGGCAAAGCGCGCGACGAAATATTCCGCAAGCGCAGGCACATCCTCTCGGCGGTCGCGCAAGGGCGGAATCAGAACCGGGAATACGTTCAGCCGGTAATAGAGATCTTCGCGGAAGCGGCCCTCGCGCGTGAGCTCGGCGAGATCGCGATTGGTGGCCGATATGATGCGCACATCGACCTTGACCGGACGCTTGGCCCCCACCGGGTCGATCTCGCCTTCCTGCAAAGCGCGCAGCAGCTTGACCTGCATATCGAGCCGCAGTTCCCCGATCTCGTCGAGGAAGAGCGTGCCGCCGTCGGCTTCCTGAAACTTTCCCAGATGCTTGTCGCTTGCGCCGGTGAACGCCCCCTTCTCATGACCGAAGAGGATGCTTTCGATCAGGTTCTCGGGGATCGCCCCGCAATTGAGGGTGACAAACGGTTTGCCGGCGCGTTCGGAACAACCCTGGATGGCGCGGGCAATGAGTTCCTTGCCGACGCCCGATTCGCCTTCGATCAGGATCGGAATGGACGATTGCGCGGCACGCTCGCCCAGGCGAATCACCTGGCGCATCGGAAAGCTTTTCCCGATGAGGTCGGCGAAGCCAAGCTGGTTCTGCTGTTTCTTCTTGAGCCGCGAGACCTCGCCTGTCAGCACGCCCAATTTGAGCGCGTTCTGGATCGAGACTTTGATGCGCTCCGGACTTGTCGGCTTCACCAGGAAGTCATTGGCGCCGGCACGCATCGCTTCGACCGCCGAATCGATACCGCCCTTGGCGGTGAGCACGATGACCGGCAAATCCTGATTTGCAGCGCGCAGTTTGGTAAGAACCTGGATCCCGTCCACATCGGGCATCATCAAATCCAGCAGCACGAGCGAGACCTGCTCGCCCTTCGGCGAAAACAGCAGATCAAGAGCCGGGCCGCCGCCGGGCGCTGTCAATGTTTGCAGACCGGAGCGCGAGATGCAGGTTTCCATCAGGCGGCGCTGTACGGGATCGTCGTCTACGATGAGAACCGCTTGTGTCATGGGG
The DNA here is from genome assembly GCA_035318785.1 of Micropepsaceae bacterium. Classification (GTDB taxonomy): domain Bacteria; phylum Pseudomonadota; class Alphaproteobacteria; order Micropepsales; family Micropepsaceae; genus CAIYRG01. Next base: position 9,707 of record DATHDZ010000342.1, read on the forward strand.
TGCGTGAAATCCAATTGCTTAGGATGGAGGCATTGTCGCGTTTCAAAGGTAAAAGTCGGTTTAAGCGTCTCAAATCGCGCCATATCTCTCGATACGGCGCAAATCGTGCTTAACAATGCGTTCCCATGAGCACTTCGGAACCTGCGCGAGACTATTGGGACTTCTTCATCGCCGAATGCGTGCGCCAAAGGGCGCCGCTTTATGTGCGTCTGGCTTCAGGCGTGCGCGACGATGCGAAACTCTCTGCGCTCGCGGCGCGCGCTCGTCCCGGTCAGCCGATGGCGAACCTCATCCTTGGCGCCGTGCATCTTCTTTTGCTGCGCGGCCTCGATCACGGATTGCGCGCGCATTACCGAACGCTCAATCCCCAAGATGCGGCGCTTGCGACAGGCGATCCGTTTCCGCTCTTTCGCGATGTCTGCCTCGCGCATGAAGCCGAGATCGCCGCCATCGTGGCGAGGCGCGTCACCAACACCAATGAGGTGGGACGCTCCGCCTATCTGCGCGCGGGATTCTTGAGAATAGCGATGGAGGCGGGCGAGCCGCTGCATGTGATCGAGCTCGGGCCGAGCGCGGGGCTCAACCTGCATTGGGACCGTTACCTGTATCGTTATGTGAGGGACCGCGCCGTTTTCACGGCCGGAGCGTCGGACGGGCAGCTGATCTTGGAGACCCAACTCGTCGGGCCCCACACCCCACCACTTCAACCCTCTCCCCGTGTGGGACTTCGCTTAGGTCTCGAGCGCGATCCGGTCGATCTTTCCGATCCTGAGGCTCGCCTGTGGCTGAAGGCGCTCGTCTGGCCGGACCACAAGGACCGCTTCCTGCGTCTGGAACGCGCCCTGGAGGCTGCAAGCGGCCACGCCCTCGACATTGAGTCGGGCGATGCACTGACGCTCCTGCCCGACGCCCTGGCGAAAGCCCCGCACGAGGGGGCTCTCGTCGTCACCCACACGATGACCACCTATCAGTTCTCCAAGATGGAGCGCGAAGCCCTGAACAATCTGTTGATCCTGGCGAGCGTGAGGCGCCCGGTGTGGCGTCTGTCCATGGAATGGGGCGATGGAGTCTACCCTTTGAAGCTGACGCGCTATCTGGACGGCGCCACGGAATCGCGGATTCTGGCGATCTGCGATCCCCAAGGGGGGATGATGGAATGGCGCGACGATAAGTCGCCGTGAAGCCGCAGCGGCGGGGGAGTGAGGGCTTTGCGCCGCTGCTCGCTTTGCTATAGTCCCGCCGCGTTCGCAATCGCTTGAGCAATTCGAGGGGAAAGCATGGCCCAGCAACACCAACAAGGCGGCGATAACTCAACCGGCGGCAGCATGGACATCACAGACCATGTGAAGACCTGGCTCTCCTTCTGGGCTGCAACGAAATGGTCGGTTATCATCCTGGTGATTCTCGCCACGTTGCTGTTCTTCTTCCGCACCCATAACGGATAGAGCTTCCCGTCTTTAAAACGAACCCTTCATGGCTATGATTGTCGCGATCCCGAAGGAGCGACGCGCCAAGGAAACGCGTGTCGCAGCCACGCCGGAATCAGTGAAGAAGCTGAAGGGTCTCGGGTTGGAGGTGGCCGTCGAGTCGGGCGCCGGCGCCGCCGCGCATTTCTCTGACGCCGACTATCTGGCCGCGGGCGCGACCATCGCCCCCGATGCCGCCACCGCATTGAAAACCGCCGATATCGTGCTCAAGGTGCGCGGGCCATCGGATGAGGAAATCGCGCTATTGAAACGGGGCGCCATCCTGGTGGCGCTGCTCTCCCCCGCGACCGAGAAAGAGGCCGTCGGCAAATTGGCCCAGGCCGGCATCGACGCCTTTGCCATGGAGCTCCTGCCGCGCATCAGCCGCGCTCAGGCGATGGACGTGCTTTCGAGCCAGGCCAATCTGGCCGGCTATAAGGCGGTGGTCGACGCGGCGGCGGAGTTCGGCCGCGCCATGCCGATGATGATGACCGCGGCGGGCACCATCGCGCCGGCGCGGGTTCTCGTCATGGGCGCCGGGGTCGCCGGGCTGCAGGCGATCGCGACGGCGCGGCGGCTGGGCGCGATCGTGTCCGCGACCGATGTGCGCCCTGCCACCAAGGAACAGGTGGAGTCGCTGGGCGCGACCTTCGTCGCAGTGATGGACGACGAGTTCAAACAGGCGCAGACCGCCACCGGCTACGCCAAGGAAATGTCCAAGGAATATCAAGCCAAGCAGGCCGCGCTCATCGCCGAGACGATCAAGAAACAGGACATCGTCATCACCACCGCGCTCATCCCGGGACGCAAGGCACCCGTGCTGGTGACCGAAGAGATGGTCAAAACCATGAAGCCCGGCTCGGTGATCGTCGATCTGGCCGCCGAGCAGGGCGGCAATTGCCCGCTGACCAAACCCGATGAGGTGGTCGAGGCTTACGGCGTCACCCTGATGGGATATTGCAATCTGCCCGGCCGCCTGGCGGTGGATGCGTCGAGCCTCTATGCGCGCAACCTGTTCAATTTCGTGAGCCTCTTCGTCGACAAGAAGACCGGCGCGGCCGCACTCAACTGGGACGATGAGATCATCAAGGGCGCGGGGCTGACACGCGGCGGCGCGGTCGTCCACCCGGCTCTCAAGCCGGCATGAACGGAGGATATGATGGAAGCGATTGATCCGTTCGTCTTCCGCTTTTCGATTTTCGTACTGGCGATTTTCGTCGGCTATTTCGTCGTCTGGGGCGTCACGCCGGCACTGCACACACCGCTGATTAGCGTCACCAACGCGATTTCCTCCGTGATCGTGGTCGGCGCGCTGATCGCCGTCTCGGTGCCCGCGGTCTCGAATGAATCCTGGCTGTCCAAGGGGCTCGGCTTTGTCGCGCTGGTGCTGGCGTCGGTGAACATCTTCGGCGGCTTCCTGGTCACGCAACGCATGCTCGCGATGTACAAGAAAAAAGAGAAGAAGTGAGGCGATGACCGTCAATCTCGCCGCACTGCTCTATCTCGTTTCCGGCGCGCTCTTCATTCTGGCGTTGCGGGGCCTTGCCTCGCCCGAAACGGCGCGCACCGGCAACCGGCGCGGCATGATCGGTATGGGCCTGGCGATCCTCACCACGCTTGCGGTGACCGGCGTCAGCGATGCGTTGACATGGGGCTTGGTCCTTAGCGGTCTTACGATCGGCGGCGCTATTGGCGCCGTCACGGCGCGGCGCATCCCGATGACCGCCATGCCGCAATTGGTGGCGGCCTTTCATTCGCTGGTCGGTCTGGCGGCGGTGCTCGTCGCGGGGGCTGCGCTCTATTCGCCTGCCGCCTATGGCATCTGTGTCCAAGACGCCGCCAACATGTGTACGGGCATCATCAAAACACAGAGCCTGATCGAGATGAGCTTGGGTGTCGCCATCGGCGCCATCACCTTTGCCGGTTCGATCATCGCTTTTGCCAAGCTGAACGGCAACATGTCGGGCGCGCCCATCCTTTTGCCCGCGCGCCATCTCCTCAATCTTCTGTTCGCGCTCCTGATCGTCGGGCTCACCGTCTATTTCGTGATTGCGCAGGTCCCTTGGGCTTTCTGGGCGGTCGCGGTGCTGTCTTTCGTCCTGGGCATCACGCTGATCATCCCCATCGGCGGCGCCGACATGCCGGTGGTGGTCTCGATGCTGAACTCCTATTCCGGTTGGGCGGCGGCGGGCATCGGATTCACCCTGGAGAACACCGCCCTCATCATCACTGGCGCGCTGGTAGGCTCGTCGGGCGCCATTCTCTCCTACATCATGTGCAAGGCGATGAACCGCTCCTTCATCTCGGTCATCGCCGGCGGCTTCGGCGGCGATACGGGAGGCCCGGCGGGCCCGGCGGAAACGCGCCCCGTGAAACAGGGTTCGGCCGAGGACGCCGCTTTCATCATGAAGAACGCAGCTTCGGTCATCATCGTGCCCGGCTACGGCATGGCGGTGGCGCAAGCCCAGCACGCCGTGCGCGAGATGGCCGAAAAACTGAAGCGCGAAGGGGTCAAAGTTTCCTACGCCATCCATCCCGTGGCCGGCCGCATGCCCGGCCATATGAACGTGCTGCTCGCCGAAGCGAACGTGCCCTATGACGAAGTGTTCGAGCTCGACGACATCAACTCCCAATTCGCGCAGACCGATGTCGCTTATGTCATCGGTGCGAACGATGTGACCAACCCGGCGGCGAAGAACAATCCGCAATCGCCGATCTACGGCATGCCTATCCTGGACGTGGAAAAGGCGAAAACCGTGCTGTTCATTAAACGTGGCATGGGTTCGGGCTATGCCGGAATCGAGAACGAGCTGTTTTTCCGCGACAACACCATGATGCTGTTCGCCGACGCCAAGAAGATGACGGAAGAAATCGTCAAAGCGCTGGGCTGAGACACTCGTTTGGCTATGCTATAATGGCCGCAAGGAGATTTGCGCCATGGAAGAGCTTCTCAAACGAATCACGCTGAACCCGAAAGTCATGGTGGGAAAGCCGGTAATCAAAGGCACGAGAATAACCGTCGAACACATCATGCGAGAACTTGCGAGCGGGATCTCGCCGGCTGAAATGATCGACATCTACCCTCATCTTAGCCACGATGATATTCGCGCTGCCTGTGCTTACGCTGCGGCTCGACTGGCCGAGGAGCGCATAACGCTAGCTGCCGAATAATGCTCATCTTGGCCGATGAAAATTGCGACCGCTATCTTGTCGGGCGGCTCCGCGGTGCCGGTCACGATGTTCAGCACATTCTTGAATTGAGAAGAGGGTCAAGAGACGAGACAGTCCTTGACGATTGCATTCGGACTGGCCGGATACTCCTAACTTTTGACCTCGACTTTGGTCTGATGGTCGAACGAGCTGCCGAAATCCCCCCGGCGATTGTCCTTCTCCGCCTGCACCCTTTGGGACCCGTGGCACGGGCGGACATCGTAGTGCCATTCTTTGACGGGTTGACCACCGATTGGCGCGGGAGGTTTTATGTCATCGAGCCTGGCTGTGTGCGAGAACGGTTTCTCGAAAGAACGTCGTCACGCTAAGGGGAACGCATGAGGACCCTGACGCATTTCATCGGCGGTGAGCATGTCGGCGGCACAAGCGGCCGCTTCGGCGATGTGTTCGATCCGGCAACCGGCGAGGTGCAAGCGCGCGTGCCTCTGGCCAATGCAGCAGATTTGCGCCAGGCGGTAGAAGCTGCTTCGAAAGCGTTCCCGCAATGGTCGGGGCTCAATCCGCAACGCCGCGCCCGCGTGATGTTCAATTTCAAATCGCTGGTCGAGAAGAACATGGATGCGCTGGCGCATCTGCTCTCCAGCGAACACGGCAAGGTCATCGCCGATTCCAAGGGCGATATCCAGCGTGGGTTAGAGGTGATCGAATTCGCCTGCGGCATTCCCCATCTCGCCAAGGGCGAATTCACCGAAGGCGCGGGACCCGGCATCGACGTCTATTCGATGCGTCAACCTTTGGGCGTGGTCGCCGGAATCACGCCGTTCAACTTTCCCGCCATGATCCCGATGTGGATGTTCGGGGTCGCGATCGCATGCGGAAATTGTTTCATTCTCAAGCCGAGCGAAAAAGACCCGAGCGTGCCGCTGCGTTTGGCCGAGCTGATGATGGAGGCGGGCGCGCCGGCGGGCGTGCTGCAGGTCGTGAACGGCGACAAGGAAGCCGTCGATGCGATCCTGGATGATCGGGACATTCAGGCGGTGAGCTTCGTCGGCTCATCGGCCATCGCGGAATATGTTTACGGGCGCGGCACGGCCCATGGAAAGCGCGTGCAGGCGATGGGCGGCGCCAAGAACCATGCCATCGTCATGCCCGACGCCGACCTCGACCAGGTCGCGAACGAGCTGATGGGCGCAGGCTATGGCTCCGCCGGCGAGCGCTGCATGGCGATCTCGGTCGTGGTGCCGGTAACCGAACGGTTGGCGGAATCGCTGGTCAGCAAATTGAAGCGGCGCGTGGAAGCGCTGAAGGTCGGTCTTCCGACCGACGAGGATGCGGCCTATGGCCCGCTGATCACGGCGGCGCACCGCAAGAAAGTGCTCGACTACATCGCACTTGGCGAGAAGGAAGGCGCCGAGCTTGTGGTCGATGGCCGCGGCTTCAAGATGCAAGGCTATGAGAACGGATTCTACCTCGGCGGTTCGCTGTTCGACCGGGTGACGTCGAACATGAAAACCTATCAGGAAGAGATCTTCGGCCCCGTACTGCAGATCGCGCGCGCCCGTGATTTCGACGAGGCGCTTTCGCTTCCATCCCGGCACCAATATGGCAATGGCGCCGCGATCTTCACCCGCGACGGCGACACGGCACGCGAATTCGCCTCGCGCGTGAATGTCGGCATGGTCGGGATCAATGTGCCCATTCCCGTGCCGCTCGCTTATTACAGTTTCGGCGGCTGGAAGCGCTCGGCCTTCGGCGATGCAAACCAGCACGGCGCCGACGGCGTGCGCTTCTACACAAAGCTAAAGACGGTCACCGCGCGATGGCCCAAGGGCGCGCGCGATTCCAGTTTCATCATGCCCACAATGCGGTGATCATGGATCCGCGATGGTGCTCATCATCGCCCGCGCCGGAATGGAGGCCATCCCCGAAACGGATGTGCTGATCCACGAGACGGCGGACTGGCTGATCGCCAAGGGTGAACCGCTCTGGGGTCCCAACGAGACCTCGTCCGAAGAACTCGTGCGGGTTGCGCAAGCTGGCGAGCTTGTCATCGGGCGCGTCGACGGAGCGCTCGCCACCTGCATGTATCTGCATGCCGAAGATCGCCTGTTCTGGCCACAGGCCGCATCCGGCGAAGCCTTTTACGTCCATCGCCTGGCCGTGGCCCGGCGGTTCGCCGGCCGTGGCTTCGCCCACGCCATGCTGCGATGGGCGGAAGATGAAGTTCGCGCGAAAGGGCGGCTTTATCTGAGGCTGGACTGCGAACCACGCGCGAAGCTTCTGGCGCTTTATCAAAACGCCGGCTTCGCCCGGATCGATCCGAGGCCCATTCAGGTGGGGCAGCATTTCGTGGTGCGTCACCAGAAATGTATATTACCGAGCCGCTCATAGTCGTTCATCGAATTAGGCCTTATATTTCTTCGGCCGACGCGAGTGTCGAGATGAGCGAACAGCACGATCACGCTTGGACTCACGATCACGTCTATCTGGGCGCGGGCCACGCGCGCGCGGAATCGCGGACCCGTCTTGTCGTCTACCTCACCGCTGCCTTCATGGTCGTGGAGATCGTGGCGGGGCTCGCCTTCGGCTCCATGGCGTTGCTGGCCGACGGCGTGCACATGGCGACCCATGTGGGGGCGCTCGGCCTGGCGGCCTGGGCCTATTGGATGGCGCGGCGGCATGCGCGCAACCGGGTGTTTTCCTTCGGCTCCGGCAAATTCGGCGATCTGGCCGGATTTTCCAGCGCACTCATCCTGGGCATCATTTCGCTCGGTATCGCCGTGGAATCGGCGATGCGCCTCTACGCTCCCATTTCCATCCGCTACCGCGAGGCCATCTTCGTCGCTGCCATAGGGCTTGCAGTGAACATCATCAGCGCCGCCATGCTGCACGAAAGCAACGAGCCCGGCCCCGAAGCCGATCATCACCACGACCACAATTTGCGCGCGGCCTATGTGCACGTGTTGGCCGATGCCGCGACGTCGGTGCTCGCGCTCATTGCCCTCATCTCGGGCGCCATGTTCGGATTGCGCGCGCTCGATCCGCTGGTCGGACTTTTGGGAGCGTTCGTCATTGCGCGCTGGGCGGTCCAACTGATGCGCCAGACCGGAATCGTCCTGCTGGATGTCGAGGACGACCCGCGCTTGGCATCGGCCATACGCCGCACGCTGGAGGATGACTTGCACGCGCAAGTGGCCGATCTTCATCTCTGGCGGCTAGGACCCGGTCATCGCGGCTTGATCGTGTCCCTGGTGAGCCCGGTCCCTTGTTCGGCGGATGACATCAAGGCCGAGCTGCGCCGGCGCCACGTGGGATTGTCCCATGTGACCATCGAAATCGCCGTCTGCCAGGACTGTGCGCCGGGCCAAAACGCCGAAGGCCGCCAAAAGGCGGCCTTCTGACCCAAAAAGGGAAAACCTAGCGCGGCAGCAGGCCTTCGCGCTGCAAACGCTTGCGCTGGAGCTTGCGATAGCGGCGGATTGCTTCCGCCCGCTCGCGTGCGCGCTTTTCCGATGGTTTTTCGTAGTGGCCCCGCAATTTCATCTCGCGGAAGATGCCTTCCCGTTGCATCTTCTTTTTCAGCGCTTTGAGCGCCTGGTCGATATTGTTGTCGCGAACGATGATCTGCAAGCGAGGCTCCTTCTTCTCGAATACGGCGCGGGTTCCTATCAGAACGCGCTCAAACTGTCCACCTTCCGCATGCCATAACGCATGAACGAAATCGAACGTGCCAAAGGAACCATAAATGCGCAGCAAACCCGCACTTACCATCGCCGATGCCCACAAAATGATGGCCGCAGCCAAACTCGAAGCCGGCAAGCAGAAATGGGGGGTCACCATAGCGGTTGTGGATGATGCCGGGCGGCTGTTGCTGCTCGAACGAGGCGATGGCGCAAGGCCCCAAACGGCCGAAGTGGCGACGTTGAAGGCGCGCTCGGCGGCCATCACCCACCGGCCCGGAAAGGTCTGGGAAGAGACGGTCAAGCAACGGCCCGGAATGCTGAATTTCCCCGATGCCTTCCCCATCCAGGGAGGTCTTCCCATTTTGTACCAGGGCGAAATCATCGGTGCGGTCGGGGTTTCCGGCGTGCAAAGTCACGAGGATGAGCAGGTGGCAGCGGCCGGCATCGCCGCGCTGGGAGTCTGACTTTGACGCGCGGTTTCATCGACCCCATATTCCGCCCATGGCTATCCTGAAAATCGCCCGCATGGGGCATCCGGTTCTGGCGGGCGTCGCTGCGCCCGTCGCCGATCCGACCGCGCCCGAGATCAAGCGTCTGGTCGAGAACATGATCGAGACGATGGAGGACGCCAACGGCGCCGGCCTCGCGGCGCCTCAGGTCCACGTGCCGCTGCGCGTGGTGGTGTTCCAAGCGCCGGCGAGCCGGATGGAGGATGCGCTTCCCCAGACCGAAGCCTTCGATCATACCGCGCCGCTGACCGTGCTCATCAATCCGGTGATCGAAGTGCTGGACCCCATTATCGAAGGCGGCTGGGAAGGCTGTCTCTCCGTGCCCGGGATGCGCGGCTGGGTCGAGAGGCCGCGACAGATCCGCTATATGGGTTATGACACCCAAGGGAAGCGGATCTTGCGCATTGCCAAGGGGTTCCACGCCCGGGTGGTACAGCACGAATGCGACCACATCGATGGCGTGGTCTACCCGCAGCGCATGACCGATCTCACGCGGCTGGTTTTCGAAAGCGAGATCCATCATTGGCTGGACAAGGGCGACGACAGGAACGCGGCGCAATGAGCGATGCGATCCAAGAGCTCGTGCTGATGGAAGCCTTGACGGAAATCCCGGAGAGCGGCTTTTCGGAAACGACGCTGAGCAACGCCGGCGCCCGAGCAGGCGTGGGAAAGCGCGAGCTGCAGGATGCCTTTCCCAAAGGCGCCGCGAGCCTCGTCGAAGCCTTCAACGATTGGGCCGACCGGCGCATGGCGGAGATCATGGCGAAAGGCGAACCCGACCAACGCCTGCGCGACAAGGTCGCAGCGGCCGTTCGAACCCGAATCGAAGTGATCGCGCCGCATAAGGAAGCCGCGCGCAAGGCGGCAGGGTTTCTTGCAGCACCACAACACGCAGCGCTCGCGGCCAGGCTGATGATGCGGAGCGTGGATGCGATGTGGCGCGCCGCAGGCGACACCTCAAGCGATTTTTCCTATTACACCAAGCGCGCCATGCTCGCGGGCGTGTATGGTTCGACGCTTGCCTATTGGTTCAGCGACGCGAGCGAGGGACATTCGGCGACCTGGACCTTTCTCGGCAACCGCATCGACAATGTCATGCAGATCGAGAAATTCCGCGGGCAGGCCCGCGAGGCGATAGCCAAGCTGCCAAGTCCGTTGGACATTCTCAATTCTCTGCGCGGCGGAAAGCGGTAGTTTCCACCGTGTGAGAGACTAAAGAAGAACTCACTCCTCACCCGGCGCTCCAAGAAGAATTCACCCCCACCCTCGCCGCTTGCGCGGCTCGACCTGCCCTCAAGGGGCAGGTGGAACATGTCGTTCGACCCTCAATGGGAGAGGGGTGAAAGCTTCGTGATGTGAGCCATCTTGCGGCCCGGCCGCACAACGCGTTTGCCATAAATGTGCAAGCCCGCCTCGCGGCCTGCGAGCGCCAGCCAATCCTCGACCTCGACACCGATGATGTTCTGCATCACTGCATCCGAATGGCGTCTTGCATCGCCCAGCGGCCAGCCCGCGACGGCGCGGATATGCTGCTCGAACTGGCTCACCACGCAGGCTTCGATGGTCCAATGGCCCGAATTGTGGACGCGCGGCGCGATCTCATTGACGGCAATCTCGCCGTTCTTGCCGATGAAGAGCTCCACACCCAAGACACCGACATAATCCAGCGCTTCCGCAATGCGGCGGGCAATCGCAACGGCTTCGCTGGCGGCCGCCGGCGTGAGCGGAGCGGGCACGGTCGAGCGGCGCAAGATGTGATTCTCATGCTCGTTCTTCGGCGGATCATAAGCGACGAAACTGCCATCGCGACCGCGCGCAGCGACCACCGAGGCCTCGAACGCGAATTCGACGAATTTCTCGAGGATGGCAGGCACGTCGCGATGCTCGGTATAGGCGCGCGCGGCTTCCTCGGCGCTTCTGACGATTCTTTGACCTTTGCCGTCATAGCCGAGCGTACGTGTCTTCAAGACCGCCGGCCCACCCAGGGCACGGAACGCCTCCGTCGCATCGGCCTCGCTCGCGATGTCGCGGAATGGGGCGGTGGCGATGCCGAGTCCGGCGATGAAACTTTTCTCCAGAAACCGGTCCTGCGCGACGGACAGGGCCCGCGGATTGGGCGCCACCGGCACATGGTCCGCAAGGTAATGGGCGGTGCCGTCGGGGACATTTTCGAATTCGAACGTCACCAGGTCGCAGGCGGCGGCGAAGTCTCCCAACGCCTGTTCATCGTCGTAATGCGCGCGGGTCCTGGCCGTGGCCACGTGGAAAGCGCAGGATTCGGTCTCATCCGAATAGATATGCGTCTTGAAACCAAGCCTTGCCGCGGCGAGAGCCAGCATGCGGCCCAATTGGCCACCGCCAAGAATCCCGATGGTGGCCCCCGGCGGAAGCGGACTGGAAAGGATGGAAGGGGCGCTCACGGTTTGCGTTTTTTCGGTTTCTTGCCGTTAGGAAGGTGGGCGACGGAGCGGGTCTGCTTGCCGCGCCAGGTTTCCAGCCGGCGGGAAAGCTTCGGATCCTCAAGGGCCAACAGGGCCGCGGCAAAGAGTCCCGCGTTCTTCGCCCCGGCTTGGCCGATGGCAAAGGTGGCTACCGGGATGCCGCCGGGCATCTGGGCGATGGAAAGCAGGCTGTCGAGGCCCTTGAGCGACCGCGTCTCGACCGGGACGCCGAGCACCGGTAGGACGGTCATGGAAGCCGTCATGCCGGGGAGATGGGCGGCCCCCCCAGCACCTGCGATAATGGCCTTGAGCCCCCGGGATTTCGCAGCTTTCGCGTAATCGTAAAGCCGGTCCGGGGTGCGATGGGCGGAGACTATACGGGCCTCGTAAGGGACGCCGAGTTCGCCCAGGATTTCGGCAGCCGCCTGCAAGGTCGGCCAATCGGACCGGCTTCCCATGATGATACCCACAACGGGCTTCGAGGTTGGCTTCTGGGCGGGCATTTTTGGGTATGCTTCGGCTGGCTTGATCTGTCCGGGAAGTCCGGACGGCAGGCGGAAGCGCTGCATTATAGGGGCCCGCCCGAGGGAAGAAAGCGCTTTCCGCTGCTTTGCGTGTGGACGATTTGATGCCAATTTCCATCATCGAGGAGTGAGTCGCACAAATGACAGGCTTGGCAGAGGAGGTGAACGTCGGAAAGTCGGATCGCCCACGGCGAACGGGACGGGCGGGTTCGCGTGGAGCGGGTACCGCGCGCGAGACCAAGCTGCCCGGCCCGGCTGCACCTATCGCCTCGGCTTCTCTTCTGGGCATTCCCGAAGAAGAATTCACCCCCAGCGTTCGCGACGCTGCCGGCAAGCTGGTTCATGAAATCGAGTTGCTTCGGCGCGAGGTAGAACAAACGCGGCTGCGGCTCGAGGACATGGCTCGTACGGCCGATCAGGACACCTTGCTGCCGATTCTCAACCGGCGCGCTTTCGTGCGGGAAATTTCGCGGTTCATCGCTTTCGCAGAACGCTATGGCACGCCATCGAGCCTACTCTATTTCGACCTTAACAATTTCAAGGCCGTGAATGACGCCTATGGCCATGGCGCGGGGGATGTCGTTTTGCGGCACTTTTCCGACTTGGTCGCCAGCCAGATCCGAGACAGCGACATCCTCGCCCGTCTCGGAGGCGATGAGTTCGGTGTCCTCCTCGCCCATGTCACACTCGATCAGGCCCAAAAGAAAGCTCTCTCCGTGACGCAGAGCTTGCGCGACAAACCGCCTTTGTGGAACGGCATGCCCGTGGAATTGAGCTTCTCCTGCGGTGTGCATGAATTGCAGGCGGGCCAGAAGGCCGAGGCTGCGATGGCGGAAGCCGATTCGGCAATGTACGCGGAGAAGCGAGCCGGCGCGAAAACGCTCAGGCCGTGATATCGGGCAGAAGACTGTCCTCGATACGCGCGATCTGGTCCTTAAGCTGCAGCTTGCGTTTTTTCAGCCGCGTCAATTGCAGCTGATCGCAACGCGCCGAGTTGGAAATCGCGGCGATCGCCGCATCGAGATCGCCATGCTCTTGCCGAAGCTCGGCGAGCTTCGCCTTCAGGATCTGTTCTTCTTCGTCGGTCATGGCACGGGCGAACCGCTTCTTTGAGCTTGGTGCCCAGCAGGGCGATTTGTAGGCCTAGCTTAAGGCCTCGCCAAGCCGATTCGCCTTTACGGCCTGCGGATTTGCAAGCAATCCTCAATCATGAAAATGCAAGGGGGTGACAAACGGCTTTTTGAGTGATCTAATTTCCTCGGCCTTTCCAGCGATGAGGCGGTAACGATGGCCTTAGAGTCCCACATCAGAGAAATCGCCGACAAACATCAAAGATTGCAGGAGCAGATCGAAGCTGAGATGACCCATTCCGCATGGGATGAGTTGCGTGTCGCGGCTTTGAAAAAAGAAAAGCTCCGGTTGAAAGACGAACTCGAAAGATTGCGAACGACCAGCCACTGAGCTTTCGGATTTCGCGTCGAGACGCCTTCAGGGATTGAGGCGTCCGTCGAGCGTCTTTGCCTGCTCGCGCAAACGAAACTTTTGGATTTTGCCCGTTGTCGTTTTCGGCAACTCGCAGAAGACGATGTTTTTCGGGCATTTGAAGCGGGCGAGATTGTCGCGGCAGAACGCGATCAAATCCGCTTCCGTGATGTTCGCATGACCGGGCCGGAGCTCGACAAAGGCGCAAGGGGTCTCCCCCCATTTCGGATCGGGCTTTGCCACCACCGCAGCAAAGAGCACGGCGGGGTGCTTGTAGAGGGCGTTCTCGACCTCGATCGATGAAATGTTCTCCCCGCCCGAAATGATGATGTCCTTGGAGCGGTCCTTCAGCTGGATGTACCCGTCCGCGTGCATCACACCCAGATCTCCGGAGTGGAACCAGCCACCGTCCATGGCTTGCTGCGTTGCCTTCGGATTCTTCAG
>DATHDZ010000343.1:0-2224 GCA_035318785.1 Micropepsaceae bacterium
TGTCAGAATTTGTGTAACGGTCAATGGCTGAACAGACAAGGCAATGGCCAAGGCTTAAGCACCCTCAAACTTACAACGCTGAACCCCATTGCCGTGCGGTCTGCAAGATCCAGTCGCGGTAAAGCGTGAGCGGCGTCACGCCGGTCAATCCGCCGCAGCCCGCGGCGCCGTTTGGCCCGGTCGACCAACTGACGACGCCGATGATGACGGGTCCGCCCGGCTTGTCCTCGAAAACCGGAGCGCCGGAATCCCCGGTGCAGGCGCCGAGCCCGTCGCGCGTGCCCTGCCCGACCGGGTCAACCAAACGAATCTGCAATGTCCCCGGCTTGCCGGTCGCCATCAGGCCGGCGACACGGATGCTGCCGCCGCTCTTGCCGTCACCCCGCACGGTCACGCCGATGCCGGCAATGGTGAAGCGGCTGCCGACCATGATGGGAATGCCGGGCATGCCGAGCGCAGCGGCTGTTTTTCCCTTGGCGGGAGTTTCCAGCTGCAACAGCGCGACATCGGCGGTGGCGCGATGGGCCAGCATCCCCTGCATGTTGAAGCCGGGATGCACCGCGACGTTTTTGACGGCTTGCAATTGCGGTTGCCGGCCCGCGCCATAGTCGACGATCTTGTATTCCGCGCCCGGCTGCACGCAATGCGCCGCCGTAAGAACCAGCTTCGGTGCAATCAGCGCGCCCGTACAAAAATTGCCGCGCGAGCCGACGATGGTGACGACGGAGCGGCCGACGCCCTCGGCCGACGGCGCCCCGCCGCCGACGATCGCGCCAGCGGGCGCAGTAACGAGCAGCGCCGCCGCGACTGCAAGCGTCCGAAACAGAGTTTCCATAGCCGCAGCAATAGCCCGCGCCATCGGTCTCGCCAAGTGACCATCAAGGCTGGCCCTCACGCGAACACCGTGTTAGCCGTTTTCCAAATTGGCGTTGGCATGGGCAGGGATGATGATCGAGGCAGTGATCTGGGATTTTGGCGGCGTGCTGACGTCCTCGCCATTCGAGGCTTTTGCGCGATATGAGACCGCGCGCGGGCTGCCCGCCGATATCATCCGACGGACCAATGCCGCCAATCACCTGGAAAACGCCTGGGCGAAATTCGAGCGTGCCGAGATCGACATCGCGGCATTCGATCAGCTGTTCGCGACGGAATCGCTGGCGCTCGGCGCGGAGGTTCGCGGCAAGGACGTGCTGCCGCTGCTGTCGGGCGACCTGCGGCCCGAAATGGTCGAAGCGCTCAAGCGCATAAAGACAAAGTTCAAGACCGGGTGCATCACCAACAACCTTCCCGCCAATGCCATCGGCAGCGCCAGCGGGCGTTCGCTCTATATCGCCGAGGTGATGGTGCTGTTCGACCATGTCATCGAATCCGCCAAGATCGGATTGCGCAAGCCCGACCCGCGCATCTACCGGATGATGACCGACGCGCTCGGCGTCGATCCCGGACACTGCGTCTATCTCGACGATCTCGGCGTCAATTTGAAGCCGGCGCGCGAGATGGGCATGACCACCATCAAGGTGCTCAACGCGGCGCAAGCGATCGGCGAGCTGGAGGCCGCGACGGGGTTAGTGCTGCGATAGGCGCCTTTCCCGGCAATCTGCTTTGCATGGAAGCTCTGCCCCCCCGGCCGACACTCTTCGTTAGCCAATCCGATCATACCTCGGCCTGCGGACGCATCACCCGCGTCTGCCGAGCGGACAGCTTTACCGGTTCTTACGTTTTTGCCGCTAATTCTTGTCAACGCGGTATCTCCGCCTTCGGGTATTGTCACATGTTGAAGGTCTACAGTTGCATCGCCACCGCCCATGATTTGAAGCTTGTGGCGCTCGCCGCCCTCATCTGCGTCCTGGCATCATTCGCGGCGATCAATCTGCTTCGCCACGCGCGTAAATCGAACGGCCGTATGCGGGGCATTTGGCTCGCCATATCGGCCATATCCACCGGCTTCGGCATCTGGGCAACGCACTTCGTCGCGATGCTTGCGTTCACGCCGGGCATTCCGAGCGGCTATAATATTATCTTAACCATCCTGTCGCTGGTCGCGGCCATCCTGCTGACCGGCGCGGGGCTCGCGGTATCGCTTACTCCGAACTGGCGCCACGGGCCATGGGCGGGTGGCGCCATCGTTGCCGGTGGCATTGCCGCGATGCACTACACCGGGATGGCTGCGTTTGAAATCGCGGGCGTCATCCTGTGGGATCCCGTTCTTGTTGTCGCATCGATC
>DATHDZ010000344.1:0-3209 GCA_035318785.1 Micropepsaceae bacterium
GCTCTGGAAGAGGGCGACCTGCGCCCCGACCAGGTCAAGCTCATTGCCAAGCGCCTGGGCGTGACCGAGCGGGACGTGGTCGACATGAACCGGCGCCTCGGCGGCGACGTGTCGCTCAACGCCCCGATCCGCGAGGACGGCGATTCCGGCGAGTGGCAGGACTGGCTCGTTGACGACGTCTCCGACCAGGAGACGCGGCTTGCGGAAAGCGAGGAATCGGACAATCGCCGGAAAGCGCTCGGCGATGCGCTCTCCGTGCTCAACGACCGCGAGCGGCGCATCTTCGAGGCACGCCGGCTAGCGGAGGACCCGATCACCCTCGAGTTCGGCGTTTCGCGCGAGCGCGTGCGTCAGATCGAGGTGCGCGCCTTCCAGAAGGTGCAGCGGGCGGTGAAGAATCGAGTCGCCGCGATGGAAACCCGCCCGGCCGGGCCCGCGCTGAGCGGCCCGAGCCTGAAAGAGGCCGCGCTCTGCTGAGCGTCACTGCCGGATGCACGGACGTCATCGGCTTTCTCGGCCTCATGGGCTGTTCACCGCCGGCTTATTCGCAGCGTTCCGAAGATCGGGCCGGTACCGGAACCGTTAGTCTTCCGCCGCACTAGCTGTCCCTACACTTCAGTTGCTGGCAGGCTTCCTACGGCCCCGCGTCGATCGTCGCCAGTGCAGCGCGCCCGGCTGCAGTGATGCTGAAAAGCAGGTCTTCTGAGTTAGGAGAATGCACAACGACGTAACCAAGCGCCTGCAGCCCATCCGCAGCTGGTGGCCGCGGCATGCCGCCTAAGGCCTGACGATCGCGCTCGTTGAGCTGTCTCAAGAGCTGAATCTCTTCCGGGGTGAGCTTCGGCTGCATGTGGGATTCCTGCAGTTCAGCCACTGTACCATAGGAAGAGTCGAACTTCCGCACGACACCGTTCGGCTCAACAACACCAGGGCTTGCGCGATTTCATATGCGAGCATCTTGACTGCCGCGTTGTGAACTTCCTGACCACTACTCCGGCAGCGAGCGCCGCAGCGTCGGTGTCGGTGTCGGTGTCCGGACAACTTATTACGACCCGCCTCACATGCCAGATTTTTTTCTTGATACGATCCGGGCCTAATTGCCCACGCATCCTGCGTCCGAGGCGTCTCAGCGCCGACAACCGGTACTCTTGTTGTTGAGAACCAAGATGTATGAAATCGCGTCCGGCTGCAAAAAATCTGTGCGCGTCGAATAGGACGATAAGATGTTGAAATGTACGGTAACCACGTTGCCGTTTGCAACACCGTCCACCGTCCGCGGGCCTATGGAGATCCTGGACACATTGATTGGGCCGACCACAGGACCCTGCCCATACGGCATAAACATATCCATGTTAGAGGGCGATATCGTCGCGTCTACCCGCTGCAAATCGACGTCCGGAATTTCTACGCGGAAGGAATCCAGCTCAGAACCCGCGCGTGCCTTGCCAAGCGCCAGCCATGTCAGTCCGCCATCAAAGTTGCAGCCCATGGCGATGAGCCTCGGCGGCCTATTTTGCTCTGCGGCAACTGCCCCGGCGCACACGCACAGGAAAAGCGCCAGAAAGTGAACTCTCACCGGTTCCTCCAAGTAACGCCTCGAATCACCACGGCCCCATTGAGCGGCCTCCACCGCTAGAGAAAAGCGGAAATGCCGCAATCAAGCGGCAACAACCGCAACACCAGTAAAGTGGTTTTGCAAGGCGCGTCCGACAAGTCGCCGTGGAAGGAGGGCCGATCTTGCGTAAGATGATGGTCGTTCTTGCACTCGTCTTTACGATCGGCAGTTCAGCGCTGTCCGCCAGTGCATTTGCACGCGGCGGCGGCTTGGGAGTTAATCATATAACGAGCCGCAGAGGTGGCAATCACAGCGGCAACGTCAGTAGGGCGGCGCATCGCGGACTTTTCCGGTGCACCGGATGCGGCTACGACCCGTGGGGGCATTGGGGCTCCTACTACGGCCCTTTGATGACGGTCCCGTAAGCCGCCAAGGCCCGCGCGACAGGCGCGTAGTCGATGGCGTCTTTGCATTTTGCGTGCGGGTGCTCGGAGCTTCGGTTGTGACGCATCTACCCCAGAAAGAAGTGGCGTGGAGCGGGCGCACTTTTGGCCTGAAAGATCGGGGCAAAATCGGTCTGGTCGCAGCAACTTAGGCCCAGTCGCTTTCCTTTGCAGGACATAGATGCAGGTGTGCGGAAGGGTCGCAACCCTTCGAATTTATGCAACGAATGGAGCTCGACTAGATGATCAATATTCTCAAGAGAACGGCGATCGGAATGGCGATGGCCGGAATACTTGCGGTGGCGGCAGCGACACCATCCCTCGCTCGGGTCGTGGCTCACCACCACGGTTCCGGATATGGCTACGGCCAGCCGGTCTATGATGGTCCGCAAAGCGGCTACGCTTACGCCCCGACCGATGATATCGGCGGACCTTACTCGCCATGCTACCCCACGCTGCGCTGGCAGAACCGCTGCTGACCGAAAAGGTTGCGCGCATCCATAGCCGAGGCTGCACACCAGCTTAGGTGTTCCCACATACATCAACGGAGATCAAAAATGAAAACGCTTGCAATGAAATATCTTGGCGCCTTTGGTCTCGCTGCCGTACTTGCGATGACTGCCGTCTCGTCATCGTACGCGCGACCGCACGACTCGAGTTGCATTCCCCAATATGACACCTCGGGTGCGCAGATCGCACCGTATTGCTGACGGCAACGCCCAGTGACCGCCGTAACTGCCAGCTATAGCCCGGCTAGTGGCCGGCTTCCGCAGGGCTAAATGCGACCAATCTCTGTGAGCGTTTGCCCGCTTGCTTTCCCGTCTAGACGTAACGACGGGGTTGAGATTGTTAATGTTTTCAGGTCTTTGCACAATGAACAGACGGCGAAGTTATTGCAAAAAAGCGAGTGAATCTTTACGGATGCGCCCGATATTTTTTTCAGGCGGCGGAGCGCCCTTCGCCTACGGCTACGCGCGTGGCCGCTCCGGCCGGGCTTGGCAGACCACGCTGCCCCGATGAGCATCCGCAGGTTCGAAGGTCAGCCCTGCTTCTCCGCAGCCAGGAGGCCGAGCTCCGACCAGTCGAGTTCCGAATAGCCGCGTGCGATGCCGGTCGGCAAGCCGCCACGGACCTTCCAGCACTTATGAGCGGCCGAATACAATGCCGGCGACCAAGACGAACTGACCACGACCTGAGTTGCAAATGCGCAT
>DATHDZ010000345.1:0-13416 GCA_035318785.1 Micropepsaceae bacterium
GTTTGCCGCCGCGCAAGCCTTCGTCGGCCGTCACCACGATCTCGCTTTGGCAATCGAGGATGCGCCCGGCGAGGCTGTCCGGCGAGAAACCGGCGAAGACGACGGAATGCACCGCGCCGATGCGTGCGCAGGCCAGCATGGCGTAGGCGGCTTCCGGAATCATCGGCAGGTAAATGGTGACGCGATCGCCTTTACGCGCGCCGTTCGCCTTGAGCACATTCGCAAATCGGCAGACCTCGCGGTGCAGTTCCGCATAGGTGATGTGCCGCGAATCTTTCGGATCGTCGCCTTCCCAGATGATCGCCGTCTGGTTGGCGCGGGCTTTCAGATGCCGGTCGATGCAATTGGCGGCGACATTGAGTTTGCCGTCTTGGAACCAGCCGATATGGAAATCGTGAAGCTGGAAGGAGGTGTCCTTGACGATGGTGAAAGGTTTTATCCAGTCCAGCGCGCGGCCCTGCTCGCCCCAGAAACCGTTCGGGTCCGTGACGGAATCCAGATACCAGCTTTCATATTTGCCGGATGTGATATAGGCGCGCCGTTTCCACGCCTCGGATACCGGGATCTCGATTTCGGACATGGCGTTTCCTCTGCTGTTCCGGCGATATTGGCGGCAGGCGTGAGATGCTTCAAGCGCACCAGCTTCCTGCAACTTTGATATTCCTTGACTTCGCGCTTGCCGGGGGCAAGATCATTCCAGTCCCAGGGGCGTCCTCCTTTGCGAAGGCATGGGTGGACTGAGATCGGGTGCTTCCCGAGTCCCTTTGAACCTGATCCGGTTAGCACCGGCGGAGGGAGGGACGGTGAGCGAAAGCCGCCGCCTGACTTCCGAGAATGCGTTGATACGGAAGGAAGTCCCGCCATGAATAAGCCCATCCGCAATGCCGCCCCGTCCACCGACGAGATTACGCGAGGGAGCCTTCCCGGATCGCGGAAGATCTATCTTTCCGGCGTGCCGTTCCGCGAGGTGCCGCTGTCGGGCGGCGAGCCGCCGGTCCGGCTCTACGACACATCCGGTCCGTATACGGATAATAATGTCGCAATCGACATCCAGAAGGGCCTCTCCCCGGTGCGCCGCGATTGGATTCTTGCGCGCGGCGATGTCGAGGAATATGCCGGCCGCAACCGCCGCCCCGAAGATGACGGGCTGAAGCCCGGTGAGCTGCTCTCGGTTCCGCAATTCGACCGCCGCGGCCTCAAGCCCTTGCGCGCCAAGTCCGGAAGGCGCGTCACGCAGTTGGAATATGCGCGCGCCGGGATCATCACCAAGGAGATGGAATATATCGCAGTGCGCGAAAATCTCGGCCGCTCGGCCCTGGTCGACGGCGAATCCTTCGGCGCGAATATCCCCGATGAGGTGACGCCGGAGTTCATCCGTCAGGAGATCGCGCGCGGCCGCGCCATCATCCCGGCCAATATCAATCACCCCGAAACCGAGCCAATGATCATCGGCCGCAACTTCCTCACCAAGGTCAACGCCAATATCGGCAATTCCATCGTCACCTCGGGCGCCGCCGAAGAGGTCGAGAAAATGGTGTGGTCTATCCGGTGGGGCGGCGACACCGTGATGGACCTCTCGACCGGGCGTCACATCCACACCATCCGCGAATGGATCATCCGCAATTCGCCGGTGCCCATCGGTACGGTGCCGATCTATCAGGCGCTGGAAAAAGTGGGCGGCGCGGCGGAAGAGCTGACCTGGGAAATCTATCGCGACACGCTGATCGAGCAATGCGAGCAGGGCGTCGATTATTTCACCGTGCATGCCGGCGTGCGGCTGCCGCATATTCCGCTGACCGCC
The DNA here is from genome assembly GCA_035318785.1 of Micropepsaceae bacterium. GTDB lineage: Bacteria > Pseudomonadota > Alphaproteobacteria > Micropepsales > Micropepsaceae > CAIYRG01. The sequence continues at coordinate 1,802 of DATHDZ010000345.1, forward strand.
AACCGGGTCACCGGCATCGTCTCGCGCGGCGGCTCGATCCTCGCCAAATGGTGCCTCGCGCATCACCGGGAGAATTTCCTCTACACGCATTTCGAAGAGATCTGCGAACTTTTGGCGCAATACGACGTGTCGTTCTCCCTGGGAGATGGTTTGCGCCCGGGCTCAACGGCGGATGCCAATGACGCGGCCCAATTCGCCGAGCTGGAGACGCTGGGCGAGTTGAACCGCATCGCGCAGCGCCACAATGTCCAAGTGATGATCGAAGGCCCCGGCCATGTGCCGATGCACAAGATCAAGGAGAACATGGACCGGCAGCTCAAAGCCTGTGACGAGGCGCCGTTCTACACGCTTGGGCCCCTAACCACCGACGTTGCGCCGGGTTACGACCACATCACCTCGGCCATCGGGGCTGCCATGATCGGATGGTTCGGCACGGCGATGCTCTGCTACGTCACACCCAAGGAGCATCTTGGCCTGCCTGACCGCGACGATGTGAAGGACGGCGTCATCGCCTATCGCATCGCGGCGCATGCGGCGGATTTGGCAAAAGGCCATCCGTCGGCGCGCATTTGGGACGATGCGATTTCCAAGGCGCGTTTCGAGTTCCGCTGGCGAGATCAGTTCGCGCTCGCCATGGACCCGGAAACGGCGGAAGCCTTCCATGACGAAACGCTGCCGGCGGACGGCGCCAAGGTGGCGCATTTCTGCTCCATGTGCGGGCCGAAATTCTGCTCCATGAAGATAAGCCAGGAGGTGCGCGATTACGCGCGCGGAACCAACGACACCATGAGCTCGGAGGAAATCCGCGCCGCCATGGCGAAGAAGGCGGCCGAATTCCGCGACTCCGGATCGGAGATCTATCTGCCGAAAACCGCGGCGGAATAGGATATGCGCTTCGATGGGCTCACGCTGTTCGGCGTGGCCTCTCTATCCATCATGCTCCTGTGCTATGCGCTGGAGCGGCGGAATCCTTGGTTCACCTTCGGGATGGCCAGCGCCTGCGTGGCAGCCGCAGTCTATGCCTTCTTGCAAGGCGCGTGGCCCTTCGGAGTCCTGGAAGGCATCTGGGCCGCCATCGCCTACACGCGCTGGTGGAAAGACCGAAACAAACCGTTCCAGCGTCGGGGCTAGAGGTTCCTCCACGAAGCGGCGGAGGGGGGAATCGGCCCAGCAGTTTAGTGTGGTGCGGGCAGCGCCAGCGTGTCCCGCAGCCGAAGCAGATGCTGCCTGCCGTCCTTGTCGACGATCTCCAATGCGGTCAGCTCGGCGAATTCCCGATCGGCGGCAAATTCCCGCGGCCCATAGATGAGATGGTCGACCACGGCATCGCCGCGTTGAAGAGCGACGTCGAAGACGTCGTCCTTGGAATCATAAGTGATCCCGATCATCGGCAGCCAATCGGACTCGATCTGGTCTCCAAGATCGAGGGATGCCACCTCGATTTCCACGCCCCCGCCTTCCAGCGTCCTGGAAAGGAACTCGCAGTAAGCCTTCCATTCTGCTTTATCGATCGCCTGTGCCATGTTCGCCTCGCGCTTCCACTCAGGCCGGAAACCGATTGGGGGCGGGAACGTTCCGCATCCCTGCGTTCGAAATTACCTGAGGCCGCGCCGGCCGGTGATGGCGTGATAGATAAGCAGCACGACGATGGCGCCGATCACGGCGACGAACATCGAATAAAGGTTGAAACCGGTGATCCCGGCGCCGCCTATGCTGTTGAAGATGAAGCCGCCGACGCAGGCGCCCAATATGCCTAGCGCAATATTGAGGATGCAGCCTTCACCCCTTTGATTCACCACGCGGCTAGCGGCGAAGCCGGTTATCAAACCGAAAAGGATCCAGCCCAAAAGGCTCATTCCAATATCCTCGAATCAGCGGGGCGATAAATGGGGATTCGCAACGCCAAGCGCAAGCCCTGCCGTAAGGCCGACGGCCGTGCTATATTGGTTATGGTTGGAGGGGCATTCCTTCCGAAGGTGAGTAACATGAAAAAATCCCATGCCGGCCTGGTCGGTGCTCTGATGGGCGCCATGCTCGCAACGCCGGTGCTGGCGGCCAGCAGCGATGCCTGCCTGCAGCATAACCGCATCTGGGGTTGGCGCGCGCTGGATGAACGCACTGTCCTGGTCACAGATCGGATGCAGAACCGCTACACCATTAACATGCGCGGCAGCTGCTTCGGATTGACGGACGGTGGTGCAATCCTCGTTTTCCGCACCTGGACAAATCTCGGTTGCGTCGGCGTCGGCGATCTGCTCGGCGTGCGCACGCCCAGCCTTGGCTTCACGAGTTGTTCAATTTCGAATGTGCAGGCCGGTGCACCGGGACCGGCTCCGGGTTAAGTTGATCGTCGCGCAAGTCGACGCGCGAAGCTCCGCAAGAGTTCGCGCGTTATCATGCATCGCGGCGGGCCGCGTTTGTGTTTGGAGAAAACCATGAAGACAATATCGGCGACGCTGGCGGTGACGCTGGTCGCAATGAATTTGGTGACGCCCGTGCTGGCGGCGGAGAATGCCTGTCTGCAGAACAACCGCATCTGGGGCTGGCAGGCCGTTGACGACCGCACCCTGATTGTCACCGACCGCACTTACAGACGTTTCACCGTGCATCTCACTGGAGGCTGTATCGGTCTGGGCAAATACGCCGCCGCCAGTTTGATCGTCCGCACGTCCACCAGTCTCAGCTGCCTCACGACGGGCGATAGGATCGGCTTCAACAGTCCGGGCCTCGGACCCCTGACCTGTGTCGTGAACGATGTGAAGCCGGGCGTGCCTCCCCCGCCGGCGGACTAGAAGGAACCTTTCAGAAGCGGGTCGCCCGGAACGCGCCTCTTCATGATAGGGTCCTACCAACGAGGGGCGTCGTTCTTTTCGGAGTCTCGCAATGAATTCGAAATTCCTGGTGCTGACGGCCGCGATGTTGGCTGGCAGTGCAACGATGCTGATCGCGCTGCAGATTCCGTCTGCTTCGGCGCAAAGTGCTCGCGACGAGCGCGCCTGTCTTCAGAACAATCACATCTATGGCTGGACGGTCATCAATGAACGCGCGCTCGTCGTCAACGATCGCTACGGCAGTCGCTTTCGCGTCAATCTCTCCAGCGGCTGCGTCGGCTTGACGAATGCGACCTTCGCTTTACGCTTTATCACACCAACCGATCTTGGCTGTCTCACGCGTGGGGATCGGATCGGCTTCGAGGCGCCCGCTTTGGGACCCATGAGCTGCTTCGTCACCGATGTCCAGCCTCTCGCCGGACGCGCGCGAGGTGGCTATTTCGGCCGGCCCGACGAGCCCAATGATGGGCGAGACGGTTTTGGTGGCCGCGAAAGCTATCCCGATCGCGGCGGTAACCCGAACCGCTTTTAGGATAGCGACCAAAGCCTAGCTGCACGATTACGAAGAATAGCGCAGAACGGAGGCTGCGCGGCGCTCGCCGATCTGAATGCCGCGTGTGTTGAGGACCGGTGCACGCGCCAGGTCGGCGGCGGCTCCATCATCGGGCAGCGCGCCCAGCGCGATCAGCAAGGCGGCGATCGCCGTTTCGGCAGCGCGTGTCGCGCCGTCGTCGATCTTGATCGCGGCGCCGAAACCGAGTTCGGGCAGAATCGCGACATAGACGCCCTCGGCGCCGGTTTTGACCGCGATCTTCGGATTCTGGCGCATCAAAAGCGTGCAGGGCCGGCCGGTGCCGGCCACGAGTTCGGGATGGTCCGTCATGGCTGCAAATATCCGCCTGCGCACATCGGCGCGGCCGAGGGGAAGCGCAGCGGGGTCGGCGATCTGCGCCATCGCGCGGGCGAGGGCGGTGAGCGGCACCGCGAAATTCGGCACCGTGCAGCCGTCGACACCATAGGGAAGATCGCGCGTTAAGCCGGCCATCTCCTTCAGCGTCGCCTCGACGGCGCGCTGGACGGGATGATCATGGTCCTGATAGTTCGCGACCGGCATGCCCAACCCGCGCGCGAGCGTCATGAAGCCGGTGTGCTTGCCCGAACAATTGTTGTGCAGCGGCGTCCATTTTTCGCCCCTCGTGATCATCGCGCTCGCGGTGGGCTCATGCAGCGGCCGGTGCGGCCCGCAGGCAAGGTCGCCAACCGAACAGCCGATGCGCTGCTGCCAAGCCGCGATTCGAGTCGTGTGCTGAGATTCTCCCGAGTGCGAGGCACAAGCGAGCGCCAATTCCTCATCCGACACAGCAAACGCATCGGCCGCGCCGCTTTCGATGAGCGGAACGGCCTGAATGGGTTTCAGCGCCGAGCGGGGAAAGATCGGGCGCTCGACATTTCCCAGACTGAGCCGCAAGCCTCCCTGGGCATCGGCCACCGCGACCGCGCCGCGATGGATGCTTTCGACGAGGGGCCCTCTTGTGACCTCGACAAGAACGGGATTGGTCATGACGCTTCGAATAACCGAAGCCATCCCTCTTTGTCATCCGGCATGGACGGGCCAGAGCATTTTCGGGCGAAGTGCCTTGCGCGCCTTGTATTGGACGGCAAAGCCGCCTGAACGCTTCGCCGTAGAAAATTGCGACAATCAGGAATCTAGAGCGGTTTCCGATTCAATTTGATCGGAAACCGCTCTAGCGTCATTCACGAAAGTCGAGGGATTCCGGCTCCGGCGGCCGGTAGGGATTTGAGAATGCGTGGCTATTTCGCCGTCGGGACCGACGGGCTTTCCAAACCGATGAATCTCGGGAACCTTCTTCGGATCGCGCATGCTTTCGGCGCAAGCTTCTTCTTTACCGTCGCAGGCCGGGTGAAGCTCGCCGATGCGATGTCCGACACCTCGGACGCCGCAAGTCACTTGCCCATCTATCAATTCGGAGCCGCCGACGATTTGCGCCTGCCCCAGGGTTGCGAGCTGGTCGGCGTGGAGATCACCGATGACGCGGTCGAGCTGCCAAGCTTCCGCCATCCGCTGCGCGCCGCCTACGTTTTCGGTTCCGAGCGATTGTCGCTCTCCGCACCGGTGCTGGCGCGCTGCCGCCACGTGGTGAAGATTCCGACGCGCTTTTCCATTAATGTCGGGATGGCTGGCGCAATCGTGATGTATGACCGCATGCTCACGCTGGGGCGCTTCGGAGAGCGCCCGCTGCGGGCAGGCGGTCCGGCAGAAGCGGCGATTCCGGCGCGCGCCGCCTGGGGGGCGCCCGTGATGCGCCGGGGAGGCGCAACGCCCAAATGAGCAAGCTTCAAATTCTCGCCCAAATCATGCACTAAGCAGTTGCGAAACTGATCCGGAGGCGTGCGATGCGTTCCAAATCCTATGCGATTGCGCTCCTGTCCCTGTTTGTCGCCTTTACGGGCTCCGCCCTGGCCGCCGAGGAGAAGCCGACGCTGCTGGACAGTTTTCGCGAATGGCATGTTTATTCGGTCGGCGCCGGCGCCGACCGGCTCTGCTACGCGCTGTCTCAGCCCAAACAGATGAATCCCGCAAATGTGACCCGGGATGCGGTGTTCTTCCTGATTTCGACCTGGCCGGGGCGCAAGGTGAGGGGTGAGCCCTCCGTGGTCCCCGGCTACCAGTACAAGGTCGGCACCAAGGTTCAGGTGCAAATCGGCTCGGACAAGTTCGATTTGTTCACCAAGAATGACGGCTCGGCAGGCGGGGCTTGGCTCGAGAACCCGGCCGACGAAAAAAAACTGGTCGATGCGATGAAGCGGGGCTCGGAGATGAGCATCACCGGCACCTCCTCGCGCGGAACACTGACGCGGGACAATTACTCCCTCGCAGGGATCTCCGCCGCGCTCGACAAGATCGACGCCACCTGCAAATAGGCGCGTGCCCGTTGTTTGTTTTGATTGTCATGGCCGCTCCCCGCTTTCGCGGGGACAAGCTTTGCGGCGCATGACATGACAGGAAGACTATGACTGCAGCCACTTCCCTGATCGGCCTCTCCGTTGCGGAGCTGACCGCCAAACTGGAGACGACCGGCCTCGAGCCAAAGTCCGCGCGCATGCGGGCTCGTCAATTGTGGAACTGGACCTATGTCCACGGGGCGCGGGATTTCGCGTCCATGACGAATCTGGCCAAGGATTTCCGCTGCGAGATGACGGAGCGCTTCACGCTGGCGCGGCCGGAAATCGTCACCCAGCAAATCTCCGAGGACGGCACACGCAAATTCCTGCTGCGCACCGGCCCCGGCATCGAGTTCGAGACCGTCTACATTCCCGAAGAAGACCGCGGCACGCTCTGCGTCTCCTCGCAGGTCGGCTGCACGCTCAATTGCCGCTTCTGCCACACCGGGACACAGAGACTGGTGCGGAATCTGACGCCCTACGAGATCGTCGGCCAGTTGATGGTGGCGCGCGATGCCCTTTCCGATTGGCCTTCGACGGCCGAGAACCGAAAGATCACCAATGTGGTGATGATGGGGATGGGCGAGCCGCTCTACAATTTCGAACACGTCAAATCGGCGCTGGCTATTGTTGCTGACGGGGATGGGCTGGCGCTTTCCAAACGACGCATCACGCTTTCGACGGCGGGCGTCGTCCCGATGATCGAGCGGGCGGGAAACGAGATCGGCTCTTCCCTGGCGATTTCGCTGCACGCGGTGCGCGACGAATTGCGCGACGTGCTGGTGCCGATCAACAAGAGATATCCACTCTCCGAATTGATGACAGCGTGCCGGACCTATCCGGGCGTCTCGAACGCGCGCCGCATCACCTTCGAATATGTGATGCTCAAAGGCGTCAACGATTCGGTTGCCGACGCCCGCGGGCTGGTGAAGCTCGTCTCCGGCATCCCGGCCAAGATCAATCTCATCCCTTTCAATCCCTGGCCAGGCGCCCCGTATGAATGCTCGGATTGGGCGACGATCGAAAAATTCGCCGAGATCGTCAATCGCGCCGGCTATGCGAGTCCCGTCCGCACGCCGCGCGGCCGCGACATCATGGCGGCCTGCGGTCAGCTCAAAAGCGCGAGCGTGAAAGAGCGGGCCTCCGACCGCATGGCGGAAATGCGCTCGGCCGAACTCGCCCGCATGCCGGAATAATCATCCCTTATCTTGCGCGGCGCCCCGGAATGGGCGAACGATTGCGCCCATGAGCAGCGCGCCCCCTTCCGTCCAAGCCGCCGACGCGCCGCCGGAGCTCAACCCGCGGCTTGACCGCGCGGCGCTGGCGAAGGAATTCGCGCGTGCCGGACGCATCCATATTCCCAATGTGCTGACCGAGCCTTCGGCTCTGCGGCTCTTCCGCGCGCTGCAGCAGGAAACGCCCTGGACGCTGACTTTGAACAAGGGCCCCGATTTCCTCGACATCGAAAAACCATCGCCAGAGGAGCGCAGCCGGCTTGCGATGGGCGCCTTCGAGCGCGCGCGGGCGCCTTCGGCGTTTCAATATTTTTTCGACAACCATCGCCTGTCGCGGACCGGGGAGCCCTATGCGGACCCCAATCATTATTTGGGTAAACTGGTCGCGTTCATGAACGCGCCGCATTTCCTGACCTTCGCGCGCGAGCTTACCGGGATGGAGGCCATCGCCAGAACCGATGCGCAGGCGACTCTCTACCGGCCCGGCGACTTCCTCACGATGCATGACGATAAGACCGGCGGGCATAAGAGACTCGCCGCCTATGTGCTGAACATGACGCCGGCCTGGCGCCCCGACTGGGGCGGGATTTTGCAGTTCATCGATGCGCGCGGACATATCGCCGAAGGCTATGCGCCCTGCTTCAATGCGCTGAACGTCTTCCGCGTGCCGGCGCTGCATGCCGTCAGCCAGGTGGCGCTTTACGGGGGCTATCGCTACTCCGTCACCGGCTGGTTTCACGCGCGCTAATTGCGCGAGCGCAGGGCTTCCTATAGACCCCGAGCCCGATGGAACCAGAGCGGTTCCCGGTCAAGTGAATTGGAAACCGCTCTAGATTCTTGATTTGTCGCATTTTCTACGGCGAACCGCGAACACACTTCGCCTGAAAATGCTCTAACGCGCGTGGAGGGGTGTGTGGCGACGAAGAATATCAAGAAGGTGGTGCTCGCTTATTCCGGCGGCCTCGACACCTCCGTCATCTTAAAGTGGCTGCAGACCGAATATGGCTGCGAGGTCGTCACCTTCACCGCCGATCTCGGCCAGGGCGAGGAGCTGGAGCCCGCACGCGCCAAGGCAAAATTGCTGGGCATCAAGCCGGAGAACATCTTCGTCGAGGATCTGCGCGAGGAATTCGTCAAGGACTATGTCTTCCCGATGTTCCGGGCGAACGCGCTCTATGAAGGCGTGTATCTGCTCGGGACCTCGATTGCGCGCCCTCTGATCGCCAAGAAGCAGATCGAGATCGCCGAGAAAGTCGGCGCCGATGCGGTGGCGCATGGTGCCACCGGAAAGGGCAATGACCAGGTCCGCTTCGAGCTCTCCTATTACGCGCTGAAGCCGGACATCAAAATCATCGCGCCGTGGCGGGAATGGGAGCTGGCCTCGCGCACCAAGCTGCTCGCCTTTGCCGAAGCCCATCAGATACCGATCGCCAAGGACAAGCGCGGCGAGGCGCCGTTCTCGGTCGATGCGAATCTGCTGCATTCCTCCTCCGAGGGAAAAGTCCTGGAAGACCCTGCCGTCGAAGCGGACTCCATCGTCTATCAGCGCACGCTCTCGCCCGAGGAAGCGCCCGACAAGGCGATGGTCGTGGAAGTCGGTTTCGACAAGGGCGATGCGGTTTCCATCGACGGCAAGAAACTCTCACCCGCCGCGCTGCTGACGCGGCTCAACGAATTGGGCAAGGCCAACGGCATCGGGCGCATCGATCTCGTCGAGAACCGCTTCGTCGGCATGAAATCGCGCGGCATCTATGAGACTCCCGGCGGAACGATTCTGCATGCTGCGCACCGCGCCATGGAATCGCTCGCGCTCGACCGCGGCGCCGCGCATCTCAAAGACGAGCTGATGCCGCGTTATGCCGAGCTCATCTACAATGGCTTCTGGTTCTCGCCCGAGCGCGAGATGCTGCAGGCCGCCATCGACAAGAGCCAGGAGTTTGTCGCCGGCACCGTGCGGCTGAAACTCTACAAGGGCAATGTCATGGTGGTGGGCCGTGCTTCGCCCTATTCGCTTTATGCCCAAGACCTCGTGACATTCGAAGACGATCGCGGCGCCTACGATCAGAAGGATGCGGCAGGGTTCATCAAGCTGAATGCGCTGCGCCTGCGCACTCTGGCTTCGCGCAAGCGCAAGGCGCCTAAGACGTGAGCGCGCAAACGGACAATGCCGGTCAGGTCGCCTATTGGAACGGCCCTCACGGGAAGCTCTGGGCGAAGGAACAAGAAAAGCGCGACCGCGACCACGCGCCCATGACCGAAGCAGGAATCGCATTGGCCGCGCCGAAGCCCGGTGAACGGGTGCTCGACATCGGCTGCGGCTCGGGAACGACGACGCTGAAACTGGCCGCGCGCGTGGCGCCCTCGGGTGAAGCGGTCGGCGTCGATATTTCCGGCCCCATGCTGGCGGTGGCGCGCCGCCGCGCTGCGGAAGCGCCGGGCCGCGCAAATTTCATCGAAGCCGACGCCACGGATTACGCCTTCGAATCGGAAAGCTTCGATCTCGCCTTCTCGCAATTCGGCGTGATGTTCTTCGCCGATCCCGCCGCGACCTTCCGCAACATATATGGGGCCATGAAGAAAGGCGGCCGGCTGGTCTTCGTGTGCTGGCGCGGGCCGTTCGAGAATCCCTGGTCGGCCGTGCCCGAAGCCGCCGCTCGGCCCTTCCTTCCGCCACCAGTCCCAGCGTCCCCCGACGCGCCGGGGCGCTACTCCTTCGCCAATCCCGACCGCGTGAAAAGCATCTTGCTGCAGGCCGGCTTTCACGCCGTCGCCATCGAGAAATTCGACACCCGCATACATCTCGGCAATACGCCGGAAGAAGCCGCCTCGTCGAGCATCGACGCGGGTCCGCTTCTTCGCACGCTCGCCGATGTGGACGAGGCGACGCGCGCAAAGGTTCGGGCGGCGGTCACGGCCCGGCTCGTGCACGAGCTGGAGCCAGGCGGCATCTATCTCAGCGCCGGGTGCTGGCTGGTGCGCGCGGGAACCTGAAGTTTCTGCTAGAGCGGAGTGCATTCAGACGGAAACATTTGTCCTTCCCGGCCGAGCGGCGATGCGCCGCGAGGGGAAGGGAATCCATTTCGTGGAGATCGAGCGTTTTCTTTGCCGTATGGATGCTCTTCCCTCGCGCTTCGCGCTCGCCGAGCATGACAATATTGATTCCATGTGACCGCACTCTGCTCTAGCATGGCGGCTTGGTAGCCGCGCGGAGGACACATGCCCGCATTCGGTAGAGCCTTCCTGGCCTTGGCTGCGCTGTTCTTATCGGCCGATATGGTTCGCGCCGCCGGCATCGAAGATGCGAACGCCGCCGTGGTGGCGGCGCGGGACGGCAAATATGACGATGCGATCAAGCTTTTCACCAACGCCATCAACAGCGACGATTTGAATCTCAAAGGGCGCGCCCAGGCCTATGCCTATCGCGGCATCGCCAAAGCGACGACCAGCGACTATGACGGCGCGCAGGACGATCTCAACCGCTCGGTGGCGCTGAACAGCGAATACGCGGCCGATTCCTACGCCTATCGCGGTTATTTCGCGCTGGTCCTGGGAGATGGGCAGAAAGCATCCGCCGATCTGGCAAAAAGCGCGGAATTGAAGATTTGGCCATACAACGCGCTGTGGCTTTCGCTGGCGCGCATGAAAGCCAATGTTCCCGACGATGGTGGGCACTCACTCGCGATGAACGCGGCTCGGTTCGATCTCGCGCAATGGCCCGGGCCGGTGGTGAAATTCCTGATGGGTCAGGCCAAGCCTGAAGAGGTCGCCACCGCGGCAAATCAAGGCGATCCGCAAAAACTCGTAGAGCGCGTTTGCGATGCGGATTTCTATGTCGCGGAATATGATCTCGCCCACAACAACGCCGCCGCGGCGAAGCCGGGGTTCCAGCGCGCCGCGGAGAAATGCCCGTTCGCCTCGTTCGAACGCATGGGCGCCACTGCCGAACTGATGCGGTTGAAATAGCGAGCAGACGCTATTTGTTCAATTCCGCTTCTATCGCGGTGGTGAGAGCGGCGTCGTCAGGGGCCATTTTTGATCCGAAAGTGCCGGCGAGCTCGCCTTTGGCGTCGATCAGATATTTGTGGAAATTCCACCGCGGCGCCGCGGCGTCTCCGGCTTGCGACACCACCCATTTGTAGAACGGATGCGCGGAAGCGCCGATCACCGCGTTCTTCGCCGTCATCGGAAATGTGACGTTATATTTGGTTGAGCAGAAATCCTTGATCTCAGCTTCCGTGCCTGGCTCCTGGCCGCCGAAATCATTCGACGGCACGCCGAGGACCACCAATCCGCGGTCACGGTATTTTTCCCACAACGCCTCAAGCCCGCGATATTGCGGCGTCAACCCGCATTGCGAAGCTGTGTTGACGACCAGCACGGGTTTCCCCGCCAGGTCCGACAGTTTCAGTTTCTTGCCGTCTATCGCGGTGAATTCGAAATCATGAGCAGACATGAGAGGGCCCCCCTACACGTCGAGATTGACGACGTTGAGCGCGTTGTCCTGGATGAATTCGCGCCGCGGCTCGACCAGTTCGCCCATCAGCTTGGCGAAGAGATCGTCCGCCTCGTCCGCGTGATCGACCTT
>DATHDZ010000346.1:0-6863 GCA_035318785.1 Micropepsaceae bacterium
GATCCTCCAGCTTGGGTCGCCTTGGCCCGTGTCGGCATTCCCGACCGACGGCCGAAAACCCGTTCCGCTCCGAAAAGGCCTCGCTGATCGACGCATTTTTAATGGTTGATGTACGGTAGCGGGCAATGCGTTTTCACGGCAACTCATCGTAGCAAGGCAGCCGCGACTTTTAGTCGTTGCCAATCCCGAAAGATCGGTATCAAATCCACCCAGGCCACCGCGAAGATCGCGCAAGGCGCGAGCCATGCCATGGACCGAGCCGCTTGCTGATCCTGACGATTTGCGATGTTGCATCCGCGATCTCGTCGCGCTCTCAACGCTGCCCGCGGCGTGGCGAAATTATGACATGCGCCAGATCGGCGACAGCATTGTCGCCGCGCTGATCACGATGTTGGCCGCGGATTTCATTTTCATGGCGCTGCCAAGCCATGGCGACCAGTTCACCGAACTGGTCCGCAGCGATCCGACGCTGACTCCTGCAAGTCTGGATCATGTACGGGCGATACTGCAGCGTGAAAAAGCGACGCTCGGCGGTGAGCAGGAATTTATCGTTGCCGACGCATCCAGCGGCAGAAACCTGCACGTGGCGACCGCGCCGATCGGGTTGAGCGGCGATGCGATGGTTGCCGCCGGCTCCTCTCGCAGCACGTTTCCAACCAGAACAGAAAAGTTGCTGCTGAACACCGGGGCAAATCAGGCGGCAATCGCCTTCCAGCAGTGGTTAGGCGACGCCGATAAACGAAGGTTTACCACGTTGGTGCAACGATCGACCGATGTCGTGGGCATCGCCTCGCTCGGTGGCCATATTCAGTATGTTAATCCGGCAGGTCTTCAATCGCTGGGATTTGCCACCCTCGACGATGCGTTACGGCTTCATGTGCTTGATCTCGTTTCGCGGCGAGACCGGCCGGCTGTTCGGAACGAAGTTTGGCCTCTGGTGCTGCGTACCGGCCGCTGGATGGGAGAGCTTGATCTCATGCATTTCAGATCCAAGACACCTATACCCTTCCTCATCGACTGCTTCAGGATCGACGATCCACGAAACGGGGAGCCGATGAATGTCGCAACGATCAGCCGCGATCTCAGCGCGCAAAAGATTTCCGAGGCAGAACTGCGTCGTCTAAACGAAAGCCTCGAACGGCGCGTGGAGCGGCGAACCATTGAACTGGCAGAGGCGCACAAGCAGCTTCTGGCCAATAATCTAGAACGCGAGAAAGCCGATGTCCGCTTTCAAAAACTGCGCAACGAGCTGTTTCATATGGCGCGCCTCACGGCAGCCGGCCAGATGACGACCGCGCTCGCACACGAACTTACCCAGCCGCTCACCGCAATCATCAACTCGGTCAATGCAACAAAGCGGCTGCTGGCTCGCGAGGATCGCGCCAGCCTGGTGATAGCGCAAGAGGTCGCGGATGAAGTGGTTGACCAGGCCTTGCGCGCAAGCGACATCATCCGCGGGCTCCGGCAATTCGTCACGCTGGATGAGACAGAAAGGCGAACGGAAGAGCTTCCTCCGATGATCGATGAAGCCGTTGCTCTTGCATTGAGCAGCGTTGCTCCGCTCGCGGCGCACCCAAATTTCGAGTTTGACGACAAAGCTACGGACGTGTTCGTGAATCGGGTTCAAATCCAGCAAGTTCTCGTCAATCTCATTCGCAATGCAATTGAAGCGATGGCAGGCCAGGATCAGCGGGAAATGACCCTGGCGACCAGGGTTCTCGACGACGGCATGATCGAGGTTACCGTCGTCGACATCGGACCCGGAATTCCCGGCGATATCGCCGGCCGGTTGTTTGAGCCATTTGTTTCAAACAAGCGCGACGGCATGGGGTTGGGCTTGTCAATTTCGCGCTCGGTTATCGAGGCGCATGGCGGTCGATTGACGGCGGGACCGAAGCCCGGAGGCGGCACCATCCTTCGCTTCACCATTCCGCCCGGTGGAGGAGTCGATGTCGGTTGAACGAACCGTCTACGTTCTGGATGATGACGAGGCGGTTCTTCGTTCACTCGAACGCTTGCTGGGTTCAGCGAACTTCGAGCCGGTCACGTTCGAGAGCTCGGACCTGTTTCTGACGGCCGCGAAGACGTTCAAAACGGGGTGTGTCCTGCTCGATGTCCGCTTGCCGGGCATGAGCGGCCTGGATGTCCAGGCACAACTTAGCAGGATGAGAGGCGACCTGCCGGTTATTATGATGACCGCCCAGGGCGACATCCAAACCGCCGTCCGTGCGTTGAAAGCGGGCGCACGCGATTTCCTGGAAAAGCCATACAGCGAGCATGCCTTGCTCGGGGCGATCGAGGCCGCTCTTGAGAAAGAAAACCGCACAGGACGCGACCGCGATATCGTCGGCGCCGTCCAGCGGATCGCGACCCTCAGTCCGCGCGAACGGGACGTTCTTGACGGGCTGTTGGCCGGCCGTCCGAACAAGGTGATTGCTTTCCAACTCGGTATCAGCGTGCGCACGGTTGAGGTTCACCGGGCGCGCATGATGGAGCGGCTTGGAGTCCGTCAGCTCGCAGAAGCTATCCGGCTCGGAGTAATGGCGAGGCTAAACACCTCGCCGGCCGCCGACGATCGATAGCGTGGGCAGAGATCAGCCCCCGACTCAAACCCCTGCCACCATGGAGCTCTCGCTCATGCGGTCTTCCAGCGCGCTCCGGTTCAGGATCTTGACCGTGCGTTTGCCTGCCAGGGTAATGACACCGCGATGCCTCAGATCCGTGAGGGCGCGGCAAACCGTTTCGACCGAGACTGCGAGATAATCGGCGATGTCGTAACGCGAGACCGGCAGCACGACCTGCCCGTTCGCATCCGAGGCGCGTCCGTCAAGCGAAAGCAGGAAGGAACCGACCTTCTCGAGAGCCGTAAAGCGGCCGAGGATCAGGAGCTGGGCTTGGGACCGAGTGAGGGACTGGAACGCGACCTCCCGCAGTTCCCGCGCGAAGCTTGCGTCGCGTTCCGCGATCAATTCAACCCGCTGACCTGGATAACTCGCAAGCACGGTCTCTTCTGCGATCGCCTCGATCGTCGCCTCATTTTGACTGTCTGACACAAAGAAGAAATCCCGCGGCAGCATTAGGTCGACGATTTGCCGCCGACCGTCCGAGCGCACGGCGCAGCGCCGGACGGCGCCGGTGATAACATAGTACCAGTGGCCCGCAGGCCCCGGATTATTCGGGATTTCCTGACCGCGATTGCAGGCCATGATCTTGGCGAAGGCATCGAGCCGTTTCAGCGCATGCGGTTGTACCGCGAGCATCCGCCGATAGTAGTCCGCTGCAGGGATCCTGGTTTTCATAGTCGCACCCTTTGTTCGAAGGAACCATTCGGAAGGAACCAAATCGGAAGATGAACGATCGCTCGGCGAGATCGTTCAAAGAAATCTGACGAATCCCCGTACCGTAAAAGTACGTAATGCGATGACGGAGGTGATAAACGGACGGCCGCGCAACGTTGCAGCGCCGGAAATTGATTGCAGTCAACGACGCGAAGGCAGGCTGATGTTGAATGGCAGCAGTCGGTTTGACCGCGCTCGCGCGAGGCAGAAAAATGGCATGCACTCTACCTGCTGGTATCACCGCAGCGGATTTCACGCTGCGAGGTCACCCCTGATCAAAACCTCACGCTTTCGAGTCCGAGGGGGAGGCCCGTCATCCTGGCGTTCTATCCCGCAGACTGGAACCCCGTCTGTGGCGATCAGCTGATGCTGTACCACGAAACTCTTACAGAGTTTCACAAGCACAACGCAGAGTTGGTGGGCATCTCGGTCGACGGGGTCTGGTGCCACCCCGTCTTCGCCCGCGACGGCGCCTGGAGAAAAATGCTTTCGCCGTTGGCGAAACACCGCCGATGACGACTCGCCATCCCGTTCGGAGTTTTCATGGCCTTCTACACCAGCAACGCCAACTGGCTCTTGTTGTGCGGATTCCTGCTCTTTTGTCTTTCTTGATGGAGCACTAGCGATGACAAAGACCGATGGCGCAGTGAGCGCGGGGGAGTTGCTGGGCAATCTTCCACCGCAATACGTGGACGGTCCTGATTATTGCACGGTGACCGATGCAACAGGCGAGGCATTCGCGCGGACCGTTCAACCTGAATTGATGAAGCTGATGGAGCAAGCCGCCCGCCGCTCGCCAGTCCCAGCGACGGAGAATATGCATCGCTCGGGAATCCAGATGCGCCTTGCTGCCGATACCAGCGTGTAGCCGATCTGCAAAGACGCCACTCCGGCATGGCGACGCAAAAATATTCGACGAATTGACAATGGTCAGTGCTGCTTCGAGGTCCGCGGATTATCCTTGCAACTCTGCTTAAACCCTCAGGAGAGAGCCATGGTCGCCTTCACAGGATTCCGGATGCCCCCAAAACCCGGCACTGATGCAATTTCCGTTTCGCCTGACCTGTTCAATATTGCTCGTGCGACACGACAACGCTCTTCGGGCTGGATGATCTGGACTGCCCTCGCCCTCGCCCTCGCCGCCGGTCCTGCGCTGTCGCAAGCAGGGGTCGCGCTCATCAAAGTCGATCTTTCGCTCGTGTCGAAAGGCTATCGGATGAGCAAGCTGATCGGCACCACCGTCATCAACGACAAGAACGAAAAAATCGGGACCGTCGATGATATCGTCGCGGACAAGGACAAGAAACTGCTCAATTTTGCGGTGCTGCAGGTCGGCGGCTTCCTTGGCCTCGGCGGGCGTCTTGTGGTGGTGCCCTATGACAGTCTTCAGATCGACGAGACCGGCCAGAAGATCACCCTGCCCGGCGCGTCAAAGGACGAACTGAAGAAATTGTCCGAATTCAACTATCCGGCGTGATTGAAGCCGCAGCTCGGACAAATCAGATGCATGGGTCGACAGACGATATCCTGGACCGGATGCGTACGCGCGAGGTGACGGGCGTCTTCCATTCGCGGAAGGCGCTCCTCGCCGCTGCGCAGGAACTGCTTACAGCGGGAAACGACCGCGCTGATATCGATGTCAGCGCCTCGCTCGATGAACTGCAACGGCGACTGAACTACGCGTCAATTCCTCCCGCAGACCTAGCCGATATCCCGACTGCTGCCCGGCAACCTTTTGTGGGTGAAGACGACACTATGACCACGGAAGTTGTAGTTGGCAGCGCTGCCGGCTGCATCGCCGCGTTGGCCATGGCGTTCTATCTTGTCGCGCGGGATCTGAGCCCGGTTTCCGTCGGCGTTCTCTCGGTCCTGTTCGGCCTGATTTTAGGCGCCGCTGCGGTGTTCTGGGCGCGGCGACGGCTGCAGCGAGAACGAGCGCTAGGATTGGAGAATCTTTCGGAAGCCTACGGATTGCTGATCTGGGTGCGGGTCCGCTCCCCGGAGAAAGAGGCCCAGGCTCAGGAAATCCTGATGCGGCACGGCGGGAAAGCCGTCCACGTTCACGAAATCGAACTGACAAAGCGGACAGAGGATCTTCCGCTGCATTCGCTGCGACCCGATCCCTGGCTGGGCGACGAACGGTTGGGACAGCCATAGCCCTGCTGAAAAGCCACTGACGCGGTACGAACCCTCGATCTTCTGCCGGCATCCGTCGCGCTCCTCAGCAACCGGCCGTGGCAACGAACCTTTCTGACCGCGGCCGACAAATTTGGAGAGGAAGTTGATGATCGTCATGGCCGCCTAGGTGATCTCCCATAGAATTGGCCGTGATCGGTAGCGTCATCCACCGAGCCCGCATATTCGCTTTTGTACAGACGAGGAGCCAACCATGAAATCCGACAGTGAAATTGAACGCGACGTTCGTGAAGAGCTGAAATGGGAGCCCCATCTTGATGCCACGGACATTGCGGTCGCCGTCAAAAATGGCGTCGTCACGCTGGCCGGCTTCACCAAGAGTTACACCGACAGGCTTGAAGCCGAACTCGCGGCGAAGCGGGTTGCCGGAGTTCACGCCGTCGCGAATGATATCGAGGTCCGCCTGCCGGCGATTGATCAGCGTCCCGACCCGGACATCGCTCGCGATGCCGTTGTGGCCCTGAAGTCGGAACTGCCGATTTCTCACGACCGGATCAAGATCATCGTCAAGGATGGCTGGATAACCCTGGAAGGCGCGGTGGAGTGGCAATATCAGAAAACCACCGCTGAGACCGCCGTGCGGAGAGTGAAAGGCGTGAAGGGCGTGACCAACGCCATCACGGTCAAGCCCAAGGTGGAACCCTCAGAGCTTCAGCGCAAGATCATGGAAGCGTTCAAGCGAAATGCCGAGGTGGACGCCAACCGGATCACCGTCGAAGCACATGGCAGCGAGGTGATACTGAAAGGCACCGTTCGCTCGTGGATCGAACGCGAGGAGGCCGAGCGTGTGGCGTGGTCGGCGCCGGGCATCACCCATGTCGAGGACCGGATCGTAGTCAGTCCGTAACGCGGTTGCCGCTGGCGCCGCGCGTCGGTCAGCAAGTCTTACCAACGTGAAAAGGAGAGTCCCATGAGGTTAAGATCCCTGATTCCGTCTCGAGACGGTGGCGCATTGATGCGGCCCGATTTCGGTTTGTTCGGCTTGCATCGAGAGATCGACCGGCTGTTCAGCGAATTCGCGCAGGGAGTAGGTCCCAACGGTGCGCAGAACATCGTCCCCAACATCGAAATCTCCGAAACCGACAAGGCCATCGAGGTCACCGCAGAGATGCCGGGGCTCGAGCGCAAGGATGTCGAGATATCGGTCGACGATGACACCCTCACGATCCGCGGCGAAAAGAAGGTCGAGGAAAACCAGAAGGACAAGAACGTCCAGCTCAGCGAGCGCAGTTATGGCGTATTCGTTCGCGTGCTGCAGCTGCCGCCGGGTATCGATCCGGCGAGCGTACAGGCAACCATGTCGAACGGAATTCTGAAGCTCACCATTCC
>DATHDZ010000347.1:0-8692 GCA_035318785.1 Micropepsaceae bacterium
TTGGTGCCCGCGGCGGTGAAGAGACCGAAACCGGCGATGACCAATCCAAGAATGGCGCCGGCAGCGAAGAGGATCAGAGAGCGGCGCGGATTCACTCGGGCCATGCCGCCCCAGCCTCCTTCGCGCTCGCTCGTCTTTTCCGTCACTTCAACCATGCTATCGTCTCTTGTTTGCGCGGCCCCGCGTTTATGCACTCTCAGAACGGGGGCTCAGCCGGTCTTTGCCGCAGATGCGCGCGACGCGGAACGGTTGTTCGGCGACTCGGGCGATTCTTTGGACATGGAGTGGATATAGACCGCAAGCGCTCGTATCGTCGGGAAGCTCAATTTGTCGATCCACGCGGGACACTGGCCGTGGCGGCCGTCATAGACCGATTTGTAGATCGTCTTGTCGTCTCCGCCATAGATCCATTCGCTGTCGGTCAGATTGGGCGCGCCATAATCGGGAATGCCCGTCGCATCGCGCGAATGGCAATCGTAGCAGACCCCTTTGTCCTGAAAGAGCTTGCTGCCGCGCGCGATCGCGGCGGGATCTTCTTCATGCTTGCTGAGGGATAGGGTGTAAGCGATGACATCCTTGATTTCCGCCGAGCTCAGGGCCTTTTGCCGCCCGATCGCAGGCATGTCCGTAACATTGTGCGATTTGCCCAGACCTGAGCGAATGCCATAGAGCACCGTCCGCTCGATGTCGGAGATCCGTCCGAAATCATACAGCCAGATATTGTCCGTCAGGTTCGGGGCTCCCCTTGCCTGGCTGCCCTTCATATCCGCCCCATGGCACGAGGCGCAGTTCGACTCAAAGGCTGATCGGCCTACCGCGTTGGCGTAGTTGACAAGCTTTGGGTCTGAAGGAATTTGGTCCGGGTTTGCCGATACCAATTGGCGGGCGAGGAGATAGTCGCGCGTTTGCGCGAGGCCGAAGGCAGCGAGCGCCAGCACGCCCACGACAATGGCCGCCACCCGAAGTTTACCGTGGCGCAGCGCTTTGGCACCCTGTCGAGGCCAGGATTCACCCAAAATGACGGCCCCCGTAACTGCGGCGTGCGGCCCTTTCGGGACCACCTATTGCTCCCATATTGCACATCTTTTTCCGCTGGGCGCTAATGGCCATAATACGCAAGCGGGCAGCTTTATCCCTCGTGGGAAGGGCGAATGCTGGGTATCAGACCCTGTCCGGTACAAGGACGAAAAGGCCCTGAAGAGCCGACTCTATGCTTCTTGGACAGCCGCAGACCGACCCCGCGTTTCTCAGCTCTCTGGAGGCCATCCAGGGCTGGACTCGGCGGCGTTTCAAGCTCCCGACGGAAGCGGCAGTGCTGGTGTCGGAGGTGGCCTGCGCGGTGCCCGGCTGCCCGCCTCTGGAGACGGTCGTTGCCTTCTGGACGGAGGACGAACGCCGCCACCAGTTCAAGCTCTATAAGCCCCTGCGAGAGGTGCTCTACGACGATGTCGGCTGGCTAATGGGTTCGCCTGCGGCGCATGACGGCTCCGCCTGGGATTGCTGCTAGGCCAGCTTGTTCACCGTCACGCGATAAGGACGGACATCGATGCTGCTGAACAGTCCGGCCTTCACATAGGGATCGTTTTGCGTAAACGCCACTGCGTCCGCGTGGCTGGGCGCCTCCACAATGATCAATGAGCCGGCCATGTCGCCCTTTTCGTCGAGATAGGGCCCACCCAGCTTCACCTTTGCCGGCTTATCGTCGCCATGGGCATAGGCGAGATGGGCCTCCCGGTTCGCCATGCGCAACGCCAGGCTGTTCGGCTTGTCGATGTAAGAGATGACGAAGAGCGCCATGGATGACTCCCCAGATTAAGCCGCGCAGGCTTCGAAGCCGGCTTTGAGCTCGGCCTGATCCAGATTGCGGCCGATGAAGACCATACGCGAATAACGCGGCTCGCCGTCGCGCCATGTCCGCTGCAGGTCACCTTCCAGGATCATATGCACGGCCTGAAAGACAAGCCGGCGATCATTGTCCTTGACGTCGATGATCCCCTTGGCGCGCAGGATGTCCTGCCCCTGCTTCTTCACCAGCGCGGTGAGCCAACGGGCGATCTTACGCCGGTCGATAGGGCGGTGAAGCGTCAACGCGACGCTCTTGATCCCGTCATCATGCTTGTGATCGTGCCCGTCTTCGCTATGGCCGTCTTCGTCATGGTCATGCTCGCAATGCTCGTCATGAACATGGTGCGATTCGCCATGACCAGGATTGAGGAATTCGGGCTCAAGCTCCGTGATGCGGTTCAGATCGAAGCCGCCACGACCTAAAATCGCATCCAGCCTCACATTGGAGCGCTGGGCGCGGTGGATCGGTGCCATGGGATTGAGCTTGCGCAGCCGCAGCTCGACCGCGCTCAGTTCGGCTTCGGAAACGAGGTCGGTCTTGTTGAGCACGATCTGATCGGCGAAGGCGACCTGTTCCAAAGCCTCTCGGCTGTCATCGAGCCGCATTTCCACATGCTTGGCATCGACCACGGTGGTGACGGAATCCAGCTCGGTCTTGGAACGCAGATAGCCATCGACGAAAAAGGTCTGCGCCACCGGGCCGGGATCGGCGAGGCCTGTCGTCTCCACTATGATGGCGTCGAAATTTCCGTCCTTGGCGAGAAGGCCGTGCAGCGTGCGGATCAGATCGCCGCGCACCGTGCAGCAGATGCAGCCATTGTTCATCTCGAACAGCTCTTCGTCGGTGTTCAGGATGAGGTCGTTGTCGATGCCGATCTCGCCGAATTCATTGACGATGACCGCATAGCGCCGCCCGTGGTCCTCGGAAAGGATGCGGTTCAGAAGGGTGGTCTTGCCCGCGCCGAGATAGCCCGTCAGCACGGTCACGGGGATAAGCGTCTTTTCGATCATGACCTGTTCCTGCAATGACTTAGTCGAGGGGTCAAGGCCCTTTCAAACAGGGGAGCCGTTCGCCCATGAGCCATTGCTGGATGTGGTGCGGAACGTCTTGTGTGGATGGCTCCCGCATTGCAAGGGTCGACTCGATGTTTTTGCGTTTTGGTCGGGAGCAGTCTTGTGTCCGGCCTGTTGATGCGGTGGCACAGACCGCCGGCTCTGATGGTATCCGCGGACAAGGTCCCATCTGCTTAACGCGCTGCGACGCCCTGGCCGTTCGGCAGGTTGTCCTCATCCCCGGTCTGACCGGTTCGGCACAAGGCGCCGGGCGGCAAGGTTCCAGAATGTCCGATCATCGACGTTCTATCCGGGGAGGCTGATCGGGGATAGTTTCCCAAGGAAAATCTTCTTTGCTCGCGAGACCCGATGAATTTCAATATCGCGCCGGCGCAGCCTGCGCCCTCGGCTACCACGCCCTGGTGGCATCTCTATGTCCCGAAAATCTACACGGTGCTGCGCGAGGGTTATGGCCTCCGCGACTTTCGCGACGACGCAACCGCGGCGCTGACCGTCGCCATCGTCGCCATCCCGCTTTCCATGGCGCTGGCGATCGCTTCCGGCACCACGCCGGACAAGGGCCTGATCACGGTGGTGGTCGCCGGCTTGGTTATCTCGCTGCTCAGCGGCAGCCGCTATCAGGTCGGCGGCCCGGCTGGCGCCTTCGTCGTCATCGTCTCCAGCATCATCGCTGCCCATGGTTATGACGGGCTGGTCCTCGCCACGCTCATGGCCGGGGCCATCATGGTCGGGGCAGGCTTCGCCCGGATGGGGAGCTGGATCAAATACGTCCCGCAGCCCGTGGTCACCGGATTCACATCCGGGATTGCGCTGATCATTTTTTCCAGCCAGGTCGGCAACCTGCTCGGGCTCACCGTCAAGCCGCCGGCGAATTTCATCGGCGAATGGCAAGCCTACTGGCAGGCGCGCGATACATTCACGCCGTCCGCCGCCGCTTTGTCGGCGGGTGCGCTCGCCATCATCATTGTCGCGCGGCGTTTCGCGCCCAGAGCCCCCGGTCTGCTGCTGGCGGTCGGGGCGGCGTCCCTCGCGGCCTGGGCCCTGAAACTGCCCGTCGCGACCATCGGCTCCGCCTTTGGTGGGATTCCCCACACATTGCCCGCGCCGTACTGGCCGCAGGTCACCGCCGCACGCCTGCAGGAACTCCTTCCCAGCGCCATCATCATCGCCTTCCTGTCGGGGCTTGAATCGCTTCTATGCGCCGTCGTCGCCGACGGCATGACCGGGCGCCGCCACCGCTCCAATTGCGAGCTCGTCGGCCAGGGCGCCGCGAATTTCCTCTCAGCCTTGTTCGGCGGCATGCCGGCGACCGGCACCATAGCGCGCACCGCGACCAATATCCGCGCCGGCGCGAAATCCCCGCTCGCCGGAGTGATGCACGCCCTCATCGTCCTCATTTGCATGATCGCCTTCGCGCCGCTGGCTTCTTATATCCCTCTCGCCAGCCTCGGCGCCGTGCTGGTGATGGTCGCCTGGAACATGAGCGAACGCGACAAATTCCGCATGCTGCTGCGTGGGCTTCGCGGCGATGCGCTTATTCTCGTCGTGACGTTCGGCTTGACCGTGTTCGTCGACCTGCCGACCGCCATCGAAACGGGCGTGCTCATGGCCGCGGTCTTGTTCATGCACCGCATGGCGATGACCGTCGAGATGCAGACGGGGGTCAGCCTCACCGAGCGCGAGATTGACGATCTTCGGGAGCCCGAAGGCAATAGCCCGCAGATGGAATTGCCGCCGGGCGTCGCGGCGTTTCAGGTGCACGGGCCGCTGTTCTTTGGTGTGTGTGCGCAATTCATCGACGCGCTCAACCTGATCTCGCCCCCGCCCAAGGTGTTCATCCTGCGCATGGGACTCGTGCCGATGATCGATTCGAGCGGCGCCGTCGCGCTCGAAGAATTCGTGCATCGCTGCCGCAGACAGGGCACGCAGGTCATTCTCTCGGGCCTGCGCCCGGCTTTGACGAAGACCCTGCAGGACATGAACGTGCTGTCGCGCCTGAAGAACGTCGCCTTCGCCGAGAACTTCGCGGCCGCGCTGCCCAAGGCCAAACGCCTGCTCGCGGGGGAGGGAGAAACAGCGCTCGGCAGCCGAGAACAATGATCGCAATGCGCTGAGGATAACAATTGGGGTCAGAGTCGATTTAACTGCCGCTTGCCTGCGCGCTTAACCGGCGTTGATCAGGGTGCTGTGCGGTGGATCGGTGGGCTCTGCCTGCCGGCCGTGGCGGATGAGGATGTCCAGAAAGCTTTGCTGTAAAGCCGTCGGGCGCCAATTCGCGCGCGTCGCCACGCCATAGGTGCGGCGCGGAAGGCGGAGTCTGGTCGGTGCGATCCGCAACACGCCAAGCTTTTCCTCAAGGAGTGCCTCGTGCCTCGTCAGCAAGGTCAGCCGGTCGCTGGTGGTGATGAGCGAACGGATGAGGCCGCGTGAGGCCGTCGAAACGCGCGCGGTCGGGCGTTTCTTGGCGGAAGCGAACAAGCGTTCGAAGGCCAGGTAGCGAGGCGTGCTGGGCCCGGGCACGATCCAGTCGTAATCGGCAAACTGGTCGCGGCCGATATCGGCAAACGCGCTCAGCGGGTGCTTCGGGCGCATCACGATGACATAGGGCTCTTCGAACAGCATCGTCTCGGTGACGTCGGTTGCCCAATCGGGGCGCCTGAGTACGCTGAACAGGACATCGATGTTGCCGGCGCGCAGATGATCGAGCAGCTGCTCATAGGGTTCCTCGACGATGTGCACGCCCGCGCCGCGCGCCTGCGCCAGAAACGCGTTGATCGCGCTTGCGAGACCAAAGGAGCCTGACGTCGCCAAGCTGCCGATCGCGATCCGAGATGTGACGATGCCCTGCCGGGCAGCGATCTCGTCCGACCCGTAATCAAGTTCGCGCATCGCGAGTTTGAATTGGCGCGCGAGTTCCGCCCCCTGTTCGGTTGTCGTGATGCCCCGGGCGCCGCGGTGATAGATGGCGCGCCGCAAATTCCGTTCGAGCTCGCGTGCGGCGCGATGCAGCGAGGGCTGCGACACCCCGATGGACCGTGCCGCCTGATCGAAAGACATGTTCTCCGAGACGGCGATAAGGCAGCGGATATGTGTGGTCGTGATCTTTCCGGTCAGCGTGTCGATATCATGAGGATCGCTTGACTGATGGCTACCCAGCAATCCCAGCAAGCCTTGCCTTATGAAGTCGAACAAGCGCTCGGTGCGGGCGAGGAGTATCTTGCCGAAATCCGTGGGATAGGAACCGCGGCGGCTGCGCTCGAACAGCGTGACGCCAAACCGGCTTTCGAGCGAAGCAATCGCCTGCGTCACAGCGGGCTGGGAAAGACTCACCAACGTCGCCGCGCGGCCAATGCTCTTATGGCGGGCCACGGCCTCGAACACATGCAATTGCCGAAGGCTGGGAAGATGCTGGGCGGGCTTCATGGCAGCGTGGTTATAACAAGGACTTATGGCTGCGGGCGAGGTTCCTATTAGACCATGGGATGCTTGGCGTAGAGACTGCAATGAATAGCCGTCCCGCGAACGGACAGGCGACTCTTAAGGGAGGTAAGCATCATGCGCAGATATTGGGGCGGCATCGCGGCGGCCTCTGCGTTGGTATTTTGCGGGGCGCTGAATGCCGCGCAGGCGCCGACACCTACGCCGAACCTTCCGAATGTTCCCGAAGTCTACAAATTCGATCCCGGCTGGCCGAAGCCCTTGCCCAACAATTGGGTCATGGGGACGGTCACGGGCATGTCCGTCGATCAGGACGACCATATCTGGGTGTTGGACCGCCCGGGTAACACCCCGGCCGGGAAATCCGAGGCCCCGGCCGTGTTGGAATTCGATATTGATGGCAAATTGCTGCGTTTCTGGCGCACTCCCGCTTCGGCGCGGGAAGGCGTCTGGCCGAAGCAGGTGCACACCATATTCGCCGACCGCGAGCACAATGTCTGGCTGGCCGGCGCGGCGCCGGGCGATACGCTGCTGAAATTCACCATGGACGGGAAATTCCTCAGCGAATTCGGCCATCGCGGCCCTATCGTCGAGCGGCAGGGCATGATCCAGGACAATCAGAGCAAAATCCTGCTTCTCGGCGTGTCGAGTGCGGCGCTTGACGAGGACGCAAACGAAATCTTCATCGCCGACGGCTATCTGAACCGCCGCGTCATCGTGTTCGACCTGAAGACCGGCGCGTTCAAGCGCGGCTGGGGCGCCTATGGCAAGCCGATCTCGGAAATCTCCAACGATCCGCAGGCCGCTCACGATCCCAACGACCTGCACGCCGCGGATTTCAAATCGCCCGTGCACTGCGTGCACATTTCCAACGATGGGCTTGTGTATGTCTGCGACCGCGCCGGCGACCGCGTCCAGGTTTTCACCAAGCAGGGCAAGTTCCTGAAGGAATTCCACGTCGCCAACGCGACGATGGGCGGCGGCTCGGTCGGTTCAGTCGATTTCTCGAGCGACCGGGCGCAGAAATCCATTTTCGTCGCCGACCTGGTGAACGCGACCGTCTGGCAGCTCGACCGCCAGAGCGGCGAGATCCTTGGACATGTCAGCCATAAGGGCACAAATCCCGGCGAGCTCTTTGCGCCCCATGTCGCCGCGATGGATTCGAAGGGCAGCGTCTATGTCGGCGAAATAGGACGAGGCTCGCGCGTGCAGAAATTCGTGCCGTCCGCGAACTAGGAGAAACGATGCGCAAACTGTTCGGGATTTTGACGTTGGTGCTGGCGCCGGTGGCCGCCTATGCGGCCGAGAACGGCCTTAGCTGGGCCTATCCCGTCGAGCCGCCTCCCGGCGCCCCTAACGCAGACGCGGCGCCTCCGGGCAAGAAGGTCAACCAGTACCTTCTTGTCGGCTCCTACACCGGCCTTCCTGCCATGCCGAAAGCCGTCACGACGGGTAAGCCGTTGCCCTGCATGCAATGCCACCTCGCCAATGGCGGTTCCCATCCCGAATCGGCCGCGATTGCCGGCTTGTCCGTGAACTACATCATCGAACAGGTGCACGCCTTCCGCGATGGGGAGCGGGCGGATGTGCGCACGGGCCGCATGGTCCAAGTCGCGAAGACCATTAGCGATGCCGACCTGAAAACGGCGGCGGAATATTTCGCCGCGATCGGACCCGACCGGCAGAAATGGGTCAAGACGATCGTGAGCAATGAGGTGCCCAAGGGTCCTGCTCCTTTCGGCGGCGGCGGTTTCCGCTACCACGCGCCGGAGGGCGGCATGGAGCCGCTGCCTGTCGGCAGGGTCATCGAAACGGCGGAGGACGACGATCTCGTTCGCGCACGTGACCAGATCGATGGCGGGTTCCTGCAATATGTAAACGCTGAAGACTTGGCGCTCGGCGAGAAGATCGCGGCCGATGGCAAGTGCGGCACCTGCCACGGCGCCGAGTACAAGGGCGTGGGCGATGTGCCTCGGCTCGCCGGGCAACATTCGCTTTACCTGATCCGCCAGTTGAAGGACATGCAGACCGGCGCGCGCAAAGATAAGAATGTGGCGGTGATGAAGCCTATCGTCGCCAAATTGTCCGATCGGGAAATGGTCGCCGTCGCGGCCTATCTGGCTTCCAAAAGCCCGTAGCCGACCGCTTTGCGTGCCATCGCAGGTTTGAAAATAGCGAAAAACGATAGCATCCTGCTGGACTGTCGCAGAGGCCGTAGATTTGACGCCTCCTCTGACATGAGCGGAATGACAGACATCTGTCCCGGCCAGCCCGGCCGCGCTACAGCCCGGCTGCAAGGAAGCGCAGCACGCGCGGCCCGGCGAAACCGTTGAAG
>DATHDZ010000348.1:0-9621 GCA_035318785.1 Micropepsaceae bacterium
GATTCGCGGCTCATCCTCATTTCGATGCGCCGCCTCGATCACGATTCTCGGTCTCGCTGGTCGCGGCGATGTGTTCAACGATGACTTTGATGCGACAGTCCGCAGCTGCGCCAAAACATGGGGCCGGCCAGTCACGCGGACTCATGCAAGGCTTAGTGGAGAGCAGCCCCGCGCGTTTGCTTGCGAAACCTTTCGTCTCTCTTGACCTCCCCCCGGGGGTGTTCGTCCGACATTACTTGGCAGGCTTTCGTTTTTCTTTTGAGATGTTCAATAATTGTCAGCACTTTCCAACGCGTATATTTGAACTCCCAGATTCCTTCACAGTATTCGCCGGGCATTTCTCTTGACGAATGCGAAAACCCCTCTAAATCTAACTGCTGCTGGACCGTTTGATGGACGTAGCCATGGGGGGCGTCGAGGTCCGGCTTTGAAGAGCGACATGAGACACCGATGACTCTCCAGCTCTTGCGAGGACGCGATCTACGTCCTCCGTCGCGGCGTGAGCGAGTACCGACCGCCGTTTCCGCAACGCCATTACAAACGCATACCGCACCACCACAGATCGAGGCACCCGCCAGGAAGAAAGCACTCCGCTTCCCCGTCAATCGCGACGCGCGGGCCTTTTACCGCCACTTCTATCCCGACACTTCCGCCGCCGAATGGAACGATTGGCGCTGGCAGATGCGCAGCCGCATCCGCACGCTGAACGAGCTCGAGCGCATCTTTGTCCTGTCGGCCGACGAGCGGGCGGCGGTCTCCGGGCATACCGGCTCGCTTCCGGTGGGCATCACCCCCTATTACGCGAGCCTGATGGACCGCACGGACGCGACGGAGCCGCTTCGCCGCACCCACATCATGGTCGGGGACGAATATGTCCGGCTTCCCGGCGAGGAAGACGATCCCTTGGGCGAGGACCACGACACTGTCGTGCCGGGCTTGGTGCATCGCTATCCCGACCGCGTGCTGTTCCTCACCACTGGAACCTGCTCGACCTATTGCCGCTATTGCACGCGCTCGCGTCTGGTCGGCAATCCGGGCGGCGAATATCAATTCAACGTCCGCAATTGGGAATTGGCGCTCGATTACCTCGAAGAACATACCGAGGTCCGCGATGTGCTGCTCTCGGGCGGCGATCCGCTCACCATCGGCGACGACAAGCTCGATTATTTGTTGGGCCGCCTGCGCGCGATTCGACACATCGAATTCCTCCGCATCGGGACCAAGATCCCGGCCGTGCTTCCACAGCGCATCACCAAGGATTTGGTGAAGATGCTCAAGAAGCATCATCCTTTGTGGATGAGCATCCATTTCACCCATCCCAAGGAGCTGACACCGGAGGTTTCCGAATCAACCGCGCGCCTGGCCGATGCCGGCATTCCGTTGGGTTCGCAAACCGTGCTGCTCAAGGGCATCAACGATGATATCGCGGTGATGAAGCCGTTGATGCACGGCCTGTTGATGCGCCGGGTGAAGCCCTATTATTTGTATCAGTGCGATCCGATCAAAGGCTCCGGCCATTTCCGCACCTCGGTCGAGACCGGATTGGAAATCATCGACGGGCTGCGGGGACACACCACGGGCTACGCGACGCCGATGTTCGTGGTCGATGCACCGGGCGGCGGCGGCAAGATCCTGGTGGCGCCCGATGCCGTGGTGGGGCGCGACGGCGACGACCTGCTGCTGCGCAATTTCGAAGGCAAGGTCTATCGTTATCCCGACCCCGACGGCACAATCGGCCGCGAATCGGGCGTGAGAAAACGGAAACGGGAAATCGGAAACAGGGCGGCAAAAATGGCGCCTCTGAATTCCGCCTTCTGATATCCGACGTCCGGCGAAGCCCATGCGCATCGGCGTGACCTACGATCTGAGGGCCGATTACCTCGCCAAGGGAATGAGCGAGGAAGACAGCGCCGAGTTCGACTCAGAGATCACGATCACGGCCATCTGCCAGGCGCTGGGCGGCCTCGGGCATGAACCGGTGCGCATCGGTCATGTTCGCGCGCTGACGCAAAAACTCGCCGCCGGCGAACGCTGGGACGCCGTCTTCAACATCTGCGAAGGTCTGGCCGGCTATGCACGCGAGGCGCAGGTTCCCGCTTTGCTGGAATCCTGCGGAATACCGTTCGTGTTTTCGGATGCGCTGACCTTGGCCGTCTCGCTCGACAAGGCCTGGACCAAGCACATCGTGAGCGCCCAGGGCGTGCCCACGGCGCCTTTTTCGGTGATCGAACGCGCCGCGGACATTGCGGGAATCAAGCTCCCTTATCCGTTGTTCTTGAAGCCGGTCGCCGAAGGCTCGGGTAAAGGTGTGAACGCGCGCTCGCGGGTGCGCGATGCATCGGGTTTGCGCGACGTCGCGCTCGACCTTCTTGCGCGCTTCCGCCAGCCCGTTCTGGTCGAGACCTATTTGCCAGGGCGCGAATTCACTGTCGGCATCACGGGCACCGGCGTCGATTCGCGCGTGCTCGGCGTGCTCGACATCGCGCCGACCGGCAAAGCGGCGGGAACGGATTATGGCTACGAGAACAAGGAACGCTGCGAGGAGAATGTCGCCTATCGGCTGGTCGAAGACGCGGAAGGCGACGCCGCGGCTGCGGTCGCGCTGAAAGCCTGGCGTGTCCTTCGTTGCCGCGACGGCGGCCGCATCGACGTGCGCAACGATGCCGCCGGCCGGCCGCAATTCGTCGAGGTCAATCCGCTCGCCGGTCTCAATCCGGAGCATTCCGATCTTTGTTTTCTCGCGGGCTTCAAGGGCCTTTCCTATCAGGATCTGATCGGCCTGATCCTGGCGTCCTTCCTGAAGCGTCATCCCGAATTGGCGGTCCGCAAAGCTGCCGCGTAGACTCCAATGTTGAGCCTGCTACACTCCGACTCATGAAGATTCTCGTTCTCCATTCCGATGTGCCGCCGGACGCGCCTCCGGATGATCTGGACACGCTGGAGCAGGCCAAGGCGATCGAGGTGACGCTCACGGGACTTCATCATGACGTCTCCCTCGCGTCCTTCGCGCCCGATTTGGCCACCCTTGAAGCCTTGATTGCGCGCGAATGCGCAGATCTTGTCTTCAACCTGGTGGAAACCGTTTGGGGGCGCGGCCTGCATGCTTCGCTCGCGCCTGCGATGCTCGAACAATTGGGTGTCCCCTTCACCGGAGGGAGCGCCGCTTCTCTCGCGGCGTGCGGCGACAAGGTGCTGGCCAAGCGAATCATGACCGGTGCCGAGCTTCCCACGCCCGCATGGTCCGAGCCGCCGCATTGGCGGAACATCAAAGAAGGCCGCTGGATCGTGAAGTCGGCCACCGAGGATGCCTCGCTTGGACTCGATGACGATTCGGTGGTCACCGGCCGCGAGGCCGTCGCCGCGCGCGCGCAAGCCTCCGCCGCGCGTTATGGCGGCCGCTGGTTCGCGGAGCGCTTTATTGAGGGGCGCGAGTTCAACGTCGCACTCATCGAGCAAGACGGCGCGCCCTTTGTGCTCCCCATCGGGGAGATGATGTTCGACAAATGGGTCGAAGGGCGGCCGCGGATCATCGGCTACGCCGCCAAATGGGATGAGACTTGCGTGGAATACAGCGACACGATGCGCGTCTTCGATTGGCGCGAGCGCGAACCCGCTTTGAACCGCACGCTCGAACAATTGTCGAAGCAGTGCTGGGAGGTGTTCGGGCTTAGCGGCTATGCACGGGTGGATTTCCGCGTCGACGCCGAAGGCCAGCCTTTCATTCTGGAGATCAATCCCAACCCCTGCCTGGAACCCGACGCGGGCGTCGCGGCTGCTTGCGAACAAGTGGGCATTCCCTATGCGTCCGTCATCGAAGACATCATACGCGCAGCCCTCCACGGTTGAGGTGTTCCGCGACCGGCCTCAGGCTGCTGACGTGGACGCGATCGAACGCCTGGTGCGCCTGACCGCCGTCTTCAGCCAAGACGAAGTCGCAATCGCGCGCGAACTCATCGAAGAGAATCTCGCCAAGGGAGCAAAGGCCTCGGGCTACCATTTCCTGTTCGCCGACGGTCCGCATGGCTTGGACGGCTACACCTGCTTCGGTCCGATCGAGGGCACGGTCCGGCGCTGGGAACTCTATTGGATCGCGGTCGATCCCCGCACGCATCGCTCGGGCCTCGGTAAGCGCCTGCAGGCGGCGAGCGAAGCGGCCGTCCGTGCAATGGGTGGGGTCATGCTGATCGCCGAGACCTCGACGCGGGCCGATTATGCACCGGCGCGGGGGTTCTATCTCGCGCAGGGCTATCGCTTGTTCGCGGAAATCCCCGATTGGCACGATGAGGGGGATGGCCTCGCCATTTTCGGCAAGCGCCTATAGGGCGGGCGGCAACAGAGCCCGCTCGCGTCCGAGGGTACGCTCGCGCCACAAAATCAACAGCCCTGCCGCGATCACGATGGTGCCGCCGAGCCAGACCTGCGGCGCCGGCAATTCGCCGAACAGGAAGTAGCCCAACGCCACCGCCCAGATCATCGCCGCATAATCGAAGGGCGCCAGGGCCGAAGCCTCGCTGAAGCGATAGGAAAAGCTGAGGAACAACTGCCCAACACCGCCCGCGAGCCCGGTGAAGATGAGCACCAGCGCCTCGCGCCAGGTCGGAACGTTCCACCCGAAAAGCGCCGTGACCAAAGCGGCGGCCGCGCTCGTCAACATGAAGTAGAACGCGATGGTGATGGAATGCTCATGGGCGCTCATGCGGCGCAGGAAGATCATGGCTACCGCCGTAAGGCCCGCCCCCGT
Source organism: Micropepsaceae bacterium (assembly GCA_035318785.1). GTDB lineage: Bacteria > Pseudomonadota > Alphaproteobacteria > Micropepsales > Micropepsaceae > CAIYRG01. The sequence continues at coordinate 4,742 of DATHDZ010000348.1, forward strand.
CAGCGCGAAGAAAGCGCCATAAAGAGCGTCGCGCGACACGCCACCCTCCGGGCCTGCAATGATCAGGACGCCGATGAAGCCGAGCACGACCGCGCTCCAACGATAGACGTGCACCCGCTCCGCGAGCACAAGAGCGGCAAGAATCACGACGAACAGCGGAGCCGCGAATCCGATCGCCGTGGCATCGGCGAGCGGCAGAAAGATATAAGCCGCGAAATTGCAGAACATGGAGATCGTGCCCGCGATCGAGCGCAACGCGTGGCTGTCGATTCTTCGGGTCGAAAGCAGCGAAGGACCGCCGGTAAGGAATGCCGCGACGACGATCACGGGCAATCCCAAGACGCTGCGGAAGAAGACGATCTCCCCAATCGGAAAATAAGGGCCGAGCCATCGAATGGAAGCAAACATCAACGCGAAGAAAAGCGTTGCCGCGACTTTGCAGGCGATCCCCAGAAAGGGTCGGTCCCGGGCCGCTTGCGCGATGGAGGAATCACTGGAGGTCATCGGCAGTCTATTACCTTCCCTTCTCGGGAAGGTCGATGCGGGCGGAGCGAGATAGTTCTGCTTGGGATGGGGTTAGAGCCAGCCGCGACGCTTGAAATAAACGTAGGGCAGGATTCCGGAAATGATGATGATCACCAGGGCCACCGGATAGGCCCAGGTCTCATCGATTTCCGGCATGTGATGGAAGTTCATGCCCCAGATCGAAGCGAACAAGGTCGGCGGCAGGAACACGATCGACGCCACCGACATGATCTTGATGATGTTGTTCTGCTCGTTGTTGATGAGCCCCAACGTGCCGTCCTGCAGATAGCTCACCTTGGTGGCCACGAACGTCGCGTGATCCTGCAGGGACTGCACGTCGCGCACCAGGGTCTTCAGATGCGGGCGCACATCCTTGTGTTGCTTGTTGTCCATCGACTGGGTGAGGAATGTCAGCATCCGCATGATGGTGAGCAGGCTCTCACGCATCTTCGAAGTGAGGCCGTGCTTCTGGCCCAGCATGCGCAATATGCTCTGGAAGTCGCGCTTCCCCATCTTGTGTGATGTGGGCGAGAAGATGTCCGCTGAAATATTTTCGACGTCCGCGCCGGTCTTCTCCAGAATGTCGGCCATGCGGTCGACGATGGCATCCAGAAGCTGCATCAGCACGAGATCGGCGCGACCGGCGTTGACCACGGCGCGCTCGCAACGCAAGGCGAAGGTGCGGAAAGGCTGCGGATCGATATAGCGGATGGTGACCAGCCTGTCCGGGGTCTGAACGAAAGTGATCGCATCGGCGGTGGGAAGATCGGTGTCCGTCTGCGCCATGATGATGGCCGTCATAAAGAGCGTGCCGTCCTCTTGATACAGGCGGCTGGAGATCTCGATCTCTTCCATATCGGCGCGTGTCGGCATTTCCAAGCCGAGCGTCCGGTCGACCTTGCGCCGTTCTTCGAGCGTGGGATTCAACAGGTCAAGCCAGATCGCATTTGGCGGGACCGAATCGTCCTCGCCAATGGTCACGGCTTTAAGGCCGCCGTTCTGCTGCTGATAGGCTTTCAGCATGCGACGCTTCCCGCGGGAAAACGAACAATCGAATTGCGTATTGAGGAGCGGCAGGGACACGACCCGGCCGCAGCCGCCCCATATAGCCTCACCGGGCGGATGGCGGGAAGGATATTTCGACGCATTCTAAGATTTTATGTACGGCACTTCAGGGGGTGAGGCAGGACCGCAGCGACCCGGCGATTCGGGTAAGAAGCGCTTCGTAAAGCCCTGGCCCAGGGGGGATGTCCGCCCCGAGATCGTCCAGCACCGCGCTCTTCGCAGCCGACCCTTCCGTCAAAGCGGGCAATAGGCGCGGCGAGAATTGCGGCGTGGAAAAGACGCAGATCGGGCCCGCCGCTTTGATTCTCGCGCGCAACATTTCCACGCGCCGCACGCCGGGAGGCCGGTCGGCTGCGACCGTCACCGCGCCCATCGGCGAGAGCCCGTAGCGGGCTTCGAAATAATGAAAGGCATCATGGAAGAGGAGATAGGGAGTGGCGCGAACGGGCGCGAGGCTGCGGGCGAGTTGTGCATCGAGGCGCATCACACGCTGGGCGAATGAATCGGAATTGGCAGCGAAAAGCGCTGCATGTGAGGGATCCGCGACGGCAAGGGTGCGCGCGACGGTGTCCGCCATCGCGATCGCATTTCGCGGGTCGAGCCAGACATGACCGTCGATGCCACCGGCATGGTCGTCATCCTCATCGGCCTCCCACACGCCCCCCTTCCGCGCCGGCAGGCGCGTCACCCCTTGTGCATCGCCGAGTGCGACAATCCGGGCTCTCGGCGCGAGATTCGTCAACGGCGTTACGAGAAAGGTCTCCAGCACGGGCCCGGTCCAGAAGATCACCTCGGCGCGGGCGATCTTGCGGGCATCCGATGGCTTGAGGGCATAGGAATGAGGGCTGGCGGCCCCGGTCAGCAACAGCTCGGGTGCGCCCGCCCCATTCATCACCGCCGCCACGATGGAATGGAGCGGCTTGATCGAGACGAGGACATGCGGGGCCGGCGCGGCGCGCGCGGCGGCCGAGAGCAATCCGAAGAACAGGGCGATCATGGGAAGACGCATCTAGTGTCCTGATTCCGAAATTCGCCCATTTCGATATCGGCCTTTTCGCGAATTTCGGAATCGCAAGGACACTAGCAATTTATTGCTTCTAGTGTCGCTTTGGCTTCGAAGTTCGCTGACAACCCGATATCGACAATAAAGCGAACTTCGAAACCACGACACTAGGCTACAATGCCCGGATGAGTGCAGGGTCTCAATCGATTCCCCAATTCGAGGATGTGACGGCGGCGGCGGAACGTCTCGTTGGGGTCGCAGTCGCGACTCCCTTTGTGGAAAGCCCGGCCCTCTCGGAACGCTTGGGCGGACGCGTTTTCCTCAAGCTCGAGACCTTGCAGCGCACAGGCTCGTTCAAATTTCGCGGCGCCTATAACCGGCTTGTGCAGCTTTCGCCCGCCAAGCGGCGCCTCGGGGTCGTCGCATTCTCCTCGGGGAATCACGCCCAGGGGGTCGCGGCCGCGGCCGCTTTGCTCGGCATCCCCGCCACAATCGTCATGCCCGCGGACGCGCCGCGTATCAAAACCGAAAGCACGCGTGGGCTCGGGGCGGTGGTCGTTCCCTATGACCGCAAGCGTGAGAAGCGCGAAGCCATCGCAGACCGCATCGCGGCGGAGAAGGGCGCGGTCGTGGTGCCGTCTTTCGATGATCCGCACATCGTGGCAGGGCAGGGCACGGTGGGGCTCGAAATCGCAGCCCAAGCGGCAGCGCTTGGAGTCGCACTCGAGGCAGTTCTCGTTCCCTGCAGCGGCGGCGGTCTGTCCTCGGGCGTCGCGCTCGGTTTGCGCGGCGCCAGTCCCGCGACACGGCTCTTCACGGTCGAGCCGTCGGGTTATGATGGAGCGCGGCTCTCGCTGGAAGCGGGAGATCGGATCGCCGCCGCAGGCACGCGCGAAACCATCGCCGATGCGCTGACCTCGCCGGCACCGGGGATCATCCCGTTCGCCGTTCTGAAAGCTTGCGGCGCCGGTGGCGTCGCGGTTGACGATGCTGCCCTGATGGCAGCGGTGGGTTTTGCCGCGTTGAAGCTCAAGCTCGTGGTCGAACCCGGCGGCGCGGCCGCACTCGCGGCCATCCTTTCCGGCGCGTTCAACGCGAGCGGAAAGACGATCGCCATCGTCCTGTCCGGGGGCAATATCGATCCGGAGATGCTGCAGCGCTGCCTGGATGGGAAACCGGCGCCCTAACGCGGGGCCAGCACCATCATCATCTGGCGTCCTTCGAGTCTGGGATATTGCTCGATCTTGGCGAAGCCGTCGGTTTCCTTCTGGATGCGCGTGAGCAGCTCCATGCCGATATTCTGGTGGGCCATCTCACGGCCGCGGAAACGCAATGTCACCTTGACCTTGTCCCCGTCGTCGAAAAACCGCTTCATCGAGCGCATCTTCACGTCGTAATCGTGATCGTCGATCGTCGGGCGCATCTTGATCTCCTTGATCTCGATGACCTTCTGACGCTTGCGCGCTTCAGCGGCTTTCTTCTGCTGTTCGTATTTGTATTTCCCGTAGTCCATCATCTTGACCACGGGAGGCTTTGCGCCCGGCGAAACTTCGACAAGGTCGAAGCCTTTTTCCTCCGCCATTGCGAGGGCCTCGTCGAGTCCGATCGGGCCCATCTTTTCACCCTCGGCACCGATCAAGAGGATGGTGCTCGAGGTAATCTCTTCATTGACGCGCGGACCGTCTTTGGACGGCGGCGTCTGTTGGGCAGGTTTCCTGATTATGACTGTCTCCCTTTAAAAGGCCCGACGCATTGCTCGTCGTAAGGGAGGCCGCGACGAGGTTTCCATGAGGATTTGCGCGGCGTCCCTCTAATGAGCAAGCGCGTTGCGAGGCCGGTTGGCTTCATGCGCATGACGAAAGCGGCGGTCACCGGAGGTCCGGGGGTGCCGCTTCCGCCTTAAGCATATGAACGGCGGCGCTTAACGCAAGGTTTTCTTGCGCCTCGGTCCCCAGTTTCCGCACCGTCAGGGTGCGATTTTCCGCTTCCCTGCGCCCCGCGACCAGCAAATAGGGCACTTTGACCAGGGAATGCTCGCGCACCTTATAGTTGATTTTTTCGTTACGAAGATCGGCCTCGACCCGGATGCCGGCCGCCTTCAGCGCTTCTGTGGCTTCCATCGCATAGGAATCGGCGTCCGAGACCACCGTCGCCACGACCGCCTGGACGGGAGCAAGCCAGAGCGGGAATTTGCCGGCGTAATGCTCGATCAACACGCCCACGAAGCGCTCCATCGAGCCCAGCACGGCGCGATGCAGCATCACCGGCGCATGCTTGGCGCCGTCCT